>CAIYVC010000137.1 GCA_903929535.1 uncultured Caulobacteraceae bacterium | reverse complement strand
GCCGGCCAGCAGGTTTCCGATCTGCTGACGCAAATGAAGGCGAAGGCTCTTGCCGCCGCCGACAGCTCGCTGGACACCACCAGCCGGACCGCCCTGAACGAAGACTTCAAGTCCCTGCGCGACCAGATCAAGAACGTCGTGGCTAACGCCGACTTCAACGGCATCAACATGGTCAAGTCGGCCGGCACCACGCTGTCCGCCCTGGCCAACGACAAGGGTACGTCGAAGATCACCGTCCTGGCTCAGGATCTGTCCCTGGGCGGCGGCAACGTCACCCTGTCGGCCACGGCGTCCTTCGCCACCGCCGGCGCCGCGAGCGCCTATATCGCGACGATCGACACCGACCTGACCAACGTGAACACCTCGCTGACCAAGCTCGGGACCGGTTCGAACGCTCTGTCCAGCCACCTGAAGTTCGTGGGCAGCCTGCAAAACTCGCTTACCACGGGTATCTCCAACCTTGTGGACGCCGACATGGCTTCCGAAAGCGCCACCCTCCAAGCTCTGCAGACCAAGCAGCAGCTGGGTGTCCAGGCGCTCTCGATCGCCAACCAGTCCACCAGCATCATGCTGTCTCTGTTCCGCTAGTAGGGAACAGGCGTTTGGGGGAGGCTTCGGCCTCCCCCGTTTCGCTCGTAAAATCCCCGATATAGGACTATCCCGGCGGTCTGTTGCTTAGGACGCCGCCCATGACCACCCCAGACCCGGACGTCTCCGCCCTGCTGTCCGACTGGACCGGGCTCCACGGCGGTCTGATCCCCTTCGACCGGGTCAAGGTCGACGCCTTCAAACCGGCCCTCCAAGACGCCATGCGGCTGAACCTGGCCGAGATCGCGGCCATCACGGCCAACCCCGAACCCGCCTCCTTCGCCAACACCATCGCCGCCCTGGAACGGTGCGGCCATGCGCTGGACCGCGTCTCGACCCTCTACAACGTCTGGACCGGCAGCGTGAAAACGCCCGAGATGCAGGCGGTGGAGACCGAGATGGCGCCGCGGCTGGCGGCCTTCAGCGACCAGATCGTGCAGGACTCCGCCCTGTTCGCCCGTATCGACGCCGTCTACCAGAAGCGCGAGACCGCCGGCCTGACCCCCGAACAGCAGCGTCTGACCTGGGTGCACTGGACCCGTTTCGTGAAGGAAGGCGCGCAGCTGGACGCCGAGGCCAAGGCCCGCGTCACCACCATCAACCAGGAGCTGGCCGGTCTCTATTCCAAGTTCGGCGCCAATCTGCTGGCCGACGAGGCGGGCTATGTCCTCTATCTGAAGCAGGCGGACCTCTCGGGCTTGCCGGCCTCGATGCGCCAGGCGGCGGCGTCGGAGGCCGAGGACAGGGGGCGACCGGGCGAATACGCCATTCCCAACACCCGCTCCTGGATGGACCCGTTCCTGACCTACGCAGACCGGCGCGACCTGCGCGAAAGCATCTGGCGCACCTATTACAGCCGCGGCGACAACGGCGACGGTAACGACAACACCAAGACCATCATCCCCCGCATCCTGAAGCTGCGCGGCGAGAAGGCCGCCCTGATGGGGTTCGCCAACTATGCCGCCTGGAAGCTGCAGGACTGCATGGCCGCAACGCCCGATCGGGCCATGGAACAGATGATGCAGGTCTGGCCCGCCGCCCGCGGCCGGGCGCGCGAGGAGGTGGCCGCCATGCAGGTCCTGGCCGGCGCCGAACCCATCGCCGCCTGGGACTACCGCTACTATGCAGAGAAGGTGCGCAAGGCGAAGTACGACCTCGATATGGAGCAGGTGAAGCCCTACCTGCAGCTGGACCATCTGCGCGAGGGCATGTTCTGGGCCGCCGCCCGCCTCTACGGCTTCTCCTTCGCCAAGGTCGATCAGGTCCCGGTGTTCGACCCCGCGATGTCGGTCTACGAGGTCAAGAACGCCGCCGGCGGCCACGTGGCCCTCTGGTACTTCGATCCCTACGCCAGAGCGATCAAGGGCTCGGGCGCCTGGATGGAGCAGTACCGCTCGCAGGAGACCATGGACGCCCCCGTCGCGGCCATCGTGTCGAACAACACCAACTTCGTGAAGCCGCCGCCCGGCCAGCCGGTGCTGGTCTCCTGGGACGACGCGATCACCCTGTTCCACGAGTTTGGCCACGCCCTGCACGCCATGACCTCCGAGGTGACCTACCCGAGCCTGTCGGGCACCAACGTCGCGCGCGACTTCGTGGAGTTTCCCTCGCAGCTAAACGAGAACTGGCTGTCGACCCATGAGGTGCTGAGCCGCTTCGCAGTGGATTCCGACGGGCGGCCTATCCCCACCGATCTGGTCGACAAGATACTCAAGACCCAGACCTTCAACACCGGCTTCCAGGTGACCGAATATCTGGCCGCCGCCATCGTCGACATGAAGCTGCACACCGCGCCGCAGGGGCCGGACGATGCGCCGATCGACGCCGACGCCTTCGAGAAGGCGACGCTGGCCGCGCTCGACATGCCGGTCGAGATCGTCATGCGCCACCGCACCGCCCAGTTCGGCCACATCTTCCAGGGCGACGGCTATGCGGCAGGCTACTACTCCTACCTGTGGGCCGAGGTGCTCGACCACGACGCCTTCGAAGCCTTCACCGAGACCGGCGACGCCTACGACCCGGCCACCGCCAAGCGGCTGCTGGACGACATCATGAGCGTGGGCAACACAGTCGATCCGGCGATAGCCTACCGTCGCTTCCGAGGACGTGACCCGGACGTTGGCGCCTATCTGCGGTCCAAGGGCTTCGCGGCCTAACGCCGCCAAGTGGCCCGGTAGAGATCGAACACGGTCGGGACGCGCGACGCCTTCCAGGCCGGGTCTACCCCATCGCAGATGACCCCGACCAGATAGTCGCTGTTGGAGCCGCGAAGGCTGATCTTCCAGTGCGCCTCGCGCCCGATCCGGCTGAGCTCGGCCCCGTCGGCCATGTAGCGGACAGTCTGCAGGTCGATGTTCTGGCGGGTTCTGCAGTCGACCATCTCGCGGGTGGCCATGATTTGCATGCGCTTGCTCATCAGACCGGCGCCGGAGCGGAAGAACTCGTAGGTCCAGGCGATCCTGTAGCTGCGGAAACGGGTGATCGAGCCGAGGTCGATGGCGATGGCGGTGTCGGCGCCGGCGGTGCGGATGGCGAAGGGGGTGGCGTGAGCCGCGCCCCCGACAGCGGCGAGGGCGATGGCGAGAGCTGCGGCGGACAGGCGCTCAGGCCGCAAACCGCTCCTCCAGGGCCAGCCTCACTTCAGCCAGCACGCTGTCCCAGTCGCCGATCTCGGGCTGCCGGAACTGACGGGCAGTCGGATACCAGAGACTCTTGGGACCGACCGGCGACCAGCGCCAGCAGGCGTCGAACCGGTTCATGATCCACACCGGCGCACCCAGCGCTCCGGCCAAGTGAGCGGTGGAGGTGTCCACGGTCAGGACCAGATCGAGGTTGGCGATCAGGGCGGCGGTGTCGGCGAAGTCGCGGATTTCGGCGGCTAGATTCGCCATCGGCGGCCCGTCCCAGGAGGCCACGCCCAGTGCGTCGAGCTCGCCTTCCGCCGGCTGGCCCTTCTGCAGACTGACCAGCTCTACATCCAGGCCCTTCAGCGCCGCCAGCTTGGCCAGAGGCAGGTTGCGCCGTCCGTTGACCGACTTCAGCTCCGGCTGATCGGGCCGCACGCCGCTGGACCACACCATCCCGATCCGAGGCCGGGTCTTGCCGCCGAGCCAAGTCTTCCAAGCGTTGACCTTGGCAGGGTCGGCGAACAGATAGGGCGTCGTCCCAGGAATGGTGGCCACGGTTGTGCCGAAGGCGAAGGCCAAGCTCATCAGCGGACAGTGCAGATCGAAGGGCGGCAGGGGTTGCCCATGCTCGACCACCTGATCCACGCCCTCCAACGTCGCCATCAGGGCCACCAGCGGCTGCTCGACCTCCAGGATCACCTTGGCGCCCGCCTCGGACGCCACGCGGGCGTAACGGCAGAACTGCAGGATGTCGCCATAACCCTGCTCGGAGTGAAGCAGCAGGGTCTTGCCGGCCAGCGGGACATCACCGCGCCAGAAGGGCCGGTCGAACTGCCGGCTTTCCAGATAGGCCTGCATCCGCGCATTGCGCCAGCGGTGCTCGAAGAGCTCGAACCCTCGGGCGTAATCGCCCAGCGCCAAGTGGGCGAAGCCGTTGTTGGCCCGCACCTCCGGCGTATCGGTGCCCGCCGCGATGGCCTTGTCGAAGCTCTCCACCGCCTCGGCGTTGCGGTTCAGGGCGCGCAGCGCATTGCCCCGGTTGTTGTAGGCATTGCCGTGCGAGGGTTGGCGCCGGATCAACCGGTCGTAACCCGCCAAGGCTTCGGCGGGGCGGCCAAGGTCGAGCAGAGCGTTGGCGCGATTAAGCTGGGCGTCGATCATCGAAGGATTGAGCGCCAGGGCCTTGTCGGAAGCATTCAGCGCCTCGTCATAGACGCCGGCGTCGCGCAGACCGGCGCCCAGATTGCTGTAGGCGGCGGCGTCGCGCGGATTGAGGGCGATGGAGCGGCGCAGAAGGTCGATGCCGTCCTGGGTCTGGCCGACCTGCAGCAGGATCAGCCCCATCAGGTGCCAAGCCAGGGCGTTGTTGGTGTCGACGGCGACAACCTCGTTCAGCGCCTGCCACGCCTCCTCCATCCGCCCCTGCTGCAGCAGGGCGACGCCGCTCTGAAGACGCAGGCCGAGGGCTGCGTTCGACGGTGATGGATGGCTACCGGCCATGGCTCCCGCGTTCTGCCTTCGCCGGGCCGGCGCGGAATCGGGCGCGTCAGACCGGGGTGGGCTGAAGTTCCGTAGCATCCGCCAGGGCGCTGCGCACCTTGCCGGGCGCGGTTTCGTTCAGGCCCATGCCCAACAGGCCCGCCAGCACCGCCAAGCCGGCCAGGATCCACATCACCGCGTTCAGCCCCGCCAGGTCCGCGGCCTTGCCCGCCACCGCCGGGCTGAACACCCCGCCGATCACCTCGCCCAGGCCCATGGTGAAGCCGACCGCCGTAGCGACGTAGCGCGCGGGGATGGTCTCGGAAGGAATGGTAGCCATGAACAGGGGGAAGATGCCGTTCAGCGCCCAGCCGAAGAAGAACAGCGGGACCAGGGCCCAGGGCGAGCCGCCGAGGTACATGGCGCCGAAGGGGATCATCAGGCCCAGGAAGGGGATCACGATCATCACCGGACGGCGGCCCACGCGGTCGGAGATGGCCGGCACCACGAAGCTGCCCAAGGTGGCCGACAAACCCAGCACGCCCATCAGCCAGCCGGTGACGCCCGGATCGAAGTGTCGGACCTGGCTCAGGAACAGAGGCATGAAAGCCCAGGTGATCACCAGATAGGAGACCAGCAGGATCGAGATCAGGGCGCAGAGCACCATGTTGCGGTACTTCAGCGTGGCCATGAAGGTCAGCCGGTCATGGCTGTTGGCTGCGGGGTCCTGCGGCGGCTCCTTGACGAAGAACCAGATCAGGGCGGCGCAGATCAGGCCTGGAACGCCGGCCAGGAAGAAGGCGTGACGCCAGCCGAAGGCCACGGCGAAGGCGGTCAGGGCCACCGGCGCCACGAACGATCCCAGGAAGTTGGAGCCGAGGTTCTGGGTCACGCCCATGCCGAGGCCCCGCCGCTCGGGCGACACCTCTTCGGCCACCAGCGAATGGGAGATCGGCATCACCGCGCCCTCCGCCGCGCCCATCAGCAGACGCGCGCCGAATAGCATCAGGAAGGAGCTCGCGACCCCCGACATGACCGAGCAGATCGAGAACGCGACGCCCGCCGCGACGATGAACACCTTCTTCTTGCCCGCCCTGTCGGACCAGGCGCCGACGAACAGGCCGGACAAGGCCCAGGTGAAGGACAGGGCGGATGACAGCAGACCGACCTGCGAGAAGCTGAGCTTCAGGTCCGGCTGGACGTAGGGCATCAGGAAGTTCAGGGCGTTGCGGTCGAAGAACAGCACCCCGAAGTTCAGGCTCAGCAGCAGCACCAGCATCACCTGGTAGCGCCCGCTATTCCGCTGCTCAGTCATCGCCTCTCCCTGTCCGCCCCTGTCGCCGGAGCGTTTGTCCGTCCTGGTGGTCGTTACGGCGCCACCATCACCTTGCACTGATGGGTCCGCTTGCGCAGCGCCTCGAAGGTATCGGGCAGCTGATCCAGCGTGATGGTGTCGGTGATCAGGGCGCGCGGCTCCACAGCGCCCGCCGACAAGGCGTCCAGCGACGCCTCGTATTCCTGGGTCTTAAAGAAGGCGGCGAACTGGATGCGCGCCTCCTTGGACAGAGCCTTGAAAGGGATGAAGCTGTCGGGCCGGGTGCACAGACCCTGGACCAGCACCGTCCCGTGCACGCGCACATGCTCCACGCTCTGGGCGATCATGCCGGGCACGCCGACGCATTCGAAGACGATGTCGGCCTTGCCGCCCAGGATGCGGTCAGCCTGGACCACATGATCTTCATCGCCGGCGACGAAGGCTGTGGCGCCCATGGTCATGGCCCGCTCTTCCTGGAAGCGCTCTAGGTCGGTGATGACCACGGCGCCGGCGCCCATCCGGCGCACCCAGAAGGCGGTGGCCAGGCCGATCGGGCCCGCGCCCAGGATCACCACCTTGTCGCCCGGCTGCAGCCCCGACTTCATCACCCCGTGCAGGGCCACCGCCAGGGGTTCGATCAGAGCGCCGTCGGCCAGACTGGCGGAACCGGGCAGGCGCACGCATTGCCGCTCCAGGGCCAGGGCATATTGGCCATAGCCGCCGCCGATCAGGCTCATCTCAAGACACCAGGCAGGCTCTCCCGCCAGGCAGGTCGCGCAGTGGCCGCAGCCCTTGATGGGCGGCACGGAGACCCGGTCGCCGACCTGCAGGCGCTCCACGCCCAGGCCGACCGCCGCCACCTCGCCGGCGAATTCGTGGCCGAGCACGGCGCCGGGAGGGATGCCGAACATCGGGTCCTCGGTCATATGCAGGTCCGAGCCGCAGATGCCGCAGCGCCCGACCTTGACCACCACCTCGCCGGGACCCGGCTCCGGATCGGGGACCGTCTCCACGCAGAGCTTGCGGCCAAGGCCGTGGAAGACCGCCGCCTTCATGCGCGCGCGCCCAGGCTGCCGATCATGGCCCCGCCGTCGATCACCACATGGGCGCCGGTCATGTAGGATGAGGCGTCGGACGCCAGATAGAGAGCCAACGGTTTGATCTGGTCGGTCTCGGCGATCCGCCCCAGCGGGACGCTGGAATCCCACGCCGCCCGCACCACCGGGTCCTTGAGCCAGCCGCCGCCGATATTGGTGACGAAGGGCCCGGGCGCGATGGCGTTGACCCGTACGCCGTACTCGGCCAGCTCCAGCGCCAGATGGCGGACCATATGCGCCACGCCCGCCTTAGCCGGCATGTACGGCATGCCGACGATCGGCTCGTTGAATACCGCAGCGTTGGACGAGGTGGCGATGATCGAGCCCCTGCCCTGCGGCTTCATCAGCCGGGCGGCTTCGCGGAAGGTGTTGAACGCCCCGGTCAGGTTGATCGAGATCGTCCGGTCCCAGCGGGCCGGGTCCATGGTGTCGATCTGACCGTCGTCGTTGCGTCGGCCCTCGGGGTTCCAGAAACCTGCGCCGGGATCGATGCCAGCGTTGGCGAAGCAGATGTCCAGGCCGCCGTAGGCCTTTGCGTGAGCGTCGAAAACGGCGGTCATGCCCGCCCGGTCCGCCACGTCCAACACCGCCGCCCGCGCATCGGCGCCTGAAGCCCGCAGCCGCTCAGCCTCGCGCTGCGCGCCCTCGCCGTCGATGTCGGTCAGGGTGACCCTGGCGCCCGCCTCCGCCAGCATCTCGGCATAGGCCAGGCCGATCCCCGACGCTGCGCCGGTGACCAGGCCCGATCGGCCGCGGATGTCGAATTGATCCAGAACGCCCATGCGTCGGCGGGCGCTAGATGAACAGCTGCTTGTTGATCGGGATGCCGTTGGCTTCGCAGTAGCTGGTGTAGTGCTTGATGAACCAGAAGACATCGAGCGTCTCGGTCCACTTGCCTTCCTGGTCGTAGAACTCCAGCGCGCCCTGCAGCCAGAAGATGGCCTTCATGCCGTCGGGATGCTTGGACACCAGGGTGTGGGCGGTTCCGGGGGTTTCGGTGATGAAGTCGCCGGGCGTGGCGACCCAGTCGTACTCCAGGTACTGGACGCTGCCTTCCAGGACCATGGCCGACACGGCGCCGCGATGCTTGTGCGTGCCCAGCCAGCCGCCGCCCTTCACCCACAGAATGTTGCAGTAGCTGTTGGTGCGCACGTCGAAGGTCAGGTGACGGATGAAGGCGGTTTCGCCGAAGGGCACCCAGGGGGAGTCCTTTTCCGAGGCGCTGATGTAGGTGCCCTCGACTCCATACTTCTGGATCATGTCCAGGTGCGGCTCTGGGACTTCGGTGATTTTGAACTGGGGCGCGCCGTCATCCATCGAACCGTCTCCTCGGGGCCGTGCTTGTCGGGCCCGCCTTGTCCGTCCGGCGGGGCTGGAGGATGTTAGCCTGCGCAGGCCACAAGGCCACACAAGAAATGTATACATAGCCGGACGCACAGGGAGAGACGCCATGAAGGCCCTGAAGAATACCTGGTACGCAGCGGCGTGGGATGTCGAACTGCAGCCCGGCGCCCTGGTCGCCCGGCGCATCCTGGGCGAGGCGCTGGTGCTCTATCGCGACGCCGACGGCCTGCCCGTGGCCGCGGCCGACCGCTGCCCGCACCGGCTGGCGCCGCTCTCGGCGGGGCGGCTGGAAGAGGGTCAGCTACGCTGCATGTACCACGGCCTGCTGTTCGGCCAGGGCGGGCGCTGCGTCGAGGTGCCGGGCCAGGAGATGATCAGCCCGAACCTGAAGCTGAAGACCTATCCGCTGGTGGAGCGCCACCGCTATCTGTGGATCTGGATGGGCGACCCCGCCCTGGCCGATCCGGCCCTGATCCCCGACGCCCACTGGCTGGCCGACCCTAACTGGCGCGCCCTGCCCGGCTATCTGCACTACGACCGGGCTAACTACGTCACCGTGATGGACAACCTGCTGGACTTCTCGCACCTGGCGTTCGTGCACGAGAACACGCTGGGCGGCGGCAAGGTCAGCGCTGAGATCAAGCCCCGGATCGAGCGGTTCGACTGGGGCCTGCGCATCTCCCGCCTGTACAGCAACATCCCCCTGCCGCCCTATCTGAAGGCCCTGGCGCGGTTCGAGGGGCTGGTGGACCGCTGGCAGATCTACGACTGGCGGATGGCGGGCAATGTCCTGTCGATGGACTTCGGCTCGGCGCCGGCGGGCTGCGGAGCCCTGGAAGGCGCGCGGCCGCCCGAGGCCCTGGTGTTCCACACCGTCCAGTGCCTGACGCCGGAGACGGAAGGTTCGACCCACTACTTCTGGGCGGCGGCCAATGGCTTCGAGCTCGACAATGCCTTGGTCACCGAGGAGATCCACCGGCAGACCGCCATCGCCTTCGCCGAGGACAAGGCCATCATCCAGGCGCAACAGGCGGTGATCGACGAGCACCCGCACGAGCGCATGACAGCTATCGCCGCCGACGCCGGGCTGCAGCAGGGCCGCGCCCTGCTGGGGCGGATGCTGCAGGCGGAAGCTGACAGGGAAGCGGCGGCCTAGTTTTCAGAATCGATCAGGCAAAGAAAAAGGCGAGCCCCGCGAAGGGCCCGCCTCGATCTTGTTGGCTTGAAGCCAGTCTTAGCCGCGAGCGGCGCCGACTTGTTGGCCACCGACGGAGACGGTGACGAGCGAACCGCCCGCGGTGCCATCTTTCAGGGGGTGCACAACGGCCACGGCCTTGTCGCCGGGCTTCAGCGAGGTGCGCTTCCAGCCTTGACGGGCCAGACCGTTCGGCGAGCCGCCTTCGATCGACCATTCAACGTCCTTGCCCGCGGCGTCCTTCACGACGATCTGGATCCAGGAGTGGGGGTTGGTCCACTGGAATTCCTTGATGGTGCCATCGAGGGTCATGTTCTTGGTGGAGTCGAACATCGCGAACGAGTGGTGCGCGAAAGCCGGAGCGGCCGACAGAGCCACCGCCGCAAAGCCGGCCAGGGCCAGCATCTTCTTGGAAACTTGCATAGAACACTCCTGTTGTTCGTAAAGGCCGCCGGCTAGGCGTGAAAAGGTAGCGCAGTCTAGCACGTGACTAATCTAAAGAACAGTTTCTCTGAACAGGAGATGACTATCGGCCGCAACGGCGGCAAGGACCCGCGCGCGGCGCGGACTTGTTTTTCCTTGCAACTGCCTGCTTGAACCCCGCCTCGGAGTGAGCGATATTCGCACCTAAGCGTCTATTATCGCCCAAAATACCCCCCGTGGGTTGATATCCGAGCAGAGACCGCCCTTGAACCAGACCGTGAGATCGACCCGGACGGCGCCCTCCATCCTGCGCGACCCGCCGTCCGCGGCGGACATGGACGCCTTTTCCGGCGACCCGCACTTCATGCTGTCGCTGGCGCGGGGCCTTTTGGTGCTGCAGGCCTTCGTCACCAACGGGCCCAAGCTGACGGTCTCCGAAGCCGCCAAGGTCACGGGCCTGGCCCGCGCCACTGCGCGCCGCTGCCTCTACACTCTGGAGAAGGTCGGCTACGTGCGCATGGAGGGCACGGCCTTCGTGCTGGAGTCCCGCTTCCTGCCGCTGGCACGCGCCTATCTGCGCAACCTCGGGCCTGAAGGATCGGTGCAGGTGGTGCTGGACCGGCTGCGCGATCAGATCGACGAAACCTGCGCCATGGGCAAGCTGGACGGCGCCCAGGTGCTCTACACCTCCGTCGCCCGCCGCAACCGCAACGTGGCGCCTTCGTCGGGAGGCCCCCGGGGTTTGGGCGGCGCCATGGGCCTGCGCGTGCCGGCCTTCTGCACCTCCATGGGCCGCATCCTGCTGGCCGGACTGGAGCCGGACGAGGTTCAGACGGTCCTGCGCGGCTTCCCGCCGGTCAAGTTCACCAGCTTCACCACCACCGAGCCCAAAGAGGTCCTGGCCCGTATCGAGGAGGCCGGCCGCAACGGCTTCAGCATCAACGACCAGGAGCTGGACATCGGGCTGCGCGCCCTGTCGGTGCCGATCCGGGACCACCGCGGACGGATCATCGCCGCCCTGCAGGCGGGGGGTGAGGCCTCGCGCCTGTCCAACTCCCTGATGGTCGGACGCTTCCTGCCGCTGCTTCAAGAAGCGGCCGAGGAAATCAGCCAGCTGATCGAGCAGGTCTAGTCAAATATCGGGGCGAATTTCTCTTCGCCGCACTAGCCGGTATACCGCCTGTTGACCTATCATGGACGACGCCGCTACGGTGTGCGCTAATTGCACGAATAGGGCGATTATCGGCCGACAACAGGCCGAGATCAGATAACGGCCCACAGGGAAGTGGAGGAAGACGTGAAAGTCGAACATTGGGCGACATTGGCCACGGGGGCTTGCGCCCTGGCCCTGTTGGCCGCGCCGCTGGCGCTGGCGCAACGCGGACCGCAGACTGACGAACAACAAACCGCTCAGGCCAAGCTGTGGAACGCCATCCCGGCGCCGAGCGACCCGCGCGACTTCCAGGGGGTCTGGTGGACGCGGGGCTACGACCGCACCTTCCGCCCGATGACCAATCCGCGTCAAAACCCGGAAGAGGCCGCCAGCCTGCTGCCGCTGACGCCGATGGAAGCCGCCAGCCGCCAGCACCACCTGGACATGGAAAAGGCCGGCACGCCGATCGTGGACGCCTCGACCGACTGCTACCCGCACGGCCTGCCCCGGATGCTCGCCTCGCCCTACCCCATCCAGTACGACTACGCCCCCGGGCTGATCACCGTGCTGAACGAAGTGGCGCACAACATCCGCTACATCCACATGGACAAGCCGGCGCCGAAGAACGAACCCCTGACCTACCTGGGCTATTCGGAAGGCCACTGGGAAGGCAACACCCTGGTGGTGGAGACCGACCACTTCAACAACAAGACTCAGCTGGACGAAGAGTCCCTGTCGCACGGGCTGAAGCTGCACCTGCACGAAGAGATCACCAAGTTCACCAACCGCTTCGGCGGCGTGGAGCTGCGCGACCTGATCACCATCACCGACCCGGACCACTACACCAAGCCGTGGACGGCCGAGCGCACCTATCCGTGGCGCAGCGACATCAAGGTCTCCGAGTACACCTGTGAAGAAAACAACCGAAACAAGTCGGTGAACGGCGTGACGGTGGCCCGATGATCAGCAAGATGAAACTCGGCGCGATGGCCGCCATCGCCGGTCTCGCCATGACCGCCGCCATGCCGGCGGCGGCTCAGGGCCCGGTTGGCGGAGCGCCGGTCTTCGGCGCCCCCAAGGCGGGCGTGCCCAACTTCAACGGCAAGTGGATCAACACCACCCCGCAAGTGGCGCTGAAGCAGGCCAATGGCGCGGCTCCGCCGCTGAACGCCGCGGGCAAGGCTCTGTATGCCAAGCACAAGGCCAACATGAAGGCCGACCCGATCAACGAGTGCCTGCTGCAGGGCGAGCCTCGGCTGCTCTACACCAAGTACCCGTTCCTGATCCTGCAGTACGACAAGCACGTCGACTTCGTGCACGAGACCAACCACACCTTCCTGATCACCTATTTCGGCCAGCCGTTGGACCCGGAATCCGATCCGCGCTGGCTCGGCAACACCACCGCCAAGTGGGAAGGCAAGACCCTGGTGCTCGATGGCATCAACTACAACAACGAGACCTGGCTGGACTACACGGGCCTGCCGCACGGTCTGCAGCTGAAGACCCAGGAGCGTTTCACCCTGTCGGCCGACGGCAAGACGGTGAACGGCAAGGTGATCATCACCGACCCGGAATTCTACACCAAGCCCTGGACCGCGGCCTTCACCCTGAAGAAGCAGCCGGGCTATACCCTGCGGCAGTTCGCCTGCATGGCCGACCACCACATGTAATCGGCCTTTCGGCCTCCAGACGTTGCAGGGCGGGCCGCGAGGTCCGCCCTGTTCGTTTCAGGGTTCGTTTCTGGCGGCTTGCACGTCCATCACGACCGATCTAGCAGTTCACCGCAATCTCGGAGCCCAGCATGACTCAGGCGCGGATCATCGACGGCAAGGCGTTCGCGGCCGGCCTGCGCGCCCGTATCGGCGAGGACGTCGCCAAGCTGAAGGCCCTGCACCGCATCCAGCCGGGCCTGGCCGTAGTGCTGGTGGGCGAGGACCCGGCCAGCCAGATCTATGTGAAGAGCAAGGGCGAGCAGACCGAGGCGGCGGGCATGCGCTCGGAAACCCACCGGCTGCCGGCCAACACCTCGCAGGCCGAGCTGATCCAGCTGGTCTCCAAGCTGAACGCGGACAAGGACATCCACGGCATCCTGGTGCAGCTGCCCCTGCCCGGCCATCTGGACTCCGCCCCGGTGATCGCCGCCATCCATCCGGACAAGGACGTCGACGGCCTGACCGTGACCAACGCCGGACGCCTGGCTTCGGGCCTGCCGGGACTGGTGTCCTGCACCCCCGCCGGGTGCCTGATGCTGATCAAGGACGTGGTGGGTGACCTCTCAGGCAAGACCGCCGTTGTGGTGGGCCGCTCCAACCTGATGGGCAAGCCGATGGCGCAGCTGCTGCTGCAGGCCGACTGCACCGTCACTATCGCCCATTCGCGGACCAAGGACCTGCCCGCCGTCTGCCGTCAGGCCGACATCCTGGTGGCCGCCGCAGGGCGCGCGGAAATGGTGCGGAGCGACTGGATCAAGCCCGGCGCGGTGGTGATCGACGTCGGCATCACCCGCCTGCCCTCACGCGATCCGGACGCGGCGGCGGCGGGCAAGACCCGCATCGTCGGCGACGTGGCGTTCGAGGAGGCGCTCGAAGTCGCCGGAGCGATCACGCCCGTGCCCGGCGGCGTCGGTCCGATGACCATCGCCTGCCTGCTGGACAACACCCTGATCGCCGCGCGGCGGCTGGCAGGCCTTGAGCCCTAGGGCTTAACGCCTGGCGCCATGACCGCCGTCCAGTCGCGGATGTCGCCGATCACCTTGCCGACCGCGCTGTCAAAGCCGGCCACGATGGCGGTCTGGCGGTTGTCGGAAGCCGGGACATTGGCCTCGAACATCTTCTCGCCAGCGATGGTGCGGTCGGCGTTGCGGATCAGGGTGGCGCGGACCTGCACGGTCACCGTCGGGCCGGGATAGCGGGCCTCGAAGGTGCGGACGTCCAGACGCAGGGTGCTGTTGGCCTTGAGCGGTTCGCCCCGCTCCACCAGACGCGGCGAGCCGGGCGCGTCGAACGCCTTCATCAGCGCCGCGTCGAACAAAAGCGCCGCAGGACCGACCCAGCGGGCGCCGCCGATATAGGCCTGTTCGCTGCCGGTGGCGGTCAGGAGCTGGTCGCCGGCCACGGCGGGCGGGAAGACCGTGGCGCCCTTGGCTACCGTGACCCCTGCCGCAGCGGCAGCGCCGGCCGGCGCCGGAACAGCCGTACCGAAGCTGTAGAGCTGCACCGGCTTGGCCTTGGGGAAGACCGAGATACAGCCTCCCAGCGCCACGGGCAGGATCAGGGCGACGAGAGCGCCGCGCATCGGGGTGTTGAAGCGGATCACGGCTTGACCTCGATTTCCTTGGCCGGCGGCTTGGAGACCAGGGCCCCCGGGCTGCGCTCGGCTTCGCTGAGCACGCGGTTGAGAGAGTCGGTGGCGGTCTGCAGGCTGCCGAGGGTGGCGGTCAGCTGGGGCAGGCCGTTGGTGGCGAAGTCGGTGGTCGGACCCTCCAGCTTGCCCAGCAGCTGCTGAGCCTTGGCGGAGGTCTGCTGCAGGTCGCCGGCGGCGGCGGCCAGGCTTTGCAGCGTCTTCTTGGCGTCGCCGTCGACCAGGCCCTTGGTGGAGTCGCTGAGCGCCCCGACCTTCTGCAGGGTCACGTCCATCGACTGCAGGGCGTGCTGGGCGTCGGCGATGATCGCCTTGCGCTCGCGCAGTTCGGCGGTGACCGACTGGACGTCTTCCAGCATGCCGGTGACCGTCTTCAGATTGCTGTCCGACAGCAGGCGGTTGACCCGATCCAACGCCTCCACGCTTCGTTGCAGCACCGTGCCGCCGCCTTCCAGAAGGTCGGCCAGCGCGCTCTTCTGGCTGCGGATAACGGGAATCTGGCCGTGGGGCGTGGCCTGCTTCAGCAGGGGCCGGGTGCGGGTGCCGGCGGTGATCTGGACGTAGTTGACGCCGGTGATGCCCTGGGCCTCCAGGGTGGCGTAGCTGTCGGTGCGGATCGGCACGTCGGAGGTGACCTTGATGCGCGAGATCACGCGGCTGGCGTTGACCGGGTCCAGGGCGATGCGGGTGACCTCGCCGACCTTGATGCCGTTGAAGTGGACTTCGCCGCCCTGCTGGATGCCGCGCACCGGCCCGTCGAACACGATGTCGTAGATGTCGTAGTCGCGGGCGAAGCGGATTTGCGCCAGCCACAGCACGAAGGCGGCCATGCCGACGAACAGCACCAGGGAGGCGAAGCCGACCATCGCGTAGTTGGCGTTTCTCTCAATCAGACGGCTCCTTCAGGCGCAGCGGCCTGGGACGTGGCGGCCGCGCGGCCGCGCGGTCCGTTGAAGTATTCCTGGATCCACGGATGTGGAGATTTCTTCAGTTCGGGAATGGTTCCGGAAGCCACCACCTTCTTGTCGGCGATCACGGCGATGCGGTCGCAGATGGCGTAGAGGGAATCCAGGTCGTGGGTGATCATGAAGACGGTCAGTCCCAGGCTTTCCGAGAGGTCGCGGATCAGTTCGTCGAAGGCCCCGGCGCTGATCGGGTCAAGGCCCGAGGTCGGCTCGTCGAGGAACAGCAGGTCAGGGTCTAGCGCCAGGGCGCGGGCCAGGGCGGCGCGCTTGCGCATCCCACCGGACAGCTCCGCGGGCTTCAAGTCCCCCGCGTGGGGCGGCAGGCCGGTCAGGCCGATCTTGAGGTCGGCCAGCTCGTAGATGTCGGCGCGCGGCATGTCGGTGTGTTCGAAGAAGGGGGCGGCGACGTTCTCGCGGACGGTCAGATTGGAGAACAGGGCGCCGTTCTGGAACAGCACGCCCCAGCGCCGCTCGATCACCGCCAGCTGGTCGTCGGACGAGCGGTTGATGTCGCGGCCGAAGACCTTGATGGTCCCGCCGTCGGGGATCTTCAGGCCGATGATGGTGTTGAGCAGCACCGACTTGCCGGCGCCCGATCCACCGACCACGCCCAGCACCTCGCCCGACTTCACGGTCAGGTCCAGGCCGTCGTGGATGATATGATCGCCGAACGCGGAAATCAGGCCCTTCACCTCGATCGGGGGCGGATCGTCCTGGTGCTGGGCGAGCTCGGTCTTGGCTTCCAGAGTGTCGGGCGGCTGGACGCTCATACGTTGAGCTCCATGTAGACCAGGGCGAAGACGGCATCGATCATGATGATCGAGAAGATGGCGTGCACCACCGCGGCGGTCACCTTGCGGCCGAGGGACTCCACGTCGCCGCCGACCTCCATGCCCTGACGGCAACCGATGCCGGCGATAACGATGGCCATGACCGGGGCCTTGCTGAGACCGACCCAGAAGTGAGCGACGCCGACCTGATCGGCGATCCGCTGGACGAAGAAGTCGGGACTGATACCCAGCACCGCCCAGGTGACCAGCATGCCGCCGAGCAGGCCCGCGACCGCGGCCACAAAGGTCAGCAGCGGGATGGTGATCAGGAGCGCCATGAAGCGGGGCAGCACCAGGGCGTCGAACGGGTCGACCCCCATCACCTGCATGGCGTCGATCTCCTGGTTCATCTTCATAGAACCGATCTCGGCGGCGAAGGCGGAAGCCGAGCGGCCCGCCAGCAGAATGGCGGTGATGATGATGCAGAACTCGCGCAGCACCGCGATGCCGATCAGCTCCACGGCGAACACCTGGGCCCCGAACTGGCTGAGCATGTGCGCGCCCAGAAGCCCGATCACCGCGCCGATGAAGAATGACGTCACCGCCACGATCGGCAGGGCGTCCAGGCCCGCCCGCTCAGCCAGGGCCACGAAGGGCGCCCAGCGTATGCGGCGCGGATTGGCGATCAGCTTGCCCGTGGCGCTGAGGATGCGGCCGGTGAAGGCCAGGGTGTCGAACCCCTCCAGCCCCAGGTTGACCAGGCCGCGGCCCAGCCGCTCCAGGAACCGGTTCCAGCCGGACACCTTGGGCGGCGGCGGCAGTTCGGCGGTTTCGCTGGCCTTGGACACCAACTCCATCAAACGTTCGGTCTCGGGGCGGGCTTCCAGCTTGCGCTTGGATTTGACGATGTCGGCGGCGCGCACGATGGCGAAGGCGCCGGAGGTGTCGCAGCGGCCGATCTTGGTCAGGTCGACGATCTTGGGCGAGCGCTCGGCCATCGCCCGACGCAGACGCTCCGCCGCACCGCCCAGCATCCTGGAGGTCCAGTCGCCGGTCAGCTGGGCGCGCAAGGCGCCGTCGGCCTCGAGCAACTGGAAGTCTGCGGGTTGGTCCATAGGGTGCGGGAGTTCCGATTCCGACAATGGCAACGCTTCACCCTAGCATGAGGTTGCCACGCCGCCGCGCGCGCCAAACAGCGGCAAGCGTCGCCGCGACCGTCGCAGCAGCAGCCCAAGAGAAAACATCCTGCAAATCCTGTGAACACCGCAACAATAGACGATCAATTCCAGCGAAATCCTTACAATACGCAAGTCGTCATTAGTAATAAACTTTATTGCAGCGCCGAAATAACCCAACAATAGATAATGTTGAGTCGGATTTCCGACTCATAAATCGCCGTTCTTGGTTTGCGACAACCCACACGAGTACGTCATTTGCGTCATGTTCGGGAACTAATCCTGAGATGACCAGTTTAGCGATGGAGTTGCCTCACCAACCGACAATCCGTGGAGACAGGCGTGCAAGAGTTCCTGCCTAGGTCGTATGCGCCCAAGACTGGCTTTCAAGTCCAACCGGGCGCGCTGATCGATCAAGGTAGTGAGGCGCTGCTGTGCTTTTCCCACCTGCGCTGGGATTTCGTGTTCCAGCGTCCGCAGCATCTGATGACCCGCTTCGCCGCCTCGCGCCGGGTGATCTATTGGGAAGAACCCGTCACCGCGACCGAGGGCGAGACCGCCCACCTGGACACCCAGGTCTGCGCCAAGAGCGGCGTGATCGTCGCCACCCCGCGCCTGCCCGACGCGATCCAGGGCGCCGAACGTGAAGCGGCGCTGTCGAGCCTGCTGGACGCCTATCTGGCCGCCGAGGAAATCGCCCGCCCGATCCGCTGGTACTACACGCCGATGATGCTGGGCTTCTCGCGCCACATCGAGGCGGCGGCGGTGGTCTATGACTGCATGGACGAGCTGTCGAACTTCAAGTTCGCGCCGCCCGAGCTGCGCCAGCTGGAACGCGAACTGATGGCCCAGGCCGATGTCGTCTTCACCGGCGGCTACAGCCTCTATGAAGCCAAGCAGGACCAGCACGCCAACATCCACCCCTTCCCCTCCAGCGTCGACCGGGCCCACTTCGCCCAGGCCCGCGCGCCGTCGCCGTTCGCCGATCCCGAGGACCAGGCCGCCCTGCCCCGCCCGCGCCTGGGGTTCTATGGCGTCGTCGACGAACGGATGGACCTGGAACTGCTGGCCCACATCGCGGACGCCCGTCCGAACTGGTCAATCGTGATCGTCGGGCCGGTGGTCAAGATCGACCCGTCGGACCTGCCCCAGCGGTCCAACATCCGCTACCTGGGCGGCAAGAGCTACGCGGAGCTGCCGGCCTATCTGTCGGGTTGGGACGTGGCCCTGATGCCCTTCGCCATCAACGAGTCGACCCGTTTCATCAGCCCGACCAAGACCCCGGAATACCTGGCTGGCGGGCGTCCGGTGGTCTCGACCGCCATCACCGACGTGATCCGCCACTACGGCGAGCTGGACGGGGTGAAGGTCGCCTATAGCCACGACGAATTCGTCGCCGGCTGCGACGCGGCGCTGGAACTGGCCGCCGACCCCAAGGGGCGCTGGCTGGAGCAGGTTGACGGCGTGCTAGCGGACCTGTCCTGGAGCCAGACCTTCACCCGCATGTCGGCCCTGATCGATCAGGCGGTGCTAGCGCGCCAGGATGAGGCCGAGGAGCGTATCTGGGCTCAGAAGTCGGGCCCGGCCATCCGCACGGCCAACGCCAAGCAGTATGACTATCTGATCGTCGGCGCGGGCTTCGCCGGATCGATCCTGGCCGAGCGCCTGGCCGCCGGCTCCAAGAAGACGGTGCTGCTGATCGACAAGCGGCCCCATGTGGCCGGCAACGCCTATGATCAGAAGGACGCGGCGGGGGTGCTGATGCACAAGTACGGCCCGCACATCTTCCACACCAACTCGCAGGAGATCGTCTCCTACCTGTCGCGCTTCACCCGCTGGCGGCCCTACGAGCACCGGGTGCTGGCGTGCCTGGACGGGCTGCATGTGCCGATGCCGATCAACCGGACCACGGTCAACACGCTTTACGGCCTGAACCTGCGCACGGACGAGGAGGTCGAGGCCTTCTTCGCCAGCCGCGCCGAGCCGGTTGAGACCATCAGGACGTCGGAAGACGTGGTGGTGTCCAAGATCGGGCGGGAGCTCTACGAGCGCTTCTTCCGCGGCTACACCCGCAAGCAGTGGGCGCTGGACCCTTCGGAGCTGGACAAGTCAGTCACCTCGCGCGTGCCGACCCGCACCAATACCGACGACCGCTATTTCACCGACACCTTCCAGGCCATGCCGGCGGAGGGCTACACGCGGATGTTCGAGAACATCGTCGACCACCCCAATATCGAGCTGATGCTGGGCGTGGACTTCGAGGCGGTGCGCGACGAGGTGGTCTACGATCACCTGATCTACACCGGCCCGATCGACGAGTATTTCGGCCACCGCTACGGCAAGCTTCCTTACCGCTCGCTGGAGTTCAAGCACGAGACACTGGACCAGCCCTGGTTCCAGCCGGTCGGCACGGTCAACTTCCCGTCCGAGGATGTGCCTTACACCCGCGTCAGCGAGTACAAGCACCTGACCGGCCAGGTCCACGCCAAGACCTCGATCACCTACGAGTACCCGACCGACATCGGTGATCCCTACTATCCGGTGCCGCGCCCGGAGAACCAGGCGCTGTTCAAGAAGTACGAGGCCCTGGCCCAGGCGACCCCCGATGTGACCTTCGTCGGCCGGCTGGCCACCTACCGCTACTACAATATGGACCAGGTGGCGGGGCAGGCGCTGGCGACCTACCGCAAGATCCTGGAACGCGAAGGTCGCGCCACGCTCAGCTCGGACCTGGACCAGCCGACCCGCGCGGTCGGCTGACGCCCGGCGCGGGCCTTGCCCGCGCCGCCGCGCCGGTGCATCAGGGCCGGATGTTGAAGTCCCGCGTCTGGACCCTGCTTCTGGCTGTTCTGTTGCTGGCGCCCCTGGCCGCCTGCCAGCTGCCGTGGCTGAGTGCGCAGCAGGACGCCGACCTGCGCGGCGTGTTCGAACAGGTGCGCGGCGGCGACCTCGGCAAGCTGGAAGCGGCCTTCGATCCGCAGTTCCGCCCGCCGACCCTGCACGCCGACCTGCCCGGCTGGCGCGCCCTCGTCCCGCCGGGGACGCCCAAGATCCAGCGCCTCAACCAGGCGGTCAGCACCGACAAACAGGGGCGCACCAACTACGGCGCCGGCTATGAGTACGACTATCCGGGCAAGGCCCTGCTGGTGCTGGTGGAAATGCGCCAGGATGCTTTCGGCAAGAAGACCGTGACCCTGTTTCAGGTGCGGGGCGCGCCGCCGCATCTGGTGGACGACTACCGCTTCAGCCTGACGAACCGCAAACCCTTCCAGTACGGCTTCCTGTTCCTGGTGGTGCTGGCGCCGCTGATCGGCCTCTGGGGCATCGTCGCGGTCTGGCGCGCGCCGGACCTGCCGCGCCGCTGGAAGCCGCTATGGACACTGGCCATGGTGATCGGCTTCATGGACCTGACCATGGACTGGCGCACAGGCGACGTCTTCCTGCAGACCGCCAACCTGCACATCCTCTACATCACGGCCAAGCGGTTCAGCCCCCTGTCCCCCTGGCTGATCTCGACCTCCCTGCCCCTGGCTTCGATCGCCTTCCTGCTGGGGTATCGGCCGCCGAAACAATAGAGGTCGTCATCCCAAGGCTTGTCCTTGGGACCCAGCAGCGAAGACACTCATGCCATCGACAGCTAAATCGATCATCACTCTTGCGGTCGCGGGTTTCGTATTGATTTCCGCCATCATCACCGGGGGCTTTCCGCTCGGGCTGGCTGGGTCGGTCAACTCCAAGGAAAAGCCAAAGCTGTTCTGGAGTCTGGTTGCGCTGGTTTGCGCCTTCGTCTTGTTCGTAGGGTACGTCGTCTAGAACCCATGGTCGCTTCAACCCCAGAGCTGCTGGGTCCCAAGGACAAGCCTTGGGATGACGACGTTGGGTGTGTCAGGCGAGGAGATCACCGTACTCCGGATGCCGCTTCATCCAGGCGACCGCGTAGCCGCAGATCGGCGTAACCTTGACCCCTTCGGCGCGGGCCTGGTCCACCACCCCCTGCATCAGCCGCCCGGCGGCGCCGGTTCCGCGCAGGGCCACGGGCGCCTCGACATAGGTGATGGCGATATGGCCAGGCTCGCGGCGATACAGGGCGAAGGCGGTTTCACCGTCCACGGTCAGTTCGAACCGGTGACGGGCTTGATTGTCGGTGACGAGGTCTTGAGCGGGATGGTCCGACATGCTGATCTCCGGCCCCTAGTTTGAGGCGCTCCCCTTGTCAGATAACCACACGCCCACCGGATTCAATCCGGTCCTGACCGCCCAGCCGCGGACCATCTTCGATGTGATGTCGAGCCTGGCGCGGGAGCTGGACGCGATCAACCTGGGGCAGGGGTTTCCGGATCAGGACGGCTCGCCGGATGTGCGGGCCTTCGCCGCCGAAAGCCTGCTGAAGGATTCCAACCAGTACCCGCCGTCGCTGGGGCTGCCGCAGCTGCGCAACGCCGTGGCCGACCACTACCGCCGGTTCCAGGGACTGGACCTGGACGGGATGAGTGAGGTGGTGGTCACTTCCGGCGCCACCGAGGCCCTGGCCGCCGCCATCTTCGGATTGATCTCGCCCGGCGACGAGGTGGTGATGTTCCAGCCCCTCTACGACGCCTATCTGCCGCTGGTGAAGATGGCGGGAGGCGTGCCGCGTTTCGTGCGTCTGGAGCCGCCGCACTGGAAGATCACCGCCGAGGCGCTGGACGCGGTGTTCAGTCCCAAGACCAAGTTGGTGCTGTTCAACGACCCGCTGAACCCTTCCGCCGTGGTCTACGGCCTGGACGAGCTGACGCTGCTGGCCGACGCCTGCATCCGCAACGACGTGATCGCGGTCTGCGACGAGGTCTGGGAGCATCTGGTCTATGACGGGCGCCAGCACATTCCGCTGATCGCCCTGCCCGGCATGCGCGAGCGCACGGTGAAGATCGGCTCGGCGGGCAAGATCTTCTCCCTGACCGGCTGGAAGATCGGCTTCATTTGCGCGGCCCCGCCGCTGGCGACCGCCATCGCCAAGGCCCACGCCTTCCTGACCTTCACCACCCCACCCAACCTGCAGCTGGCGGTGGCCTATGGCATGGGCAAGGACGACGGGTATTTCGCCCCGATGCGCGAGGGGTTCGCCCGGTCCCGCGACCGGCTGGCGGCGGGGCTGACGGCGGAGGGGTTCAGCATCCTGCCGAGCCAGGGCACCTACTTCCTGCTGCTGGACCTGAAGGCGTCAGGCATCGAGGCCGACGATTGGACCTTCTCGCAGCGGGCGGTGCGCGAATGCGGGGTGGCGACCATCCCGGTGTCGGCCTTCTACGCGGAGGACCCGATCACCTCGGTGGTGCGGCTGTGCTTCTGCAAGAAGGACGAGACCCTGGACGCGGGGATCGAGCGGCTGGCCAAGGCGCGCAAGCTGTTCTGATCCGGGCGAGGAACGGAAGGCGGCCAGCGGCCCCGACGCGCCCGCCAAAGCAGGCTGACGCGCCGGGGTTCTGATCTAGTCCGTATCCTTGGTGCTCTTGACCAGGTGGCAGGCCCAGTCGTGGGCGAAGGCGCCCGCCGGCATGCGGCGATAGGTGCGCGTCACGCTCCAGGGCTTGGCCAGGGTCTCAGGGTCTTCGACCGTGATCTTGGCTACCAGGGTCGCCCCCGCCTTGTGGATGCGTGTGACCACATGGGCCTTGTCGCTGTGCACCGTGCCGCGGCCGTCCAGCCAGGTGTCGTCGCGCAGGCCCACGGTGTCGATCACCAGGGTCTGACCGGCGCCCTTGCCTTCCCAATGGCCGATGCTGTCACCGGTGTAGGTGTCGAACAGGTCTTCGCCCTGGGCGTGGTTGCGTCCATCGGTATGGATCCGCGCCACGGAGTCCTGCACCTCGGTGGTCAGCCACACTTCTTCTGGCCGGATGACGAACTCATGCGCGCCCTGGTGGGCCATCATGCGCGGCATGCCGGCATGCAGGCCGCAGGTCTTCATCGGATCGTCCGCCTTGGCAGCGCGCTTGACGCCGGCCTTGTAGACGACGGCGGGATCGGCCTTGCCTGGCACGGGAACCCAGACGCCGCTCCAGTTCGGCAGATTGCCCCATTCCGCGGCGAGAGCCGCGGGCGCAGCCACGCCCAGGACGGCCGCCGCAGCGGCGAGAGTCAGCAGTTTGTTACGCATCGCTCTGTTCCCGCTCATTTCAGGATCTGGCCATCGGTTTTCAGCAGGTGGGTCGTGCCCTGGGCGTCGACCTTGGCGCGGTTGTTCTCCGAGCAGGCGTAGTCGTAGATGTCGCCGTCGACCTTCTTGTAGAGGCGATGGACAATCCACGGCCGGGTCAGGGAGGTCGGGTCGGTGATGGTGATCACGTCCTCCATCGTCTTGGGCCCCGCGCGGCGGATGCGCTCGCTGAACACCGCCTTCGAGGACACCATAGCGCCGGAGCGGTCGAGCATCTGTTCGCCCAGGACGTTGGTGGTCTCGACCACCAGGGTGTCGCCGTCCCAATGGCCGGTGCTATCGCCATTGAAGCTGAGGAAGGCGCCCTTGCCGGTGCGGTGCTTGCGCCCGTCGGTATAGATGCGCCGGACGTGGTTGCCGTCCTCGACGAAGATCAGGGTCATTTCCGGCCGCGCCACGAACTCGATGGTCTCGGGCGTGCGCATGTTGCCGGGGGTCTGGCGCGGATAGCACTTGGTCAGGGGGTCCGGCATGGTCCCGGCCAGGGAGCGGGCCAGGTTGGTGGTGTACTTGGCTTCCCACTCGGCGTTGTAGGGCGGGTGCTCGCGGCAGGGTTGGCGGGTGGCGGTGCAACCGTGGGGTTCGCCGGTCGAGCCGTCGAACAGGTCGTTGTTTTCCGGAGCGCCCTGGTTCTGCCAGGTGCCGACCCAATCGGGCAGGGCCTCGGGCTTGATGCTGGCGGCCGAGGCGCAGGCGCCCCAGAGCCCCAGGGCCATTGTGCATGCGAAGAGTTGCTTCGCGCGATGCGGAGCCATGTCTGCCTTCCTTCCCAATCGGTCTCCGTCTGACGCGGAGTCCCACGAAATTAGACGCCAACGCCTCGCGCCTGGCAATGACGCGCGTGCGCCTTCAGACCGAGACGCTTGAGGACGTCAAATCGGAAGCCGCGGCCCTCATTTAGATGGGCCGATTGGCTAGGCCGCCGTGGCGCCCGCGATGAAGCCGCCGCCCAGCACCCGGTCGGCGTCCGCCGCATCGTAGAGCACGCAGGCCTGGCCGGGCGCCACGCCCTCCTCGGCCTGGTCGAACACCACCGCCGGCGCACCCTCGATCATCGCCAGACGACCGGGCGCCGGTTCGCGGGTCGAGCGCACGCGGGCCAGCACCGCCTGGCCCTCGGCGGCGGCCGCTTCCAGGGTAGGCTGGTCGCCCAGCCAGTTGATTTCTTTCAGACGTAGGGAGGCAGTCAGCAGAGCCTCGCGCGGGCCGACGATCACCTGGCGGGCGTCGGCGTCCAGCTTGACCACGAACAGAGGCTCGCCGATGGCGATGTTCAGGCCCCGGCGCTGGCCGACGGTGTAGCGGGTGACGCCCTCGTGCCGGCCCAGCACCCGCCCGTCCAGATGCACGATCTCGCCAGGGATGGCCCCGTGGGGCCGCAGCCGGTCGATGACGGTGGTGTATTTGCCTTCCGGCACGAAGCAGATGTCCTGGCTGTCGGGCTTGTCGGCCACGCTGAGGCCCAGCGCCGCCGCCTCGGCCCGCACCTGGGACTTTTCCAGGCCGCCCAGCGGGAAGCGCACGAAGTCGAGCTGCTCGCGGGTGGTGGCGAACAGGAAGTAGCTCTGGTCCTTGGCCGGGTCGACCGCGCGGTGAAGCTGGGGCCCAGCGGCCCCTTCAACTCGCCGCACATAGTGGCCTGTGGCCATCGCTTCGGCGCCGAGGTCGCGGGCCATGTCCATCAGGTCGCGGAACTTGACCGTCTGATTGCAGCGGATGCAGGGCACCGGCGTCTCGCCGCGCAGATAGGCGTCGGCGAAATCGTCCATCACCGCCTCGCGGAAGCGGCTTTCATAGTCCAGCACATAGTGGGGAATGCCGATCGCCTCGGCGGCCATGCGGGCATCCAAGATGTCCTGACCGGCGCAGCAGGCGCCCTTCTTGGCCAGGGCCACCCCGTGATCGTAGAGCTGCAGGGTGACGCCCACCACATCGTATCCGGCCTGTTTCAGCAGGGCCGCGGTGACGGTCGAGTCCACGCCGCCCGACATGGCGGCGACCACGCGGGTTCCGGGAGGCAGATTGACGGCGAGAGCGGCCTGCCTGACGGCGGGGCCGTCCGCCACGGGCATATCCAACGGCATCGGCAATCCTTACAGCGCCCAATGTAGCGGTGCGAAGGCCCGATTGCGAGGCTCAGCCGCCGGTTGAGCCCGACAGATAGTTGAGCAGGGACATGCCCTTCAACGTCATGAACACCTGGGCGGAGGCCTGAACGGCGGTCTGGGCCTGGGTCAGGGCGGCAGCGGCGTTGGCTTCGTTGATGTCGGTCATGTCGCCCAGCGAGCTGGTCAGGGTGGTCTGACGGTCGGTCTGGGTGGTGGAGGCGGCGGTGACCCGGGCCTGCATGTCGCCGCCGAGCGCGGAGGTCTGGATGGTGGAATTGACCACGGTCGACAGCTGGGTGATGGCGCTGGTCAGGAAGGTCTGCTGGGCGTCGGTCAGCGGCCCGCCGAAACTGCCGGTGGTGCCCACCTGGAAGTTCTGGATGTCCTGGAAGGAGGTCATCAGCGACTGGCCGAGGTCGGAGGCCAGGAAGCCGGTCTGGATGGTGGTGCTGTCGTCGATCTGGTTGGTGGGGATCAGGCCGCCGTCCATGAAGAATGAGGAGACGGTGGCCGGGCTGTTCAGATCGCTCAGGCCGGTGGCGGTGAAGGGCTTGGTCTGAGCCTGGCCGCCGCTGAACAGGTAGTCGCCGCCGTACTGGGTGTTGAGCGCCTGCATCGCCTGGGAAAAGAAGCTCGTGACATCGCTCATGACGCCGTCGCCCTGCCCGCTGGCCAGGGCGTTGGTCAGGCTGAGCTTCAGCTGCGAAGCGACATCGGAGACCTGCTGCACGGCGGACTGCTGGAAGTTCATCTTCACGTTCAGCGACTTCAGCTGGTCGACCATGGTGTCGACGCGGGCCTTGACCGTGTTGGTGGCGACGATGTTGCGGGTCTGGCTGCCGAAGCCGACCAGATCGCTGCCGAGCTTGCCTGTGGCCACCTGCTGACCGGCGGTGGTCTGACGGTTCTGGGCCGCCATCAGGTCGGACAGGATGGCGCCGTAGGTGTTGGCGGTGGTGACGCGGGTGACCATGGCGTTCGGTTCTCCAGCCTCAGATCATCTGCAGCAGAGTGTTGAACATGTCGCTCGACGCCTGGATCAGGCGCGAGCAGGCGCTGTACGACTGCTGATAGGTGGTCAGGTTGACCAGTTCTTCGTCCATGTTGACGCCCTCCACCGAAGCGCGCTGAGCGTCGGCCTGGGTGGAGACGGCGGCGGCGGACTGTTTGGCGTTGTCGGCATTGCCGGCCTTGGTCCCGATCATGCCCGCCAGTTCGGAGGCGTAGTCGGAGACCGAGACCCTGACCGCGGCCATGTCGCCCGCCACGGCGAAATCGGTGGCGAGGTCGCCTGATTGGGCCATGGCTTGGGCCCCGCGCCCGTCCCCCGATCCCAGGGCGGGCCCGCCGCCGACGGTCTGGTTCAGGTCGAGCTGAGCCATGGCGAGCTTGGCCGGATTGGCGGCGATGTCGGTCCGGATGGAATAGCTGGCGGCCCGCGTCGAGCGGATCGCGGCGCCGATGCCGTAGAGGCTCGTGAAGTTGCCGCCGCCCTGTGAGTTCACCGTGTTGTCGCTGACCACCGAGACCGAGACCCCGCTGTTGGCTGCGGGGTTGAAGGTCATCTGGCCCTTGGAGTCGAGGGAGAAGGAGCCGTAAGCCCCGATGCTTTGGTTCAGGCCGTTGACGATGGCGCTCATGGTGGTGGCGCCGCTGGTGGGGATGGTGAAGGAGGCCTGGCGGATGGCCGCGCCGGTGGCGTCCGACAGTTGCAGAGCGATGGTCCCGCCGGCGGGGAAGGTGTTGGGCGCGGCGCCGGTGAGGCCGGTGTTGTAACTGGTGTTGACGGTGGACTCGACGAGGTTGTTGAGGCCGAAGAACTGGCTGAACCCCTCGCCGTTGGCGCCCGCGCTGGGAGTGGTGGAATCGTCGGCGATGGCCACACCGTTGCCGCCGGTCGCCGAAATCGTCAGCTGGCCGTTGACGAAGCTGGCGGTGGCGGCAGAGCCCAGGGCGGTGTTGAGCGAGGTGAGGAAGCTGCTGGCGGTCGCCCCGCTGGCGCCGCCGCCATCCACGGCCATGGTCAAGGTGGCGCCGCCGAAGTTGAGGTCGACCCGCTTCACCATCGTGCCCGAGGCGTCGACGACGGCGATGGTGGTCTTGCCGCTGAAGCCGCTGATGGCCGTGCCCAGGCTCTGGCCGATATTGGACCCGGTCAGGGTGGAGGGCGCCGGCACCGAGCTGGAGGCGTTGTGGGCGGCGTTGATCTGATCCACGGCCTTGCTGACGAATTCGCTGAGCTGGCTGGACAGGGCCGGAAGGTCGACCTGGCCCATCTTCATCAGGCCGGCGATGTCGCCGCTGCCCGCGCGGACCTGCTGGGCCGAGCCCTTGGGCGGGGTGGCGGTCAGGATGCCCGAGGAGCCCGACGTGGAATAGCTGAGCACCGAAGCGCCCTGGTCGCCCACCAGATAGCTGCCGTCCGTCGAGCGCACGGTGACGCCGCCGGTGGGCGTCGGCTGGACCTGGATCTGCATCAGGCCCGCCAGCTGGTTGAGCAGCTGCGACTGGCTGTTCTGCGAGCCGGAGGCGTCGCCGCCGGCCACCGTGATGCGCGAGATGTCACCGTTGATGTGACTGAGCTGATCAAGGATGCCGTTGATCGTGGTGACGTCGGCGTTGATCTGCTGGTTGGTCTGTTTCTGCAGCTGATCCAGGTTGCCCGACAGGCCGCTGGCGCTGGCCAGGAAGGCGTTGACCGAATTGACCGCGTCGCTGCGGGTCAGGTTGGACGAGGGCGTATTGGCCGCCGAGGCGAAGGCGGAATAGACGGAGTCCAGCTGGCTGAAGAAGGAGTTGGAGTTGGACGGGTCGCCGAACAGGGCCTGGGCCTGATCCAGATAGGATGAGTTAACCGAAGCCTGGCGCGACTGCGAGTTGGCCTGAAGGCTGGCGGTCTGCAGGAACTGGTTGGCGGCGCGGACGATGCCGTCGATCTGCACCCCGGCGCCGGCGCCGTTGGCCACGATCTCCGACTGACTGGCGACCTTGCGGGCGTAGCCGGGCGTGTTGACGTTGGCGATATTGTCCGAGGTGACGGAGACCAGGGACTGAGCGGTGCGCAGACCCGAAGTGGCGATGGACAGGACGTCGTTGATCGATCCGCCCATGCTCAGACCTTCCCGACGTGGAGGCCGGACCCGGCAAGGGTTGGTCCCGAAGACGGCTGAATTTGCCTAGTCCACGCGCCAACCGGCCCGTGAATTTCGGCTAACTTACTGAATTCTTTATGGTCGCTTCGCAAAGGCGGCTCCTGTCGCCAAGGCTATGCGCAAGACCGGCGCCAACCCGTCCAAGCGTCTGGTCAGGCCCGGCGGCGGGGCGCGGCAACAACCGTCGCCAGGACGCGATGAGGTCGGCAAAAAACGCCGCCGCCGCTCCGCCCGCGGACCAGGTACGATGACAATTATCGTTTGAATTCAACAACCTGAAGGTCATTCCGCAAACTGGCGCAGGCATTGCTTGGGGACTGTCGAATGTTTTGCGCAGGACGCGCCCCGACACCTCAACGGCCCGCTTCGGCGCGCCGCCTGCTTCGGTCCAAATGCTGATTGCGCCTACGCCTTCGCCCAAGCCTCCCGCCGCACGCCAGGCCCAGCCTGCGCCGTCGTCCGGCGCGTCCGCGCTCGCGGACCTGACTGGGGCTAATGACGACGGCGACGTTCAAGACGCATCAGACGCGACGCAGGTCCAGAGCCCGGGGCAGGTACAGGACAGTCAGGCCGCGGACACCGGCAGCCACAGATTCAGGAGCGGCTCGGCCAACGGCCAGAGCGCCCGCACCTCGACGACGGCCGCAGCCGCCAAGTCCTCGAGCGCGGCCAAGACCGCCAACAAGACTCAGACCGCGCAGACCGACGCCGCGACGGATGCGGACACGACTGCGGACAGCTTCGCCCAGACCCTCGCGGCGGCCATCGACACCCCTGCCAAGCCCGCTACCGCGGCGCCCGCCACGCCCGCCGCCAACGACGCCGCAGACACCGCGCCGGCGGCCGACGCATCAACCAACCCCCTGGCCTTCCTCGCGGGCCTGGCGGCCCAGGCCCTGCCCCAGACGCCGCAGACCGTCGCCGCCGCCGCACCGACGGGTTCAGACGCCCCTGCCGCGCCTGCAGCGGCTCCCGCCATCGCCATCCTGGCGGTAGACGCCGACGAGGCGCCCGACGGCCCCGAAACCGCCCAAACCGGCCCCGGCTCGCCGACTGCTTCGCTTTCCGGCGCCCAGCTCGCCGCGATCACCGCCACCCCGCCGTCTCAGGCCAAGCCCGCCGCCGACGCCGCCCCGGCGCCGGTGAAGACGGCGGACGCCTCCATTCCCACGCAACAGAATGCGCCTCAGGCGGCGACCCCTACCCCGGCCCCGGCGGCTCCCGCCACGCCCGCCGCCGCAGCTGCGCCGCCCGCCGCGCCCACGCCGCCCCAGCCCCTCACCGCCGCGCAGGCTCCCCTGGCGTCGGCGCCGGCCAAACCAGTCGGCGCCACGGCCAAGGCCGCCGCCAAAGGTCCGGCGACCGCCGCGACTTCCAGCACGGCGAGCGCTTCGGCTACCGCCGCCGCCAATACCGCCGCTCAGGGCGCAGTGACCGCCGCCGACAACGCCTCGGGCAAGGGCGCGGACGACAATGCCGCGCAGCAGACCGCGGACGACGCTTCCGCCGCTCCGGCCCAGGCTCAGGCCGCGGCCGACCCGGCGCAGCCCGCCTTCGCCCCCTTGCCCACCTCTTCGGCGTCCGCCGCCGCCAGCGCGCCGACCGCCGACGGCCAGACCGTCGCCCGTCTGGCCGCCCAGATCGTGGAAACGGCCAAGGGGCCCGCGTCGCAGTTCAGCCTGACCCTGCATCCCGAGGAGTTGGGCGGCGTCCAGGTCAAGATCCAGGTCGACCGGCACGGAGCGGTCAGCGCCTCCATGACCTTCGACAATCCGCAGGCCGCCGCCGATCTCAAGGCCCAGTCCGCCGACCTGAAGGCGGCGCTCAATCAGGCGGGCTTCGACGTCTCGGATGACGGGCTCAGCTTCAACCTGAACGGCCAGAGCCAGCAGCACGCCAATCATTCGGACCCGGACGCCAACGTCTGGGCCGGCCGCGCCTTCCGCTCCGCCGCGGCGGACGCCGACGATCTTCTGACCACGGTCAACGAAGCGGCCAGCCGGCTGCAGCGCACCGCCCCCTCAACCGGCCTCGATATCCGGATCTAGGAAACCGCCATGACCGTCGCCGCCACAGGCTCCACCAGCGCCGCCAGCCAGATCTCCACCGGCCAGACGTCGCTGAACACCGACTACACCAGCTTCCTGAAGCTGCTGACCACCCAACTGCAGAACCAGGACCCGCTGTCGCCGATGGACAGCAACACCTTCACCCAGCAGCTGGTGGCGATGAACGGCGTGCAGCAGCAGCTGCTGACCAACAACCTGCTGCAGTCTCTGGTGAGCCAGAGCGGCGGTCCGTCCAGCGCCATCAGCCTGATCGGCAAGACGGTCCAGGCGCAGTCGAGCACCGCCACCATGAGCAACGGCGCGGTCAACTGGACCTACGAACTGGACGGCGACGCCTCCGCCGCCACGCTGCAGGTGGTGGACGCCAGCAACAAGGTGGTCTGGAGCGGCAAGGCCCCCGACCTCACCAAGGGGCAGCACGCCTTCACCTGGGACGGCTCCACCACGGCCGGCGGCAAGGTGACCTCGGGCGACTACAGCCTGAAGGTCAACGCCAACGACAGCAGCCTGGCGGGCATCACCACCAACACCTTCGTCTCGGGGGTGGTGACCGGCGTCACCACCAACGGCGGGGTCACAGAGCTAAATCTGGGTGCGACCACCGTGCCCTACTCCACCCTTTCCAACGTCAAAAACACCGCCAACTAGTCTTCAGAAGGACCCACCCCAATGAGCATCAACAGCGCCATGCTCGCCGGCGTGACGGGCCTAACGGCCAACGCGTCGGCGCTAGCCGCCACCTCCGACAACATCGCGAACGTCAACACCATCGGCTACAAGCGCAACATCACCGAGTTCTCCAACCTGGTGACCGCGGCTTCGGCCCAGGACTACAGCGCCGGCGGCACCCAGGCGCTGACCAGCCAGTACGTCTCCCAGCAGGGCCTGATCCAATCTAGCGCCTCGCCGACCGACCTGGCGATCTCCGGCCAGGGCTTCTTCGTCACCACCGAGCAGGCCACGGGCCTGTCGGCGGCCTCGCCGCGCCTGTTCACCCGCGCAGGCTCCTTCACGGTGGATAACCTGGGCTATCTGAAGAACCCCGCCGGCCTCTATCTGCAGGGCTGGATCGCGGATTCCAGCGGCCAGGTCACCACTGACCCCTCCAACATCAACCTGCTGCAGCCGATCAACGTGTCGTCGGTGGGCGGCGCCGCCGGTCAGACCACCATCGCCAGCGTCAACGCCAACCTGGACGCCTCGCAAGTGATCTCCCAGGCGGCTACCGACGCCGCGGCCACGCCCGTCGGCGCCGCCGCCTATGACCCGACCTCCACCACCAGCAGCATGGCTGCCTACAGCGCCACCGCCGGCACCGGCACCAAGCCTGACTTCTCGATCACCATCCCCCTGGCCGACTCCCAAGGCGGCGCCCGGACGATGGAGATCGACATGCTGAAGAGCGCGGCGAACCCGAACCAGTGGTACGCCGAAGCGCGCATCGTACCGGCCAGCGCCGTGGTCACCGGCACGGGCCTGCAGGGCGGCCAGATCTCCACCGGCATCATCGCCTTCACCCCCGACGGCCGCATGGACCCCACCAACACCACCCTGTTCGGCGGCGCTCCAACATCAACTTCCTGGCCTCGGACTCCACGGCGACCCTGGCGGCCACCGACGTGCAGTGGGCCCCGGGCCTGGGCATCAACGGCCAAGCCGTGACCCTGAACCTGTCCAGCGCCGCCGGTGGCCTGACCCAGCTGAACACACCCTCCATCGTGCAGTCGGTGAACACCAACGGCACCGCCTTCGGCAACCTGACCTCGATCAATATCGACCAGGGGGGCAAGGTGACCGCCGCCTTCGACAACGGCGTGACCCGAACCATCGCCCAGGTGGCCATCGCCACCTTCCCCAATCCGGGCGGGCTGAAGTCGATCACCGGCGACGCCTATACGGTCTCGCGCGACAGCGGCACCTACAACCTGAAGACCCCCGGCACCGGCGGCGCCGGCTCCATCGATCCGTCATCGCTGGAAGCCTCCACCGTCGACCTCTCGTCGGAGTTCGCCAGCCTGATCACGACCCAGCGGGCCTACTCCGCTTCGTCCAAGATCATCACCACCGCTGATCAGATGCTGCAGGATCTGATCAACATCATCCGTTAATAGTTTCGGCCAAGCGGGCGGCGTTACGGCGCCGCTCAGGTCGAGCACAGTAAGTCCGAAAGCTAAAGATTATGGTTAGCGAATCTTTACTATTGGGATTCATAGACTGTTATGGCGTTGCAGCTATTGTCCCGTCTGTAGATGGTGGGAAAGGCGTAAAGCCATGTTGCAACCGCAACGCTTGAACAGCAAAGGTGAGAAGTACGTGATCGGTCCTACCGGCGCGCCCTTGACCCTGAGCGATCTGCCGCCCGGAGACACCGAAAGGTGGGTTATCCGGCGCAAGGCGGAAGTCGTCGCGGCTGTCCGCGGCGGACTTCTGTCACTGGAAGACGCGTGCGATCGTTACCGGCTGACCAGCGAGGAATTCCTTGCCTGGCAGAAGTCGATTGACCAACACGGCCTAGCCGGCCTTCGCACGACCCGCATCCAGCAGTACCGCTAGAGCCCTTCGCTCTTCGATATCGTAAAGGCCGCGTCCCCCGGGCGCGGCCTTTTCTTTTGCCGACAAAGCGTTCCGTTCCGTTAACCTTAACGCGGCGTTTACCAAGCACCCGGAAATTACTGCCTAGCGTCGGCCCGATTTGGGTCCGCTGGGAGGCGCCGCGTGGACTCGTTCGTCAATGCATTGCAGCGTTTCGGGATCGGCCGCCTGGCGGCGATCCTGGGGGTTGCGGCCGGTGTGGCCGCGGCCCTGTTCGCGCTGGTTCTGAACGTCGGGACCGAGCCGAAGTCGCTGCTGTATTCCAGCCTCGATCCCAAGGAAGCGGGCTCGATCACCCAGGCCCTGGATCAGGCCGGGATCAAATACGAGGCCAAGGGCGACGGTTCGACCATCCTGGTGGGACGCGACAAGGTCGCCTCGACCCGCATCATGCTTTCCAGCAAAGGCCTGCCGACCTCCGGCTCGGTCGGCTACGAGATTTTCGACACGGCCTCTCCAATGGGCCAGACCGACTTCATCCAGAACCTGAACCGCCAGCGGGCGCTTGAGGGCGAACTGGCGCGCACCATCAAGTCGCTGCAGGGCGTGTCCTCGGCGCGGGTGCATCTGGTGCTGCCGCGCCGTCAGCTGTTTGAAAGCGAAGGCGAAGAGCCGTCCGCCTCGATCGTGATCGGCATCACCGGCCACCAGCCCAGCGCCGGACAGGTCAACGCTCTGCGCAACCTTGTGGCCGGCGCTGTGCCCAACCTGAAGACCGATCGGGTCACGGTTATCGACGAACGCGGCAAGCTGCTGGCCGGGGTGGGTGACGGCGGGGCCGGAGCCGGCGCCGACGCGGCCCGCAACGAGACCGAAGAGCGGCTGCGCAAGACCATCAAGGATCTGGTGGAAGGCGTGGTCGGGGCCGGCAAGGCGCGCGTCCAGGTTACCGCCGACCTCGACCTGAACCGCGTCACCACCCAGGAAGAGAAGTACGACCCCGATGGCCAAGTGGTCCGCTCGACCCAGACCAACGGCGAGAACGGCAAGCAGATGCAGCCGGCGGGCGCCAACGGCGTCTCCACCACCGCCAACATCCCCGGCGGCCAGAACGGCGGCGCCGGCGGCGATCCCGGCAATCAGTCGGAGAACAGCCGCAACGAAGAGACCACCAACTACGAGATCTCCAAGAGCACCACCACGACGGTCAAGGAGCCCGGCCAGATCAAACGGCTGTCGGTGGCCGTGGGGGCTGGAGGCGGCCAGAACCGGCGTATTTGAACCGCCCGCCCTGGTCGGACCGGTCCCCTTCACCGACCTTCGGGCCATGATCGGCAAGGCGCAGACTGCGCTGGAGGCCTACTCGCCCGACGAGGTCAACAGCTGGGCGGGCCGAGAGCTGGACCTTCAGATCGGGCCGCGCCGGCTGGCCTTCACGTCGGAAACCCTGATCCTGTCCTTCTCCCTGCCCAACTTCCTTTTCCACGCCGTTACCGCCTACGACATCCTGCGCTCCCGCGGGGCGCCGCTCGGCAAGCGCGACTTCGAAGGCCAACTCAGGACGCGCAGGACCTAGCGCGAAGCGGACGTGCGATGTCCGCAACGGGTCGCCGGGATGAGCGGGTGGGTGGTTTAGAAGCTCGGTCTCAGCACGCCGACCTCGGCCTTGACCGTCTTGGTCAGCCGATCCGCCACGATGCTGTGGGCTTCCTTGAGGTAGGCGACCAGATCGGCGTCGGGCAGGCTGTCCTTCTTGAGGAGCTGCACCCACTTGGCGCGGGCCAGGTAGGGGGCGGGACGGGCGATGCCCTGCTCGGTCAGCATCTCGAAACCCATGTCCGAAGTCTTGAAGCTGTAGCGGGCGTTGGCGTCGCCTTCCGCGCCCGCGGCTGCGAACATCTTGCCGCCCACGCTGTAGACGCGATCGGCGCCCCATTTGATGTCGAAGGTCGCGCCCGGCAGGGCCATGGCGGCGGCGTGGAAGGCCTTGGGAGTCATGCCAAACACTCTCTGGGCGCAATGCCCGGCAGGTATGGAGAGCCGCAAAGCCTGAGCCGTCAAGGGACTCCGCTGCGTTGCAACAGAAATGTTACCGCACTGCGGCATCCGCTCCCGTCACCCGGTGCAGGAATTGGGCGGTCTCGGCCAGGATCGGAGCCTTGCCGCGGAAGGGCACCGACAGGGCCAGGGCGGTGTCCGGGTGGGTCAGGGTCGGGAAGAGATGCAGGGTCGAGGCGTTGCCCGCCTGGCGCAGGGCGCGGTCGAGGTTCACCGCGTTGTGGACCCCAACGATCTTGTCCTTCTCACCCTGGATCAGCAGCACCGGCGGGCGGTGCGGGCGGGAGGCGTAGCTGATCGGCTGGGTCGCCCTGGGGTCGGGATACTGGCCGAAGGCGAGGATGCTCTCCTTCACGTTGAAGGGGTAGAAGTCGTAGGGGCCGGACAGGCCAACCGCGCCCTTGATGAGGGAGAAGTCGACGCCCGCATCGCGCAGGAAGTCGTCGTCCATGGCCAGCATCAGGGCCAGGTAGCCGCCCGCCGAATGGCCGCAGAGGACGATGCGGGTCGGGTCGCCGCCGTATTCCGCCGCGTGGTCGCGGGCCCAGCGCACGGCCAGGGCCGCGTCTTGCATGAAGTCCGGATAGGGATGCGCGGGGGCGACGCGGTAATCCGGGACCACGGTGACGAAGCCCCGCGAGGCCAGGGCCTGGCCGGCGAAGCCATAGTCCTCGCGATGTCCGGAGATCCAGCCGCCGCCGTAGAAGAAGACCAGCATCGGCAGGGGCCCGGCGCCGGGGTTTTTCGGGGTGTAGACGTCCAGCACCTGACGCGGATCGGACCCATAGGCGAGGCCGACGGCCGCCCGGTTGGCCGGGTCGCGGGGGGTCAGGGTGTTGAAGGCGGTCAGGACCGAGCAGCCCGACAGGAGGAACCCGCCAAGACCGGCCAGAACGGCTGAGAAACCCCGGCGGGTCATGAACGCTCCACTGTGTGCGGAAGCTATACGCGCCAGGGGCGGCCGCAGTTCATTCTCGGCTCGCGCTATATTTACCCGGGTGATATTGACGGCGTTATTTTACCCGGTAAAACCTTCCGCATCGCGGGAGACCCGACCATGACCGCCACCGCCGCCACGCCCTGTATCGCCTTCGAGGGGGACCGCCAGATCGCGAACGGCCCGCTGGCCTATGTCGCGGCGATGGTGAAGCAAGCGGCTGATCGAGGCGGGACGGAGCCGGTCCTGGTCTGGGACGCCGAAACCGCGCGGCCCGTGGAGATCGACACCCGGGGAACGGTGGCCGAGGTGCTGGAGCGCCTCCCGGCTGCAGACACGCCCGAGGAAGCCAAGCGCGGCCCGGGACGCCCGAAACTGGGCGTGGTGTCGCGCGAAGTGACGTTGCTGCCCCGGCAGTGGGAATGGCTGAGCAGCCAGCCGGGCGGCGCGTCCGTGGCCCTGCGCCGGCTGGTGGACGAGGCGCGCAAGGCTGGCGGCGCCAAGGACGAGCGGCGCGCTCGGCAAGAGGCGGCCTACCGCTTCATGACCGCCATGGCCGGCGACCAGACCCACTATGAAGAGGCGACCCGCGCCCTCTTCGCAGGGGACGCGGGCCGGTTCGAGGCCGCCGTCGCCGACTGGCCGCAGGATGTGCGGGTCCAGGCCGAACGGTTCGCCGGCCTGGCTTTCGCGGTGGCGCTCTAGACCCCAGAGTCTAGACCAAAGCGCCCTTGTAGAGAGTCAGCATCTGGGCGAAGGCGCGCTCGGCTTCGTCCTTGTTGTAGACCGCGCCGTCGGACATCGTCCAACCGTGGGCGGCCTTGTAGACCTCGGCCCCGCAGGGATTGCCGGCGGCCGCGTAGGCGGCCTTCAGCTTGTCGGCGATGTCGGGCATCTGCATCGCGTCGTTCTGAGCGATGGCGTGGAAGGTCTTGGCCTTGATCTTCGGCGCCAGCAGGTGCGGGCTGTCGGCCTTGTCGGTGACCAGGCCGTTGCCGGGGTGGCAGGTCATGGCGGCGCCCACACGGTCGGCGCGCAGGGCCGAAGCCTGGACCACGCGCGGGCCGCCCATGCAGAAGCCGACCACGCCCAGCTTCGCCTTCTTGGACACCTGGGGCAGGCCGTCGAGATAGGCCAGCCAAGCCAGTTCGTCGCGCTGGGTGGCCTCGGCGTTCAGCACCGCGAGGTGGGGCTGCAGCATGGCCCCGTCCTTGGCGAAGTTGAAGGTCGCCTGGACCGCCGGATCCATCAGAGGGCCCTTCTTGGTGCGGTAGAAGGGGTTGGCCACCAGGGCCACATAGCCGGCCGCCGCCAGCCGCCGGCCCACGTCGCGCGAGGCGGGGCGCAGACCGAAGATGTCGGTGAACTCCAGCACGCCCGGGAAGGGGCCCTTGCCGGCGGGGGTGTAGAGGGCGGCGTCGGTCACGCCGTCGGCGGTCTTGATCTGGACGTCCGTCTCGGTGACGCCGGCGGCCTGGGCGCGGGCGGTGCTGGCGGCAATGATGGTCGCACTGGCGGCGATGGACGCGGCGGTAAAGGCGCGGCGGTTGATGTCAGAATCGCACATGGTTTCCTCGCTATTTTTGAGCAGCTTGGCCGCACCCTAATCCCACGACCGCGCGCTCGTCACGCAAAGCCTTTTTGAAGCTGCCGCTACATCCGTGAGCGCGGCGGCCTATATGAGCTCCATGACCGCCCTCTCCGTCCTCGATCTCGCCCCCGTGCCCCAGGGCTCACACCCCGGCCAGGCGCTGCGCAACAGCCGCGACCTGGCCCGCCACGCCGAGGCGCTGGGCTACAAACGCTACTGGATGGCCGAGCATCACAACATGGTTGGCATCGCCAGCGCAGCGACGTCGGTGGCGCTGGGCTACGTAGCGGAGGGTACGAACACCATCCGTCTCGGCGCCGGCGGGATCATGCTGCCCAACCACGCGCCCCTGGCCATCGCCGAGCAGTTCGGCACGCTGGAGGCCCTCTATCCGGGCCGCATCGACCTAGGCCTTGGCCGCGCGCCGGGGTCCGACCAGCTCACCGCCCGCGCCATGCGCCGGACTCTGAACGGCGACGCCGACCGCTTCCCCCAGGACGTGGCCGAGCTGATGGCCTATTTCCAGCCCGCCGAGCCGAACCAGCCTGTGCAGGCGGTGCCGGGCGCGGGGCTGAAGGTGCCGATCTGGATCCTCGGCTCCTCGACCTTCGGCGCGCAATTGGCGGCCTATCTGGGCCTGCCGTTCGCTTTCGCCTCGCATTTCGCCCCGGCGCAGCTTGAGGCGGCGCTGGCCTTCTACCGCCAGGGCTTCCGCCCCTCCCCGCAGCTGGACCGGCCCTACGTCATGCTCGGCGTCAATGTGACGGCGGCGGACACGGACGAGGAGGCGCGGCTGTTGTTCTCCTCGACCCAGCAGGCGTTCGTGAACCTGCGCTCGGGCCGCCCAGGCCAGCTGCCGCCGCCGCTGGAGGGTTACGAGGCGGGGCTGGAGCCGCAGTACCGCGCCATCCTGTCGGACGTGCTGGCTCGCGCCGTGGTGGGGTCGCCTGAGACCGTCCGTTCCGGGCTCGCCGCCTTCGCCGAACAGCATGGCGCCGACGAGCTGATGATCACCTCGCAGATCTTCGACCACGAGGCGCGCAAACGGTCCTACGAGATCGCGATCGGCTAGTTCAAGGTCGCGCTGAGGGTGATCTCGGCGTTGAGGACCTTGGAGATCGGGCAGCCCTTTTCGGCGTTGCCGGCCAGCTCGTCGAACTTGGCCTTGTCGATGCCGGGGATGGTGGCGGTCAGCGTCAGGGCCGACTTCTCGATCTTGAAGCCGCCTTCGACCGGGACCAGCGACACCGCCGCCTCGGTTTCGAGCTTGGTCGGGGTGAAGCCCGCGCCCTGCAGCTGGAAGGCCAGGGCCATGGTGAAGCAGCCGGCGTGGGCCGCCGCGATCAGCTCCTCGGGATTGGTCCCCTTCTCGCTCTCGAAACGGGTCTTGAAGCTGTAGGGGGTGGACGACAGCACGCCGCTGTCGGTGGTCAGGGCGCCGGTCCCCTCCTTGCCCGTGCCCTGCCAAATCGCGCTGGCCTTGCGGATCATGTTCGCCTCCGTGGTTCGAAAAGATAAGGCGGCCACCCTAACCACGAGCGCGGCGGCTTCAACCGCATCCGCATGAAGAAATTTTCTGGCGCCTGTCGAAATGGCGACGGACAAAGCGTCATGGGGCGGACGTAGCCAAGACGGGCGTCCCTAACCGGAGGAGACCACCCCATGCAGTACCTGCTGATGATCGTCGGAGACAAAGAGCCGGTCGACAAGGCCCACGCGGACGACATGAAGAACCTGATGGGAGCCTTCATGGCCTACACTCGCGCAATGCGGGAAGCCGGGGTGATGATCGCGGGCGACCCGCTGCAGCCGATCTCGACCGCCACCACAGTGCGGGTGCGCGACGGCAAGACCCAGGTCCTGGACGGCCCCTTCGCGGAGTCCAAGGAACAGCTGGGCGGCTACTACCTGATCGATGTTCCGGACCTCGACACAGCCCTGTCCTGGGCCGAACGCTGCCCGGGCGCGCAGTATGGGGCCATCGAGGTGCGCCCGATAATGGTCATCCCCGGCGCTTGACCCAGCGGGCGGACGAGGCGGGGCTCCAGGCCCGTGAGGCGGCCGAGGCCGCCGCGCGGCGCAGCTATGGCAAGTTGATCGCCTGCCTCGCCGCCCAGACGCGGGACCTGACCCAGGCCGAGGACGCCCTGTCCGAGGCCTTCGCCCTGGCGCTGCAGACCTGGCCCGAGCGGGGCGTGCCCGCTTCGCCCGAGGCCTGGCTGCTGACCGCCGCGCGGCGGCGGGCGCTGGACGCGGCGCGGCGCGGGCGCACCCGCGTGCAGTCCACGCCCCGGCTGGAAATGATGATGGATGAACTGGCCGCCGATCAGGCCGCCGACCGGCCGATCCCCGACGAACGGCTGCGCCTGATCTTCGCCTGCGCCCACCCGGCCATCGCCGCGCCCGCCCGGGCGCCGCTGATCCTGCAGACCGTGCTGGGCTTCGACGCCGCCGCCATCGCCTCCGCCTTCCTGGTCTCGCCCGCCTCGATGTCGCAGCGGCTGGTGCGGGCCAAGCAGAAGATCCGCGACGCCGGGGTGCCGTTCAGCGCGCCGGATCTGCAGGCCGCGCCCGAGCGGCTGGAGGCGGTGCTGGATGCTGTCTATGCCGTCTTCACCCAGGGCTGGTCCGACCCCGCCGGGGCCGATCCGCGCTCGCGCGGGCTGGTGGACGAGGCCCTGTTCCTCGGGCGGCTGATCGCGGCCCTGCTGCCCGGAGAGGCCGAACCGCTCGGCCTGCTGGCCCTGATGCTTTACGCCCATGCGCGCCGCGCCGCCCGGCGGGACCATGAGGGCCGCTTCGTGCCGCTGGACGCCCAGGACACCGCGCTCTGGGACGCGCCACTGATCGAAGAGGCCGAGGCGCTGATGCTGCGCGCGGTGCGGCTAGGCCGGATCGGGCGGTTCCAGCTGGAGGCCGCGATCCAGTCCGCCCACGCCCACCGCCGCCTGTCCGGCGCCACCGACTGGGCCGCCGTGGTCGCCCTCTACGACGCCCTGCTGGTGCAGACCGGATCAGTGGTGGCGGGCCTGAACCGGGCGGTGGCTCTGTCGCGCTTGAGCGGACCCGCCGAAGGGTTGCAGGCGCTGGACGCCCTGGGCGCCGATCCCCGGCTTGAGGACTATCAGCCCTACTGGGCGGCGCGGGCGGACCTGTGCGAGCGGGCCGGAGACACCGGCGCAGCGGCCCACGCCTACGGGCGCGCGATCGGGTTGGAGAGCGATCCGGCGGTGCGGGTTTTGTTGCAGGACAAGCTTGAAGCGCTCTCTCACGCCGGGTGAAGCCGAAAAGCGCTGGGAACGTTATGCTTACGCTTGGGAGCTTAGCCTCCCATTGCGCGGGGCGCGCCGCGCTGGTAGCCAATTCGAAGTCGTAGCGGCAAGAGCCGCCCACGGGGGTCCAGAGACTTGAAAAGTCCGTCGCTAGAGCGTCCCTCAGGGGCAGCCCAGGTCAAATCCTGGGACCTTCTGACCTTCGACCGGCTGCTGACCGCGCCGGTGATCCACATCATCTACTGGTGCGGCCTGGGCCTGATCATCCTGGCAGGGTTCGCCGTGGTCGGCGCCGCTGTCGGACTGACCCTGCGCGGCGAAGGCATCGCCGAGAAACTGATCGCCCTGCCCGCCCTGGTGGCCGGCGCCCTGATCGTGCTGATCCTGGCCCTGCTGTGGCGGGCCATGTGCGAGTTCTACGTGGCCATCTTCCGCATCAGCGACGACCTGCGGGCGCTGAGGGAATCCGGCAAGCTGGACTGAGCCTCGGGAACCGCAGACCGGTCTCCGCAGTCTGGCTCTTGAAGCAGCGGAGACGATCATGAAAGTTCAGCGCAACGGAACGATCGAGGCCCGCAAGGGACCCGCCGAAACCTTCACCGGGTCGGTCAGGATCGAGAGTCCCTTCCAGGCCGAGGCGCCCGGACGCGCCGGCGGCGCCATCGTCACCTTCGAGCCGGGCGCCCGGACCTATTGGCACACGCACCCTCTGGGTCAGACCCTGATCGTCACGGTCGGCGTCGGCTGGACCCAATGTGAAGGCGGCCCGAAGACCGAAATCCGAGCGGGCGACGTGATCTGGTGCCCCTGCCAGCGCCGCCACTGGCATGGAGCGACCCCGACCACGGCCATGACCCACATCGCTATCGCCGAAGCGTTCGACGGCAAGGTCGTGGACTGGATGGAAGCGGTCACCGACGAGCAGTACCTCGCCGGTCCCTTGCAGAAAGAATGAGGAAAGCCATGCCCAACGTCATTGTCGTCATCGGCACAGGGCAGATCGGCCAGGCCATCGCCAGGCGGGTCGGGGTCGGCAAGCACATCCTACTGGCCGACATGAGCGCCGAAAACGCCGGCGCCGCGGCGCACACTCTGGCCAGCGCTGGTTATGACGTCAGCGTCGCCACCGTCGACGTGTGTGCGCGAGAGACTGTGCACAAGCTGGCGGAGCAAGCCGCCGCATTGGGCGACGTGATGGGCATGATTCATGCCGCCGGAGTGTCACCGTCACAGGCACCTCCCGCGACGATCCTCAAGGTCGATCTTTACGGTACGGCGGTCGTTCTTGAGGCTTTCGGCGACGTCATCGCCAGCGGCGGCGCGGGCGTGGTCATCTCCTCCCAATCCGGCCATCGTCTTCCGGCGCTGAGCATCGAACAGAACCGCGCGCTGGCGCTGACGCCGGCCGAAGAGTTGCTTGGGCTCGCCTTCCTGCAGCCCGATCAGGTCACGGACTCGCTGCATGCCTACCAACTGTCCAAACGGGGAAACTCGTTGCGTGTGGCGGCCGAAGCGCTTCGCTGGGGCAAACGGGGCGCGAGGCTCAATACAATCAGCCCTGGAATCATCATGACGCCCCTGGCCAAAGATGAACTTAGCGGGCCTCGCGGTGAAGGCTATCGGCGCATGATCGATCTGTCCGTGGCCGGGCGCGCCGGGGTTCCGGACGAAGTAGGCGCCGTTGGAGCCCTGCTCATGGGACCGGACGGTGGGTTCATCACTGGCAGCGACTTCTTGATGGATGGCGGGGTCACCGCGGCTTACCTCTACGGCGAACTGGCTCCGAAATAGGCGGTCGGCCTTAGGGCTTCCCGCCCGCCTGCTGGCGCGCCAGTTCGGTGCGGAAGGCGGTCTCTCGCTCGGCGACATAGGCCTTGTAGCCCGCCGGATCGATGAAGGGGTTGGCGCCGCCGTCCTTCAGCTTCGCGAACTTGGCCTCCATGCCGTAGTAGGCGCCGTGCGCGCCGAGGAAGACGTCCGCCGGCAGCGCCTTCAGCACCTTGAACATCTTTGCATAGTCCTGGGCGATGCGGGGATAGGCCTTGTTGCCGACCAGCACATAGCCGGGATTGACGTTGGGACTGCCGACGATCACCGCGTTCAGCGTCTTGCCGCCGTCCTTCACCTTCAGCGTCCAGGTGGTGCAGCCCCTGGTGTGGCCGGGGGTCAGGTGCGCGGTCAGGACCGTACCGCCGAGCGAGACGGTATCGCCGTCGTGCAGCACCCGCCCGACCTTGACCGGCGGATAGAGGGTTTCGCTCTGAGCGGCGTACTGGAAGTCGGTCTTGCCACCGGACTCCACGGCCCCGACGTCGGCGTCCATCACCTCGTAGAGGGCGCCGGTCTCCTGGACGATCTGGGCGCTGCCCGCGTCGTGGTCGAAGTGGGCGTGGCTGATCAGCAGGATCTTGGTGTCGGCGTATTTGAAGCCGAGCTTGGCGATGCTCTGCTTGATCATGTCCGGGCTCTCGCGGAGCCCTGAATTGACCAGGATGTTCCCCTGCGGCGTGACGATCAGATAGACGGCCATGCCCTTGCTGCCGACGAAATAGATGTTGCCGGCGACGTGGTGAGGGGGGAACGGCGTCAGGTATTCCGACTGGGCCAGGGCGGGAACAGCGGTGGCCAGCAGCAGTCCGGCGGCGGCCAGGACCCTGATCAGAATGCGCAACATGACGTCGGTCTCCTCGGCTGGTTCGGCGGCGCCGACGCTCGCGAGGCTAAGTGTTCCGGGCCGATTGGCAAGCGCCTGACGCGCTCTAGAGCTCGGCCCAGTAGCGGATCAGATTATGGTAGATGTTGGTCAGGGTCCGCACTTCGGGATCGTTGCGCCCCAGCCGCTCGACCAGTTCCTGGATGGCGTTGTCCATGTCGAAGGTCATGCGCCGGGCGTGGCTGTCCTTGATCATGCTCTGCAGCCAGAAGAAGGACGAGACCCGCGCGCCGCTGGTGACGGGCGTCACCATGTGCAGACTGGTGGACGGATAGAGGACCAGGTGGCCGGCCGGCAGCTTGACCCGGTGCGAGCCGTAGTAGTCGTTAATGACCAGCTTGCCGCCTTCGTATTCCTCGGGCTCGGAGAGGAACAGGGTCACCGACAGGTCGGTACGGATGCGCAGGCCGGTGAGGTGATCGCCCCGGATGCAGTTGTCGACGTGCTCGCCGAAATACTTGCCGGGGACGTAGCGGTTGAACAGCGGCGGGAAGATGTGCAGCGGCACCGCCGCGGAGATGAACTGGGTGTTGGCGGCCAGCGCCTTGACGATGCGTTCGCCCAGCATCCGGGCGGTGGGACCGTCGGGCGCAAGCTGCTCGTTCTGCTTCACTTCCGCCGACTGGGCGCCCGCCGTGGAGCGGCCGTCCTCCCAAGGCTCGGCATCCATGATGCGGCGGAATTCCGCCACTTCCTGCTTGCTCAGAACATCGGGAATACAGACCAGCATGGGCCTAAGGACCTAGAACTTGACGATCGCCGCCAGGGTGATAGCGCGGCCCGGAGCGATCAGGACGAACGGCTGCGCGCTTTGGTAGAGAGCGTCATAGTAGGTCTTGTCGAGCAGGTTTTGCACATAGAGGCGCAGCTCGGCGTGATCGTTGAGCTTGGCCTCGGCGAAGACGTCGAAGCGCCAGTGCTCGGGCAGCAAGGTCGGGTAAGGCGCGTTCGGATAGGCGACGTTGCCGTTGGCGGCCAGCAGCGAGCCGCCCTTGATCTGCGAGGCGTAGACAGCTTGCCCGCCCAGCTCGAACCGCTTGGTGATCTTGTACTTGGTCAGAAGGCTGAACGAGGTCGGGGCCACGTTCGCCAGCTGCAGGCCGACGTTGGTGGGAACCACCGACTTCTTGACCTTGGGATCCATCGTCACCAGGCCGGCCAGCACGCTCCACTTGTCGGTGATCTTGCCGGAGAACTCGATGTCGATGCCGCGGACCTGATACTGACCGCCGGAGACGATCTGGCCGCTGGTGTAGCCCGGCAGGTTGGCCGGCGCGGTTTCGCGGACGTTGGAGACGGTGGTCTGGAAGGCCGAGGCGGTGGCCAGCAGGTGGCGGTTGAACAGCTCCCACTTGGTCCCCAACTCGATCGCCTCGCTGGTCTGCGGGCCGAAGATCTGGGTGGTGTTCTGGGTCGGCGAGAAGCCGCCGTAGGTGCTGGAGGTGCCGTCGAATTCCGAGCCCACCGGCTGGGCCGCCGTGGCGTAGGCGAAGTAGATCGAGCCGTTGGGCGCCGGCTTATAGACCGCGCCGAAATTGTAGCTGGTCAGGCCCGAATGGGCGGAGTTGGTGTCGATCTTGTAGCGCAGCGGGTTGCCGGTCAGGACCGACTGCTTGGCGCCGAATATGTAGTTGTAGGGCTTGTAGGCGCTGACGATGGGGGCGCCCGTCGAGGTGAAGGCGACCGGGCCGGTGGTCAGCTCGGAGGTGAAGCCGGCATAGCTGTCGAGCGAGGCCTTCTCGCGGGAGATTTCAGCGCCGACCACCGCCGCGTTGTGGACGCTGCCGGTATCGAACTTCAGGTGCGCTTCGGTCTGGTTCACCACGACATCGCCCGGCTGATAGCGGCTCTGGGCGTTCAGCTGGACGTAGCCGGAGAACTTGGTTGGGTTGGAGGAGAAGGGCGCGGTGACCGCGTTGGTCGCGCTGGGGTTTTCCGCCGCCGTGCCGATGTAGTCCTGCAGCGAATGGCCGGCGCGGAACTTGTTCTCGAAGGTGACGTGGTCGTTGTAGCGCCATTCGGCGTCCAGCGTGCCCAGATCCTGGGTGGTCTTGGTGAAGTCGCGATTGACGATGCCGTAGTAGGTCTTGCGCGACAGGCCATCCTCGGTGAGCGGGTGGCGGGTCAGCGGGTTATAGGGCACGCCGAAATCGGGCAGGCCGTACATGTAGGTGTGCGAGAAGCCGGCCTTCACGGTGACGTTGACCAGCGGCTTGTAGGTGACCGCTGCGGCCAGGCCGTTGCGGTTGTCGGTGGCGAACTCGCGGCCCGCGACCTTGGCGTCCTGGATCATGCCGTTGAGGCGCAGGTCCAGCTGATCGCTGACCGCCTTGTTGACGTCGAAGGTCCCGCGCTTTTCCGTGGCGCTGAAGCCTGCGTCGCCCTCGAAGCGGAAGAAGTCCTTATCCTGGGCCTGCTTGCTGACGATGTTGATGGCGCCGCCGGAGGTGCCGCGCCCGGCGAAGGACGAGGCGGGGCCGCGCAGGATCTCGACCTGCTCGGTATTGAAGTTCTCGCGGACACTGACGCCGGCGTCGCGCACGCCGTCCAGGAAGATGTCGTTACGGGCATTGAAGCCGCGGATGAAGAAGATGTCGCCGAAGGCGTTGCCGCCCTCGCCCGAGCCCAGGGTCACGCCGGCGGTCGAACGGCCGATGTCCTTCAGCGAGGTGGCGTTCTGGTCTTCCAGCGTGTCCTTGGTCAGGACGGTGACGGTGCGCGGGGTGTTGAGCACCGGCTCGGGGAACTTGCTGGAGGCCAGGCGGTCGACCTTGTAGGGCGCGGCCGGGTCGGCATAGGGGCTGGAGCCGGGAGCTGTGATGGCGCCCTGCACCTGCACGGGGCTGACCGAGGTGGGGCCGCCGGCCTGGGCGTCCGCCACGTCCAGGAACACGGTGTTGTTGGAGACGCGGTAGAGCAGACCCGTATCGGCGAACAGGCGGGTCAGCGCCTGGTCCGAGGTCATGGGCCCGACAGCGCCCTGCGAGGAGACGCCGCGCACCATGGCCGGGTCGATGGAGACCTGCATGCCCGCCTGGGCGCCGAAGGCCGACAGGGCGCCGCCGAGGCCGCCTTGCGAGATGGCGAAGCTGCGGGCCTGTCCGTTTTGGACCGCTGCCGGGGCCACGGTCTGGGCCTGAACCGGGGCCGCCATCACCAGGGCGGTGGAGGCCAGCAGGGCGGCGAGCGCCGTCTTCGAGTTCAGTTGAGCCATTTAGTCCCCCAAGCTTTTTCACTGGGGATGCGAATGCGAGTACCTCGCAATTGCATCCTTGGGATGGCTCTAGCCGGTCCTGCAGTTGCAAGTCAATCGCAAATAGATCTGTCGGGTGAGACGGCGCCGCGAGCGCCGGGAAAGCTTGGCGCTAGGCCAGGTGCTTCATGCTGACGATGGGCACCGGCTTGGTCAGGATCTCGCCCTGCATTTCCTTGATGTAGGCCTTGCCGTTGGTGGGCAGGGCCAGGATCTTCGTGACCACATCCATCCCCTCGACCACATGGCCGAAGGCGGCGAAGCCCTTATTGTCGCCGGTATCCTCGGGGTGGGCGTCCAGATAGGGTTCGGGGCTGGCGCAGATGAAGAAGTCCGCCGTGGCGGTGCCGGGACCGAAGCGGCCCATCGAGATGGTCCCGGTGTCGTGGATGATGCCGGTCTTGGTGGTGCTCTCGTGGCCCACCGGCGGGAAGCGGCGCATCATCGGCGAGGGCCAGCCCTGGATGGTGCCGTGGGTCGGCTCGCCCGGCGTGCGCGAGGCGCGGTAGAACTCCCCGCCGTCGTACTTCTCGGCCTTCACGTAGTGCAGGAAGTTGGCGGTGGTGATCGGCGCCCGCTTGGCCTCCAGCTCCACCACGATGGTCCCGCGCGCGGTCTTGATCGCCACCCGGGGCAGGCCCGCCGCCTGAGCAAAGACCGGGCGCGCCAACACTAGGGCCGCGCCGCCGAGAACGCCGCGGCGTCCGATACTGTTCGTGGTCATCGCGGTCCTTCGCGCCATCGGTTCCTACCGCGCCACCTTAGGGCGGGTCAGGCGGAGGCGGAAGACGCCCTAGTACCCTTGCGCCTTGCGCAGGCCCATCTCGTCCATGGCGGCGTTCTCGCGGCGGCCGGCTTCCCGGTTCTCTTCCAGGCGGGCGACCTCGGCGACGTGCTCGAACTTCTTGAGCTCCTCGAAGGCGCGAGAGAGGGCGTCGCGGGCGCCGGCCTCCTCGACCTGAGTCTCGGCGATCTGGGCCATCAGCTGTTCGCGGCGGATACGCCAGCCCTGCTGGAAGCCGACGTGGTACCAGCCGGCGTTGGCGTCGGTATTGGCGCGGCGCTCCTCGGCCTCGGCTTCGGCGTGCAGGGAGGCCAGGCGCATTTCCATCACCGTGCGCCGCTCCACGATCTCCAGCAGACGCTTCTGCAGCGTCTCCACCTCGTGGTTGGCGATGCGGATGAGGGAGTTGGCCCACTTCATGACTTAAGCTCTACCGCGCCGTGCTTAGGATTTCCTGAAGCCGGGCGAAGCCGTCCTCCAGGCTGGTGTGCTCGTCCTTGTCCTGGCTGAGGAAGGCTTCCAGCGCCGGGTTGAGCTGGATGGCGCGGTCGATCTGGGCGTCGGCGCCGGGGCGGTAGGCGCCGATGCGGATCAGCTCCTCCATGTTGGCGTAGGCGGCCAGGGTCTGGCGGGCCTCGGCGGCGATGGGGCGCTCGGCGGGCGTCTGGCAGCCCGGCAGGGTCCGCGAAATGGAGCGCAGCACATTGATGGCGGGGAAGCGGCCGCGCTCGGCGATGGAGCGTTCCATGACGATGTGGCCGTCCAGAATGCCGCGTACCGCGTCGGCGATGGGTTCGTTGTGGTCGTCACCGTCCACCAGCACGGTGAACAGGCCCGTGATCGGCCCCGCCTCGGTCCCGTCGGCGCGCATCGGGCCCGGCCCTGCCCGCTCTAGCAGCTTGGGCAGTTCGGTGAAGACGGTGGGGGTGTAGCCCTTGGTGGTGGGCGGCTCGCCGGCGGCCAGGCCGATCTCGCGCTGGGCCATGGCGAAGCGGGTCACGCTGTCCATCAGGCACAGCACTTCCTGGTCCTGGTCGCGCATGAATTCGGCGATGGCCAGGGTCATGTAGGCGGCCTGGCGGCGCTTGAGGGCCGGCTCGTCAGAGGTGGCGACCACCACCACCGCCCGCTTCAGCCCCTCTTCGCCGAGGGTCTCTTCGATGAACTCGCGCACTTCGCGGCCCCGTTCGCCGATCAGGCCCACGACGACCGCGTCGCAGTCGGCGCCCCGCGCCAGCATCGACAGCAGCACCGACTTGCCCACACCCGAGCCGGCGAAGACGCCCAGGCGCTGGCCCCGGCAGCAGGTGGTGAAGGTGTTCTTGGCGCGAACGCCGAGGTCCAGCCGAGGTCCGACCCGGCCGCGCGAATGGGCCGCCGGCGGAAGGGCGCGCAGCGGATAGGCGGCCGGTCCCTGGGGCAACGGCCCCTTGCCGTCGATGGGCTCGCCGAAGGCGTCGATGATGCGGCCGCGCCAGGCCAGGGTCGGACGCACCACCGCCCCTTCGGGTGCGATGCGGATTTCGGCGCCGGGCGCCACCCCTTCCAGGGGACCGAAGGGCATCAGCAGCGCGCGGCCCTCGCGGAAGCCGACGACCTCGGCGGCGAGCGGCGTGGCGCCCCGGCGCACAATCTCGGCCCGCGCTCCAACGCCCAGGCGCGTCAGGCTGCCCCGCGCCTCGATCAGGAGCCCGTTCACGGCGGCGACGCTACCCGACACGGTGAGGGGATCGATACGCTCGATCGCGTTTAATAGGCTTTGCAAACTACCCGACCCCAGCGACAGCCCCGATGCGAAGCGTCACGGTCGAAGGTTCATGAATATGGTTAATTTTTTCGACCAGGGCTCCGGCCGCGCTTGCCGCCCGACTCCAAATCGCCCTAACGATCAATTCAAGTTAACCAAGTTTTTATTAACTGTGACCTAGCGTGACGCCGCGTGGGGATGGCGGCCATCGCTTTCCGTCGTGCTACCGCGGTCCTGCGGGGAGGGGCAAATGCGCGTATTGTTGATCGAAGACGACAGTGCGACGGCTCAAAGCATCGAGCTGATGCTGAAGTCCGAAGGCTTTAACGTCTATACGACGGACCTCGGTGAAGAGGGCGTCGATCTGGGCAAGATTTACGACTACGACCTGATCCTGCTGGACCTGAACCTGCCCGACATGAGCGGCATGGATGTGCTGCGGACTCTGCGGGTCGGCAAGATCAACACTCCGGTGATGATCCTCTCGGGCTCCTCGGAAATCGACACCAAGGTCAAGACCTTCGCCGGCGGCGCCGACGACTACATGACCAAGCCGTTCCACAAGGACGAGCTGATCGCCCGCATCCATGCGGTGGTCCGCCGCTCCAAGGGTCACGCCCAGTCGGTGATCAAGACCGGCGACATCACGGTCAACCTCGACGCCAAGACGGTCGAAGTGAACGGCCTGCGGGTCCACCTGACCGGCAAGGAATATCAGATGCTGGAGCTGCTCTCCCTGCGTAAGGGCACGACCCTGACCAAGGAGATGTTCCTCAACCACCTGTACGGCGGCATGGACGAGCCTGAGCTGAAGATCATCGACGTCTTCATCTGCAAGCTGCGCAAGAAGCTCGCCTCGGCGGCCAACGGCATGCACCACATCGAAACCGTCTGGGGCCG
>CAIYVC010000136.1 GCA_903929535.1 uncultured Caulobacteraceae bacterium | reverse complement strand
GATGCGTTCGATGACCGAGGTCTGATCGGTGTAGTCCGGCTGACTGCGCTGGTACTGGCCGGGCTTCACACGGATGGTGTGGACGACCAGGGTGTCGCCATCCCAGAAGCCGATGGAATCCCCTTCCCAGAGGGCGAAGGCCTCGTCGTCAGGCACATGGCCGCGGCCGTCGGTATAGACCCGGCGCACTTCGCTCTGCTGTTCGTTGATCAGCCAGGTCTCTTTGGGCGTATCCACGAACTCACGCAGGAAGGGCTCCGTCAAAATACGGGGGAAGCCGGCGGGCAGGCAGTAGCTGAGCTGGTCCCACTCCACGCCCTTGGCCACATCGGCCAGCTTCTTGCGGTATTTCGCGTCGGCCTCAGGCGTCAGCTGGGCCGTGATCTTGCCATCGGCCGGAGAGCCCGGCTGGGCGGGGTCGAACTTCAGGCCGCCGGGGCCACGGGTCCACACGCCGCTCCAATCCGGAACGGTCAGGACCGTTTTCTGTGTTCCGCCATTGGCCTTGGCCTTCATTTCGAGGAAGGCTTTGTAAGAAGCCTGAAACTGCGCGGGGACAGGCGTGTCCCAAGCCGGCTGCGACTGCGCCGCCGCGTGATCGGCGCCCAAACCCATTACCGCGGCCGCCAGGGCCAGCAGATAAGGCGCGGCGCCCCAGGGCTTGGGGGCGGGCCAAAGGGCCCTCCAATTTGAAGCCAAACCGTCCTCCCAACATTTCTTTTTTGTTTTCGCGCGCCATCAAAGGCACAAAATCTCTATTGTTCATCAATACTTGCTGACGAACATCTTGCAGCCTTGGACATTCGCGGTCGAAAAAAGCGATCGCCAACTATTCTAATTTCCCGTTGGCCAGATTTGGCCAAAGATAGGCGGATCGTCCTGCACAAATCGCGCGCGGTTTCGGCATGAAACCATCAGACAAGAGCGTTAGTTTGTGGCTGTAGACTGATCCTTTTCAGCGAAGGCGGAGACAGATCGGCGCCGAGGCGCAACGGTCGCGGGCTTAAGGCGCCGCGCAACTGAAGCTGGCCGCGGCATTGGGGTCTCCAGAGCCGGCGTATCGCGGATAGCGCGGATATTCGCAGAGCGGTCGGCTGCGGCCGGCGGTCTGCTTGTTGGTGTCGGTGGCCACCTGGGGACCCGGATCCGCGCCGCGATCGACCCAGGCGTCCAGGGCGCCGAGCGAATCCCATCCCACTTGAAACGCGCCGTCGCCGTGGCCGAACCCCGGCGCGACGTAGAACCGCACGAACTGGTGCAGACTGTCCTGGCCGAACCTGGCTTTCAGCCGCTCGTAGTAGGCGATGCTGTTATAGGGGGTCACCGCCATATCCACGGTGCCGTGCATCATAAGCAGCTTTCCGCCACGCTTCTGGAAGGCTGAAATGTCGGGGTCGCTGGCGTCGATCCTGGCCGACAAGGCCTGCAGGCCCGCGGCGTTCCGAGCAGGGTCGAAAGCCAAGGTGTCGTAGGTCACATCCTTCACCACCATGTAGCGGACCATCTGGTCGCCCATCATGTGCAGGAAGGAGTCGTTGGGGCCCGGATGCGCGGGCTTGTCGGCGACTTTGCCGAAGGGATTGAAGCGCCCGCTCATGGACGCGCCTTCCAGCACTGGCCATTTGCCGAAGTGGTCGATCCCGCTCAGGGCCACACGAAGCGGCATGTCCGCCGCCATGATCTTGAGGGTACGGATTTCCGCGTCGGACAGGCAGTCGGGACCCGTATTCGCCCCGCCCTGGCAACGGAGGGCGGCCGGATCGAAGACCTTGTCACAGGCTTTCACGTCGCTGATCAGACCGTCCTTCAGCCCATCGAGGCTGTCGCAGGCCGCCAGGACCGCGTTGCCCAGCAAAGCGACCTTGGCCGGCGACAGCCAGCCGCCCGCGTTGTTGTAGACCGCCTGGCCCACCAGCACGCCGTCCGTCTGAAGGGCGACGAAGTCATAGACCGGATGGATCGCGACAACGCCGTCGTAGTCCTTGGGCCAGCGCTGAATCACCAGGAAGCCCTCGTGACCACCCTGGGAATTTCCTTGGAAATACATTCGCTTGGGCGCTGAGCCATAGGCTCTGACGATGAGGCTGAGGGCAACGTCGTGGGTTTTCTTGAGCTGGTCGCCGGCGAAGTTGGCCAGGGCTTCGGCGTTGGACGCGAACGCGGCCGCGTCCTGGCCCTGGGGTGTGACGTGACCGGAGTCGCTGCCGAAGGTGGCGTATCCCTGCTTCAACGGCGACGGCTTGGCGGGATCGGGAAAGCGAGCCGCCTCCGCGTTGACCAGGGCGCCGTCGTAGCCGCCGCCGCCGATCTGCAGAGCCTTGCGATTCCAAACGGCAGGCAGGTTGAGTTGGAAATTGATGTCCGGCGCATCGCCCGCCGGGCTGATGGCGCCGGATAGCTTGCAGAAACGCCCGTTCGCCGGATCATCGGTCCAGACCGCGGATTTGACGACGGCGCCGCCTGTCGGCAGGCCGATGGCGCCCTTGGCCACCTTGATCCCAGACAGAGCCGAACAGTCCAGCGGTTGATCAGCCGCCCTGCCGATCGATGGCGCGCAGACCGTGGCCAGGCACAGAATTAGACCCGCGATCAACGCGGGCAGAAGCCGATGCGTCATGGCCATCCCTCCGGAGCGATTATGGTTCGCCTAGGCGCCATAAAATCCCGGTCAGGGTGCGTCGTCCTGCACAAAGCAGGCAGGGGAAATGGACCGGATCATGCGCTCTGAGTGAGCCCCTCAGACCGTCTCCAGGGCCAGGGCCACGCCCTGCCCCACGCCGACACACAGCGTGCATAGCGCCCGTTTGCCTCCACGGGTTTGCAGCGCGTGGGCCGCGGTCATGGCCAGACGGGCGCCGCTCATGCCCAGAGGGTGGCCCAGAGCGATGGCGCCGCCATGCGGATTGACGTGCTCGGCGTCGTCCGGCAGACCCAGCCCGCGCAGGACCGCCAGCGCCTGGCTGGCGAAGGCCTCGTTCAATTCCACCACATCGAAATCGCCGATCGTGAGGCCCAGGCGCGCCATGAGCTTCTGGGTGGCCGGAACTGGGCCGATCCCCATCACGCGGGGCTCCACGCCGGCGGTGGCCATGCCGAGGATGCGGGCGCGCGGGGAAAGGCCGTGACGCTTCACGGCGTCTTCAGACGCGATGATCATGGCCACGGCGCCATCGTTGAGCCCCGCCGCGTTTCCGGCGGTCACCGTCCCGTCCGCAAACAGCGCTTTCAGGTTCGACAGGACCTCGACGGTCGTATCGCCGCGGGGATGCTCGTCCTTGTCGATCAGCGCCGCGGCCTTGCCCTTGGCGTCCTTGGTCTGGACCGCCACCGTCTCGCGAGCGAAGAAGCCGGATGCCTGGGCGGCGGCGGCCCGCTGCTGGCTACGGAAAGCAAAGGCGTCCTGGTCCGCGCGGGAGACATGATAGTCGCGCGCCACGTTTTCACCCGTCTCCGGCATGGTCTCCACGCCGTACCGCGCCTTCATCGCCGGATTGATGAACCGCCAGCCCAGCGTGGTGTCTTCCAGCTTCGCAGCGCGGGAAAAGGCGGTCTCGGGCTTGCCCATCACGAACGGCGCCCGGGTCATGGATTCCACGCCGCCGGCGATGACCAGATCCAGCTCCCCCGACCGGACCGCCCGCGCGGCTGTACCCACCGCATCCAGACCGGACGCGCACAGCCGGTTCATGGTCGTGCCCGGCACGCTTACCGGCAGGCCGGCCAGCAGAGCGGCCATGCGCGCCACGTCGCGGTTGTCCTCTCCCGACTGGTTCGCACAGCCCAGGATAACTTCCTGTATGGCCGCGGGGTCCACCTTGGGAAGGCGTTCCATCAGGGCCTGGATCGGCACGGCCGCCAGATCATCGGCCCGCACATAGGCCAGACCGCCGTTCAAGCGTCCGATCGGCGTGCGGATGGCTTCGCAGAGGTAGGCGTCACGCAGTGAGGTCATATCGCCAACTCTTGGCTAGGGCGCAGCATAGGTAGGGCTGCCGAAGCCCCAGCGCCACGGCAGAATCTCAACGGTCTCGAACAGCCCGCCCAGGTTATAGGGATCATCGGCGAAAAACTGCTCCACGGCGGTGCGGCTGGTCGCATCGAACACCAGCAGGCTGCCGCTCATCTCGCCATCGTCTCCCAGCAACGGCCCACCCGCGACCGCCTTGCATAGCGGCTGCGGCGTGAAGAAGTGAGCCTGATGCGCCGGACGCAACGACTTGCGCAGCTCCAGCAGTCCCGCGCGATCGCGGCCGATCAGGACGAAATAGGCCACCTCAGGCGACGCCGCCGATCTTGTCTTCCAGCTGGTCCAACGCCGACTCCTCGGCGCCCTTCCCGATCTTGGCCGGCGCGGTCTCTTTGTAGAACAGGCTGACGACAATCCCGACGATCAGGCCGACCAGGGCCATGTAGAGAGTATATTGGATCCCGTACTTGCCCGCGATCGACCCGGCGATGGCAGGTGCGAAGCCGCCGCCGAAAATCTCCCCGACCGCGACGATCACGCCTGTGGTGGAGGCGATCATGCCAAGCGGCGCGGCCTCCGCGGCGATCGGGCCGGTGATCAGGCTGAGCAGGCCGAACGAGAAACCCGCGCTGATGAACAGCAGGACGAACAGCATCGGCAGGTTGCCGGCCCCGGCGCGCATGAACAGCACCAGGAATATCGCTCCCACCAGGAAGCCGATGATCGCCATCAGCTTGCGGCCGAAGACATCGGACGCCGCCGGGATGCCCCATTGGCCGGCGAACCCGCCAAAGCCGATGGCTGAGACCACGAAGCCCATCTGTTGATCGGTGAGCTTCAGATAGCCGGTCAGGTAGGCGGGACTGAACGCGCTGATCACGAAAATGCCGCACATGGCGCAGAGCAGGCCGATCATGCTCAGCCCCACGTTCCGGTGCCCGAACATGGCGCCGAACTTGACCTTGGGTTTGGAAACATCGGGGGCGATGGAGCCTTTGGCGGTGATGGTCACCGGCTCACGGATCGTGGTGAACACCAGCACGGAGATGATCAAGCCGGGAATGCCGACGATACCGAACACCCAGCGCCAGCTCATGTACTGCAGCAGCTGGGTGGCGATGATCGGGCCGAAGCCAAGCCCGAACAGGGCGAATGCGCTCTGTTGCAGGCCCATGTTGAAACCACGCCGCGAGGGCTTGGACGCTTCTGTGACGGCGGCGAAGCTGGTGGGACAGTAGGCGCCTTCCGACGCCCCCATCAGGGCGCGCATCAGGAGCATGGCGGTCAGGCCGCCCGTGACGCCCGAGAAGGCGGACAGCAGCGAGAACAAGATCAGCGCGGGAACCAGGACCTTCCTACGGCCGATCCGGTCGGACAGGTTGCCCATGAACAAAGACGACACGCCCCAGGCGATTCCAAGGGCCGCTATGAGATTGCCGATGTCCGCGGGAGGGTTGGCCAGATGCAGGTCCGGCACCATTGTCGAGGACTTGGCGCCGGCGAGGTCCGCGATCACCCAACGATCCAGCCCCACTAGGCCGAAGCCCAGGGTGAGCAGGGTAACCGCCTTCCACTCGTAGCTCTTGTCCCAGGCTTTTCCTTGATCAGACATGGCTCGCCTCCCTGTTTTTATTCGCGGGCTCTTCGACCCGGCGCACGTTTCTATGATGCCCTACCGTCGATAGAAGGGTGGAATATCCGCATCGACATTGACCCAGATGGACTTGGGCTGCGTGTACTCGCGCATGGACTCGAAACCCATCTCGCGGCCGTAGCCCGACTCCCCCACCCCGCCGAACGGAGAGCCGGGGTGCACGCGCTTGTAGCAGTTGATCCAAACCATGCCGGCATGGATGGCGTTGGCGAGCCTGTGGGCGCGCTGCAGGTCGCGGGTCCATAGACCGGCTCCCAGGCCGTAAGAGACGCCGTTGGCCAGCGCCAGGGCCTCTTCATCGGTCTTGAAGGTGGTCACCGACACAAAGGGACCGAAAACCTCTTCACTGAAGACGCGGTCGCCGGGCTTGGCGGTCAATATGGTCGGCTCGACGAAATAGCCTTTCGACAGGCTTTCCCCCTCGGGCGTCCGGCCCCCGGAGATGATCTCGCTGCCTTGCTGCTTGGCGACCTCGATGAAGCTCAGCACCCGTTCGTGATGCACTTTTGAGGTGAGCGGGCCCATCTCCGTGTCCGTGTCCAAGGGGTCGCCCAGCTTGATCGATTTCGCCAGGCCGACGAACCGCTCCAGAAACTGGTCCTTGACGCTCTCGTGAATGATGATGCGAGAGCCGGCGATGCAGGCCTGACCCTGGTTGTGGAAGATGGCGAAGGCTGATCCCCCGACAGCAGCGGGGATGTTGGCGTCCTCGAAGATGATGTTGGGGCCCTTGCCCCCCAGTTCCAGCTGCACCTTTTTCAGGTTGCCGGCCGAGGCTTGGACGATCCGGCGGCCCACGTTGGTGGATCCGGTGAAGGACACCTTGCCGATGCCGCGGTGCTCGGCGATCCGCTGGCCGACGGTGTCGCCGTATCCGGTCAGGATATTGACCACGCCCGGCGGGAAGCCGACCTCGCTGATCAGTTCGCCGATACGTAGCGTGGACAGGGGGGTGATTTCCGAGGGCTTGATCACCACGGTATTGCCCGCCGCCAGGGCTGGGCCCAGCTTCCAGCTGGTGAACATCAGGGGGAAGTTCCAGGGCACAATCTGCCCCACCACCCCGATCGGCTCGCGCGTCACATAGTTGAGGAAGCCCGCATCCACCGGGACCACGGAGCCTTCCAGCTTGTCGGCCATCCCGCCGAAATACCGGAAGCACAGCACGGTGCGGGGAACATCGAGGTTCATGCAGTCGCGCACGGGGTGCCCGGTGTTCTGAGCTTCGAGGCGCGCCAGATAGTCGATATCCGCCTCGATCCGATCCGCCAGCTTCAGCAGCAGCCGGCCCCGTTCGTGCGCCGCCATCTTGGCCCATCCGGGTGCGGCCGCCTGGGCCGCCGCGACGGCGCGCTCCACATCCTCTTCGCGGGCCTCCGCGACGGTGACGATCTTAGAGCCCGTATAGGGGTCGATGACGTCGATCGTGGCTCCGGCCAGGCCGTCGACCCATTGGCCGCCGATCAGCAGTTTGGTCTGAATGGACGAGGTCGCTACAGGCTCAAGCTTAGCCATCGGTCAGAACGACACCGACACCACCGGCGCCAGGCCGTTTTGGATCAGCTCCGGAATCTTCGGCGAAGCGTTTTCCCACACCAGCAGCATTGAGCGCTTGTCGGCATAGCCGGTGTGACGGATGTCGGCGGGCATGCAGGACACGTCGCCGGCCTTCATGATCACGCGGGCGCGGTTCTTGCCCGTTTCCTTGTCCTTGACGTCCCAAACGATCTCGTCGGTCAGGACCACGAACCATTCGCAGCGATCGTTTCCGTGATCCACCGGCAGAATGAACTCTTCCGATGTCGGGCAGAACAGGCTCTCGCCGACCACCGAACAGACCGACGGGTTCCAGGTGACGTCGGAACGCGACAGGTAGCCGAACAGGTTGAATGCGCCGACTTCGTTCTCGAAACCGGGCTCGATTTCCACCAGGGGAGCGTCCTGCGGCACATCGGAGAACATGCGGTTCACCGGAAAGCCGTTCTGGTCGGTGCGGACGGGCGTGTCGCCGGGCAGGCCGACCATGCGCGCGGCGGTCACCCGAGCCCGCTCCACGGCGTCGTCGTTCGCCCCGTTCTTGCGGCCCCATGGGCCGCCTGTCTCCATCGGCGCGGCAAAGGGATCGTAGCCGGCGTTGGTCCAATCGCCGATCATGGACTTGAACAGCGGCATCAGCACATCGGACGGAAAGCGTTCGGAGAAATCCCGGCCGGCGGCCTTGAAGGCGTCGTTGTAGAGGCCGGCGAACATAGTCACTTCGCCATAGTGATTGGTGGTGCCGAACACGCTGTCAAAATTGACCGTGCCGTAGAAAAAGCCCCACGCGATGTCGCGCATCAGGGCCCGCAGAAAGTAATCCACCGCGATGACGTGGCTGCCGCCGGGCCAGGTGATCCGCGCGAAATATTCGTCGCGCTTGAACTGGAAGCTGCCGGCCTCGAAGGCTTGATAGCCATTCACGTTATCCGGCGGCAGAATCTTGGTGTGGCGGACGAGGTCGGCGCCGGAGGAACGCGGCGTGGCGTTCGCTGCGGATTCAAGCATGGCCATGGGCAACTTCCTTAACTGAAACAAGCCGGCGCGTGGGCCGCACTCAGGCTGCTGTTTGGCAAATTTCGGCCCATTTCTGGACGGTGACGTCGCCTTGGATGGTCTGAATCATCATGGCGGCGGGCTGACCTGCATGGAAGCGGTAGGCGCTGCCGCGGGGCAGCAGGCCCATATGGCCCCGCTTCAGGACCAGCCGGCCCATCTTGCGGCCGTCGGGATCAGCCTCCAGCGCCACGGCGCCTTGATGGCCGACCGGGGCCACGGGCTCGTCAAGCTTCACGAGGTGAACCTCGATCACACCGTCCATGCAAAGAGCGAATTCGTCGTGGTCGGCCGAGTACCAGCCGGAGGTGCCCTCGGCGCGCACGGCCTCGATCACATACTCAAAGTTCTTGGCCACGGCGACGCGCTCGTAGGGGGCCGATGTGGATGCGACCTCGAAGACATTGGAGAACACGTAGTTCTTGGGGTCGTCATCGACGATCTCTACGCGTCCCTTGTCGAAATCCTGCAAGGACCCGAATTTGGTCTGGTAATTGGTCATCGCCGAATATTCACCCTGCCCACTGAGGCCACGCCAAGCCCACCTTCCATCCTAGCGTCTTGATGAGCCGGCCGCGGAAGTCGTCGGAAAACTCGCTCCGCAAGACAGAAGGAGCCATCGTCGGCGATGAAAGTGGGCTGGGCTCCAGGAACAGTCCTGCACGAACCATGCGGCTTTCTGCATGAAAACCGCAAACCCCCGCGCGGCAACGCTTTTAAGACTGAGAAGCGCGTCGGAAACTGGCGGGCGTCATGCCTGTCAGGCGGCGGAATATCCGCGTCAAATGCTCCTGATGGGTGAAGCCGCAGGAGAGCGCGATTTCCACGATCGGCTCACGTTCCAGCAGCATCCGCTTGGCCCGCTCGACCCGCATCGACATCAGATACTGGTGCGGCGGAGCGCCCGTCGCCGACTTGAATCGGCGGGCGAAATGGCTTGGGCTGAGGCCCGATGCCTTGGCGACATCCGCCAGAGCCAGGGGCTCGGACAGGTTGCCTTCCATGAAGTCGATCGCCCGCTCGACCTGCGCGCGCGTCAGGCCGCCGACGGGTGCAACCGTGTAGGTGGAGTCGTTGCCGGAATGGCGCCGCAACAGATGAGCCGCCATCAGACGCGCGACATAGTCGACATACATCCGCGACGAAGGATCCTTGTGCTTGAGCAGATCGCGCAGATTCAAGCCCAGCTGTTCGACCAGCGGATCGCGCACGCCCAGACGTGGCACCAGATCGCTGGCGTCCGAGGTTCTCAGGCCAAAGTCATTGGCCACTTCCTCGATGATGCCCTGGCGCAAATAGATGTGCAGGCTTTCCAGGTGACCCTCGAGCCGCACGCCGAAATCCATGCCGCCCGGCAGCATGAATAGGCCTCCCGGCCCGATCACCCGGCGCGATTGGGATTTTCCAAGCGCTCGGGACACCGCCACCGGCCCGTCCAGATGCAGAATGATCAGGTGATCACGAACGGCCTCGAACTGAGCCTCATAAGGCGCCTCGCGCTGCGTCGAGGCATAGAGCGAGTCCCAGCCCAATCCGTCGCTGGCCACGCGCATCTCGTTGGCCGGCCGCCACAAAATGCCATGCGTCTCGCTGACGCTGAATCCCTCGGCAAGGCCACGGTTCATTGGCAGCAGCTCCTTCGCCCCTCCCTTAGTTCATTTCTTCTTGTAACATCATCTTGGACGCGATGCTTTGGCCGTTCAGACTATGCCAATCCCACACGACCGCAAGCTATACTATCTTGACTACTAGGTATCCTGCGGCCCTGCGCCCTTGAGGCCGAACCGATAGTTCAATCTGCGCCACGGTTTCTCCATCCGCCGACCGTCCGGCGCCAGGCCCGGCGGCTGCAGCGGAAATTCATCGATCAGGGACGTTTTGACGCCGAACACCGCGTCGCTGTCCAAATAGGGATCGCCCTGGACGAACACGTGAGTGACCAGGGTTTCATATCCCTCGGCGACCGTCATGAAATGCAGATGAGCCGGCCGATAGGGGTGGCGCTTGGTGGCTTTCAACAGATCACCGACAGGCCCGTCATAGGGGATCGGATAATAGAGCGGCGTGATCGACCAGAATTTCACCATGCCCGCGGCGTCGGAGAAGAACCGCCCCCGGAGCGAGGCTTCGGTCAGTTCGGGGCGCTGAACGTCGTAGAAGCCGTCGCCATCCGACTGCCAGACATCCACCTGCGCTCCCGGCAGAGGCGCTCCGGCCGCATCGGTGATCTGGGCCTCGACCCACACCCGCTCGCCCGGCACGTCCTTGGCCATGATGTCCGCGCCGTTCGGATAGACCGGAGCCCCCTCCACAAAGAACGGGCCCAGCACCGTGGTCTCCGTCGCGCCTTCAGGCTGGCGGTGATTGATCGCGTCCACCAGCATCGAGACCCCGAACACATCGGACAGCAGGATGAACTCCTGTCGCGTATCCGAGCACATCTGGCCGGTCCGGGTCAGAAACATCAGGGCGGCCAGCCACTCGTCGAACGTGGGCTCCACGTCCCGCACGAAGTCGTGCAGATGATGGACCAAGCTCCCGATCACCTGCTTCAGGCGCGGGTCCGGGGTGTCCTTGAATCGGTCGATCACCGCGTCGGTGATGCTGTGCTCGTCGAAATCACGCATGGGCGGCCTTGGGGCTCGGGATGGTGGCGGCCGGCTGCCGGCCGAAATAGGCGTCATCCAGCAGGGCGCGGATCGCGTCGCGCTCGATGGGACGCGGGTTCCAGTAGGGGTTGCTGCTGGCCAGATCCGCCGCGCGGTCTAGTCCTGACTCCGGCATGCCGATCTCTCTGAGCGACAGCGGCGCGTTCAGCGACCGCGCCAGATCATGAAGGCCCCGGGGGGCGTCCGTCACGCCGAGGGCGCGAGCAATGCGGGCCATGGCCAGCGGCGCGGCGGCGGCGTTGTAGGCAGCGGCGTGGGGCAATACCACGGTGTGAACATTGGCATGCGGCAGGTCGAAGGTTCCGCCCAATGTGTGGCAGAGCTTGTGGTGCAGGGCCATGCCGGCAGACCCCAGCACCACTCCGCACGCCCAGGCTCCATAGAGGGCGTCCGAGCGGGCCTCGCGGTTCATCGGGTCGCGCACGATCCGCGGAAGAGCGGCGCCCAGCGCCCGCACGCCTTCTTCGGCGATCAGAGAGACGATAGGATTCGCGTCCTGGGCGTAGAGCCCTTCCACCGCGTGAGCGATAGCGTTCATGCCAGACGTCGCGCTCAACCCGACCGGCAAGGTCAAGGTCAGATCCACGTCATAGAGGATCACTTCGGGAAGAATCTTGGGGCCGCGCTGGGTGGTTTTCAGATTGTCGACGGTCTCACCCAGGATCGGGGTCGCCTCGGACCCGGCGTAGGTGGTGGGGATAACGATCTGGATGAGGTCCGTTCGCAAGGCGATGGCCTTGCCCAAGCCGGTGGTCGATCCTCCTCCAAGCGCCACGGTGCAGTCCGCCTGCGTCTGACGCACCAGCGCCATGGCTCGCTCGGTGACATCGATCGGCGTGTGCATGGTCGCTTCGGTGAAAACGCCGACGCTCAACTCGCCCAGGCGCTCGCTGAGATCGCGGGCCGCGTCGGCCTGCTGGGGCGTGGACAGGACCAGGGCTCGGCGGCAACCCTGGGCGCGCACCTCGTCGGGCGTCTGGGCGATGACGCCAAAGCCGAAGACCACGCGACCGGGCGCCCCATTATAGATGAACGGTGTCATGCCGCCGACAGTAGGCAAGGCTGGCCCCACCGTCGACACGAGCGAACTGTCCGTCGCGTTCGGCGGCCGGCGGCCGGCACTCGGCTCACCCGGCCGCGGCTCCGGGCGCGGGCAGTTGGGGCCTGGGGCTGAGCACGGTTCCGTCGGCCTTGGTCACGCTGACCAAGCCGCCGGCCGGACGGCCGTCCTTCATCGGGTGGCCCACCACCGTCACCTTGTCGCCCGGCATGAAGCTCTTGGCCTTGATGCCCGCACGCAGCAGCGTCGACGGACCCTCCGCCTCAAAGCCCCATTGAACCTGCTT
>CAIYVC010000135.1 GCA_903929535.1 uncultured Caulobacteraceae bacterium | reverse complement strand
TTTGGCGCGCCCGGAACGATTCGAACGTCCGACCCTCAGATTCGTAGTCTGATGCTCTATCCAGCTGAGCTACGGGCGCGCATGCCTTGCGGCGAGGGCGCGGAAACTAGCCGCAACGGTCTTGAGGTGCAACCCGCTTCGGGCATCTAAAAATCTGGGGGCCTATCGAGGCGTTTTGGCTGGACCTTGACGGCTGTGGGGCGCATGGCGCCAGTTTCGATCCTGTAGCCTTGCGAGCAGAGCCCGTGGCCCGTCCCGTTTCCATATTCCGTCTCACGGCCCTGGCGGCCGCCATCGCTGGGCTGGGCGCCCCCGTCGCCTGGGCGCAGCCGGCCAAGCCGGCGCCGGCGGTGGAGCCGTTCACGCGCGGGCACGGAATGGTCGCCGCCGCCAATCCCCTGGCCGCCGCCGCTGGGCTGAAGGTGCTGAAGGCGGGCGGCAGCGCGGTGGACGCCGCCATCGCCATCCAGGCGGTGCTGGGGCTGGTGGAGCCGCAGAGCTCGGGGCCGCTGGGCGGCTCGTTCATGACCTTCTACGACGCCCAGACGCACAAGGTGACCTCCTACATGGGCCGCGAGAAGGCCCCCGCGGCGGCCACGCCCACCCTGTTCTACGGCCCCGACGGCAAGCCGATGGGCTTCGGCGCGGCCATCATCAGCGGCCGCTCGGCCGGGGTGCCGGGGGTGATGAAGATGCTCGGCGACGCCCATGCCGCGCACGGCAAGACCGCCTGGAAGGACCTGTTCGGCGACGCCATCAGGATGGCCGACGACGGCTTCACCGTCTCGCCGCGCCTGGCCGGGATGATCGCGCTCAGAGGCCTGCCCCAGCCGTCCCAGCCCGACATCGTGGCCTATTTCACCAAGCCCGGCGGCGGCGGCGAGGTGGGCGCCGGCGACACCCTGAAGAACCCGGCCTACGCCAAGACCCTGCGGCGGATCGCGGCCGAGGGGCCCAGCGTCATCTACACGGGCTCGATCGCCCAGGACATCGTCAACCGCCTGCAGGGCGCGCCGACCCCTGGCGTCATGACCCTGGACGACCTTAAGAACTACACGACGCGGACCAGCGAGGCCCTGTGCCATCCCTACCGCGCCTATATCGTCTGCGTGCCGCCGCCGCCGTCCTCGGGTGTCGCCCTGCTGGAAGCGCTGGCGATGCTGGAGCACACCGACATCGACAAGCGCGGCCCGGCGGATGCGCAGGGTTGGTTCCTGTTCTCCCAGGTCAGCCGCCTCGTCTACGCCGACCGCGACCGCTACGTCGGCGACGACAATTTCGTCACGGTGCCGGTCAAGGGCATGCTCGACCCGGCCTATGTGGCGGGCCGCGCGGGCCTGATCGGCGACGTCGCCGGCCCGGCTCCCGCCTTCGGCGTTCCGCCCGGCGCCCCGGTGGTGGGCAAGGACAACACCCGTGAGCCTGGCGGCACCTCCCACTTCGTGGTGGTGGACGGCATGGGCAATGTGCTGTCGATGACCACCACGGTGGAGAGCGTGTTCGGCGACGGACGCATGGTCGACGGCATGGTGCTGAACAACCAGCTGACCGACTTCTCCTTCGCCCCCACCGAACGCGACGGCGTCCCTGCCGCCAACGCCGTGGCCGCCAACAAGCGCCCGCGCTCGACCATGTCGCCGACCATCGTCCTGACCAAAGACGGGCGCTTCTACGCGGCGATCGGCTCGCCCGGCGGCAACTCCATCTTCCCCTATGTCTTCAAGGTGCTGGTGGGGGTGCTGGACTGGAAGCTGTCGATGCAGGACGCCATCGCCCTGCCCAACCTTGTGGCGCGGGGTAACAACTACGGCTCCGAGCCCGAGCTGTTCGCGCCGGGCGTGGTCGACGCTCTGGCCAAGAAGGGCGTGGCCCTGCGCAACGGCCAGGGCGAGAACTCCGGCCTGCACGGCGTGCTGGTCAAGGACGGCAAGCTGACCGGCGGCGCCGACCCTAGGCGCGAAGGGGTGGTGCTGGGTTTCTAGGCCCAGAGCTTAGGCAGAGGGCAACCTCAACTCGAACACCGCGCCCTCGCCGCTGGTGGCCAGCAGGATCAGGGCGCCGCCGTTGGCCAGTGCCAGTTCCTGGGAGATGGCCAGGCCCAGGCCCGTTCCGCCCGGGCGGGTGGAGCCTGCGAAGGGCTGGAACAGCCGGGTCTGAGCGCGCTCCGGCACGCCGGGGCCGTTGTCTGAGATGCGCAGAACCAGCTGGTCGCCGTCCCGCTCGCTGACCACCTGGATAAGGCCGGGCCGGGGCGTCTCCAGCCCCTCGATGGCCTCGCGCCCATTGCGCAGCAGATTGACCAGGATGCGGTGCAGCTGCTCCGGGTCGGCCAGGGCCTGATCGTGGAGCTCGATCATCGCCTCCAGCCGCACCCCCTTGGCCGACAGGCCCGCGTCCTCCGCCGCCGCCTCCACCGCCGCCAGCAGCGGGATCACGATCGGCTCGGCGGCCCGTTCCTCGGTCTTGCCGTAGTCGAGCACGTTGGAGGTCAGGGCCGCGGCCCGGTCCAGCGCCCGCTCCAGGCGCGGCAGGGCGGCGGCGACGCTGGGATCGCCGCTCAGCGCCAGCCGCTCGGACGCGATGCGGGCGCTGGTCAGCATGTTGCGCAGGTCGTGGTTGATCTTGGCCACCGCCTCGCCCAGCGCCGCCAGGCGTGCGCGCGACTTCAGGGCCGCGCGCAGGTCCGCCTGCATCCGGTCCAGCTCCGCCTCGGCGCGTCCCACTTCATCGCGGCGGAAGGAGACGGCGATGCGAGCACCGGGATCGTCGGGGTTGGCCCGGAACCGCTCCATCGAGGCGGTGATCCGCTGCATTGGGCGCACCAGGAACAGGTTGAGCGAGAAATAGACCAGCACCCCGGCCACCGCGGAGATGAAGGCGGTGACGGCCAGCAGGCCCAGCAGATAGCTGGTCAGTTCGCGGCGCAGGCGGATCTGCGGCGCCACGATCTCCACGAAGTCGCCGTCGCGGAAGCTCGGCTTGGCCACGATGCGCACCATCTGCGCCGGATCGCCGGTCAGGACCCGGAAGGGCTGGAACAGCCAGCCCAGCGGTCCCTGGGTGCGCAGGTCGACGAGGTAGGGCGCGCGCTTCATCGGCGGGCCCTGCAGCAGAAGACGCCGGATGCCCTCGCTCTGCACCGCCACCGAGACCACGCCCGCGCCGTTGAGCAGTTCACCCGAGAGGGTGTCGGTCACCACCTGGTCCGGAGATGCCTCCACTGCCAGAGACGCGAGCTCCGCCGCCCGCACCCGCTCCTCCAGACGCCCCTCTTCGTAAGACGCCAGGGACGGGGCCAGGATCAGCAGTTCGGCCAGCATGACGAACAGGGCGGTCAGCAGCAGGAGGCGCGCGGATAGGCCACCGGGCCATAGCCAGCGGCGCGGGAGCCCCCGTTGGGGTCCGGGGGGAAGTGGCGCGGCCGGGGTCGGCGCGGCGTCCGTCATGTCAGACTGGTTACTGCACGCCCGCGGCGCCCGCAACGGAAGCCGCCTTGGTCCTGCGCGCGCGATACTGGTGATAAAGGATCGGAAGCACCGAAAGCAGGCCCAGGCCGACCAGCGGCAGGGCGATCTGAGGCGTGATCAGCGAGCGCAGGCTGGGCTGCACGCCCGCATCGAACAGCTTGCCCAGCCCCGAACCGATGCCGGCGTAGATCAGGGACGCGGGCAGGATGCCGATGACGGTGGCGGTGAAGAAGGTCTTCAGCCGGATCGACAGCAGGCCCGCCGCCACATTGACCAGCCAGAAGGGCGTCACCGGGATCAGGCGCAGGGTCAGAAGATAAAAGAAGGCGTCCTGCTTGATACCCTCCTCCAGCGCCCGCACATGGGGGCTTGAGGCCCGCTCCAGGGCGTCGCCCACCGTCAGGCGCGAGATCAGGAAAGCGAAGGCGGCCCCGACCGAGCAGCAGAGGCATCCGGCCACGCCGCCGATCCAGGGCCCGAACAGGAAGCCCCCTGTCAGGGTGAACATCAGCGGCACCGGCAGCGACAGGGTCACCCCCGCCACATAGATCCCGCAATAGGCCAGCAGGCTCAGCAGCGGATGGGAGACCACATAGCCGGTCAGCAGCCCCCGGCTTGCCCGCAGTTCGCGCAGGGAAAGGTGGTGCAGCAGGCCGCTGTGGATCACCAGGGCGATGGCGATGATGACGATGGCCAGGGGCGTGAAGCGCAGGATCAGGCGGACGACGCTGGGCCGCGGCCTCTCGGCCTTGTCGATGCTGCCATGCTGCGGATCGTCCATGGGCTGTTCTAGCCCGCGCCGACCGCCTCGACCACCGATACGAAGCCGTCGGCCCGCAGCCGCGCCGCCAGATCGCGCTTGATGCGCAAGACCAGGCCCGGACCGCCGTAGACCAGAGCGGAATAGAGCTGCACCGCGCAGGATCCGGCCCTGATCTTGGCATAGGCGTCCGCCCCGCTGCCGATCCCGCCGACCCCGATAAGGGGGAACCGTCCGGCGGCGCAGGCGTGAAAGCGTCCGACCATCTGGGTCGACAGGGCCGTCAGGGGCGCGCCGGAAAGCCCCCCGGTCTCGCCCTTGGAGCCCGCGCGCAGGGTGTCGGGCCGCGACAGGGTGGTGTTGCCGCAGATCACGCCGTTGATCCCGTGGCGAGCGACCGCGTCGCAGATGTCCATGATCTGGGTGTCGTCCAGGTCCGGAGCGACCTTGAGGAAGATCGGACGCCGGCGCACGTCCTGGGCGGCCTGGCTTTGGGCTTCCAGGTCCTTGCGCGCGACCATCAGTCTGCCGAGCAGATCGTCCAAGGCCGCGCCCGACTGCAGGTCGCGCAGGCCCGGGGTGTTGGGCGAAGAAATGTTGGCCGTGAAGTAGTCGGCCAGAGACCAAAGCCGGCGCAGGCCGGTCACATAGTCGGCGATGCGGTCTTCGGCGTCCTTGTTCGCTCCGATATTGGCGCCGACAATGCCTTCGCCTCGACGGGCGGCGAGATGCCCGGCGAAGGCTTCCAGTCCCTGGTTGTTGAAACCCAGGCGGTTGATGACGCCCCGATCCTCGGACAGGCGGAACAGGCGCGGGCGCGGATTGCCGCTCTGGGCCAGGGGCGTGACGGTGCCGCATTCGACGAAGCCGAACCCGGCCCGCAGCATGGGCGCCCAGACCTCGGCGTTCTTGTCGAACCCGGCGGCCAGGCCGACGCAGGAGCGCAGCTGCAGCCCGCACAGCTCCACCGCCAGACAGGGATCGTCCAGGGCTCCATCGCTGGGGCCCAGCCCGGCCTTCAGCGCCTTGATGGCCAGGATGTGGGCCTCTTCGGGGTCCAGCAGATGCAGGGCGCGCGCGGCGAGATCGTGGATCACTGGGGCGCCTGCAGGCCCAACTGCGGAACGCCGTCCGCATCCAGTGGGATGTCGATGACGCTGAGCGCCAGGCCCGGATCGAGCGGGATGTAGAGATGCGGGAAGAGCTGGCCGCCGCGCGACGGCTCCCATTTCAGCGCCTCGCCGAAGGCCTCCACGGGCAGCTCAACCAGCACCAGACCGCTCTGGCCCCGGAAATGTTTGTCGGCGGTTTCCTGCGCCTGGGCGGCGGTGGAGAAATGGATATAGCCGTCCTGAAGATCGATAGACGCGCCGTCGAACCGGCCCTGGGCCACCGCCGCCTCCCAAGCGCTGCGCGCGACGATCTTGTAGATGACGCTCATGATCCGCCGCCCAGGTCCTTGGGGGTGTAGAGGGCGAAGCTGGGCGGGTCGAACCCCGTGACCGAGGCCGCGCCGGTGGGAAAGCTCATGCCGATGCGGCCCATCAGCTCGGGCGCGGCGCGGGCCCCGGCGGCCAGACGCGCGGACAGGGCGCCGAGGCCGGGGTTGTGGCCGACGATCATCAGGGTCTGCACGCCCGCGCCCTCTTCTTTGGCCAGGTTCAGGATGTCGTCGGGGCCGATCTCGTAGAGGGCCGGAATAGTCCTGGCCACCGCGCGCGTGAAGACCGCCGACGCCGCCTCCCAGGTCTGGACGGTCCGCGCCGCTGGGGAGATCAGCACCAGGTCCGGATAGACGCCCGCCTCCACCATCGCCTTGCACGCCAGCAGAGTGTCGCGCCGCCCGCGGTCGGTCAGGGCGCGGTCGAAGTCCTGGCCGGAGTTCGCCTCCGCGTCCGCCTTGCCGTGGCGCAGCAGGATCAGCCGGTCCATCTAGTCTCCTGCGCCTGAGCGCGAACGGGGTGGGGGGACTTGGAATCGTCCCCTCCGGTTCATAGGTCGGGCGGGGCCTGCGGGAAAGAGGTTGCTGGCCTTCAACACCCTACAACCAGGGTTCGGTCTGGTTGACACCATACAAGCTAGGCTATCCAAGGCGTTGATGGACAAGGACGCGACAGACGCCGGCCAGTCGGCCGAGCAGACGCGAGCCCTCGCGGAGGACGGCGGAACCATCCGGTTCGGGCCGGACCAGCCCCTGCGCCTGGATTCCGGCGCCAGCCTCTCCGGCATCGAGATCGCCTACCGCACCTGGGGCGTCTTGAACGCCGACCGCTCCAATGCCGTCCTGATCTGCCACGCCTTGACCGGCGACCAGCATGTGGCCGGCGCGCATCCCACCACCGGCAAGCCCGGCTGGTGGACCCAGATGGTCGGACCGGGGCGCCCCCTGGACCCCGCCAAACACTTCATCATCTGCTCCAACGTGCTCGGTGGCTGCAACGGCTCGACCGGACCGGCCTCGATCAACCCCGAGACCGGCAAACCCTGGGGCCTGGCCTTTCCGGTGATCACCATCCCCGACATGGTCCGCGCTCAGGCCATGCTGGTGGAGGCGCTGGGCATCGAGACCCTGTTCTCCGTGGTCGGCGGATCGATGGGCGGCATGCAGGTGCTGCAATGGGCGGCGGATTATCCCGAGCGGATCTTCTCGGCCCTGTGCATCGCCTCGGCGCCCCGCCACTCGGCCCAGAACATCGCCTTCCACGAGGTCGGCCGCCAGGCGGTGATGGCCGATCCGGACTGGCGCGGCGGCGAATATGCGACGCTGGGCGTGCGCCCGGAAAAGGGGCTGGCGGTGGCGCGCATGGCCGCGCACATCACCTACCTGTCCGAGCCCGCCCTGCAGCGCAAGTTCGGCCGGGAGCTGCAGCGCGACGGCCTGTCGTGGGGCTTCGACGCCGACTTTCAGGTGGAGAGCTACCTGCGCCACCAGGGGGCCAGCTTCGTCGACCGCTTCGACGCCAACAGCTACCTCTACATCACCCGGGCGCTGGACTATTTCGACCTGGCCGCCAGCTACGACGGCCTGCTGGCCGAGGCGTTCCGCAAGGCGCGGGACGTGCGCTTCTGCGTGCTGAGCTTCACCTCCGACTGGCTCTATCCGACCCCGGAGGGCCGGGCCATCGTGCGTGCGCTGAACGCCGCCGGAGCGCGGGTCAGCTTCGTCGAGATCCAGAGCGACAAGGGCCATGACGCCTTCCTGCTGGACGAGCCGGTGATGCGCTCGGCCGTGGCCGGCTTCCTGGATTCCGCCGCCAGCGCGCGAGCCGCCAAATGAGCCCGAGCGAAGCGGCAGGCCGTGAGGATTTCCGCGCCATCCTGGGCATGGTGAGCCCCGGCGCGCGGGTGCTGGACATCGGTTGCGGCGAGGGCGCCCTGCTGGACATGCTCGGCCGCGGCAAGCAGGTCGAGGGCCGCGGGCTGGAGATCGACGCCGCCAATGTGTCCCTCTGCCTGGCGCGGGGCCTGGCGGTGGTGCAGGGCGACGCCGACCACGACCTGGCCGACTTCCCCAACCAGGCGTTCGACTATGCGGTGCTGTCCCAGACCCTGCAGACCGTGCGCCAGCCGCGCCAAGTGCTGTCGGAACTGCTGCGTATCGCCGACCGGGCCATCGTCTCCTTCCCCAACTTCGCCCACTGGCGGGTGCGCTGGGAGCTGCTCAGCCGCGGCCGCATGCCGATGACCGGGGTGCTGTCCCAGGCCTGGTACGAGACCGACAACATCCACCTGTGCACGCTCAGGGACTTCACCAGCCTGTGCGAAAGCCTGGACCTGAACATCGAGGCCTGCGCGGCCCTGGCGGAGGGCCAGAGCGCCCGCGCCATCAATCCGCAGCGCCCCATCGAGAACTGGCGGGCCGAGGCGGCCCTGTTCCTGCTCAGCCGCAAGGGCCTTGCGGCCTAAATCCCTAGCGAGGCCGGGTTGGACATCGGCGAGATCCAGAGGCGGGCGAGGAAGGGGCCGAGGGCCCTTTTGGCGCGGCGCGCCTTCGCCGTCTGCATAGGCCTGATCGCCACCGTCGTCATCCCCCGCTTCGTGCCGCCCCGCGCCTACGGTCTGGCGGCCATGTCCGCCGCCATCTTCGCCCTGGCCGAGATGTTCAAAGACTTCGGCCTGACCAACGCCCTGCTGCGCAAGGGCGACATCCGCCCGGCGGAAATCAGCTTCCTGTTCTGGTTCAACGCCGCCGCGACGGTGGCCCTGACGGTGCTGATCGCCCTGGCCGCGCCCCTGGCCGCTATCTTCTTCGGCGAGCCTATGGTGGCGCCGGTGATGCTGGCTTCCTTGGTGGGCTTCGCAGCCGGAGGGCTGTCGCTGCAGCACCGCAGCGTGATGATCCGTGATCTGCGCTTCGACGAGATGGCGGTCATCGACGGCTGCACGATCCTGCTTCAGTTCGCCGTGACCCTGGCCGTGGCCGTCGTGACCCATGACGTCTGGGCCATCGTGGCGGGCAGCGTCGCCGCCGGCCTGCTCGGCGCGGGACTCAATATCGTGGTCAGCCGCTGGAAGCCGGGACCGCCGCAATGGCTGCCGGAGGCGCGGACCCTGTTCGCTTTCGGGGCCAACACTTCGCTCTACGCCTTCTCGATCTTCGCCGCCAACAACGTCGCCGCCATCCTGATCGGCCGCCTGTTCGGGCCAGCGCCGCTCGGTCAGTACAACCGCGCCGTCGCGCTGCAGGTCATTCCCGCCAACAACGCCGTTGGGCCGCTGGCCCAGGCCGTGCTGCCCGTGCTGGCGGGTCTGAGGAGCGAGGCGGCGCTTTACCGCAAGACCTACCTCGACCTCGTCCGCCATCTGAACATGATCGCCCTGCCTGCCGCAGTGCTCATGACCCTGGCCGGTCCGCCCCTGGCCGTGGCGGCGCTGGGGCCGCAGTGGGTGCAATCGGGGCTGGTGCTCCAGGCCCTCGGCCCCGCGGTCGCAGCGCTCGGCTTCGGCTATGCGGTCAGCGACCTCTTCATCACCCAAGACCGATCCAAGGAGCTTGGCCTGCTCGGCCTGTTCGAGCTGATCTTCCGCCTGCTGGGCGTCGCCGCCGGTCTGCCGTTCGGCGTGGTCGGTGCGGCCGCCGGCTTCTCCGCCTCGACCCTGATCGTGGTGCTGATCCGCATCGCCGTCGCGGGACGATCAGGGCCTGTCAGCTTCGGCGATCATCTGGCAGCCGCCGCCCCGGCCCTGCCTCTAGCGCTGGGAGCCCTGATCGGAGGTGGGACCGGCCTTTACGGCGCCGTGCGTCTGGCGCTGGAGCCTCTACCCGCCGCCATCGCGATCTGCGGCCTGGGCGCGCTCTTCAGCGGCGTTCTGGGTCTGGCCGTGGCGCCCTCTCGCCGGGCGTTGCTCGGCATGGCGGCGGCGTTACGCGGAAGCGCTTAATCAGCGGGGATAGTCGCGCCGGATTTCGGCGGCGCGGGCCTCCAACCGGTTGAGCGCCTTGGCCAGGGCGGCATCGGTGCTCAGCATGGGCGGAGCCTTGGCTAACTGGCTCAGACGCTTGGCCGCCAGCCGGATGAAGACCTGATCCAGCGCGCCCACCAGCCCCTTCGCCTTGGCCAGCGGGCCGCCGTGGCCTCGCCCGCCCCGACCGGCCACCCAGGCCTCCGCCAAGGACGAAGGCCCCAGCGTGTGAGGCTCCAGCTCGATGTCCAGCGCCTCGGCCCAGTCATGCCACTTGCCCCGGTGATCGCGGTGGATCGGCAGGATCGGGATCCAGGGGATGCGGAACGCGTCGGCCACGATGGCGCCGTGCATGGCCTCGGCGATCACCGTCTCGCTGGCGGCGATGGCGTCCAGCACCTCCTGCACCGGCGCATGCGGGTCGATGAAGCGGATGCCGGCCAGGGCGCAGGCCTGCTCCCAATTGCCCCGGTCCGCCGAATGGAAATGAGGCATGAAGGTCATGCCCTTGGCGGTGGTGCGCACGGGCCGGTAGTTGTGCATCAGGATAGCCGCGTCGCCGGTGATCTGCTCGGGACCGAGGCCGCAGGCGCGCGCCGTGCGCGGTCCGCGCACCCCGTGAAAGCGCCAAGACCCATCGAACTGCGGCAGGGCGGTGTAGCCGGCGTAACCAGAGCCGAACACGATCTTGCGGCTGCCTGCCGGATGAATGTCGAAGATCACCGAGCCGATGCCGAGGAACAGATCGGCCTCGTCCTCGTCGAAGAAATCCGGGAAAACCCTGGGCATCAGCCAGGTGTTGAGCTCGTCGCCGAAATTCGTCGTCTCACCCCGCCAGACGTAGAGTTTCATACGGACAATCCCGGTAGCGTATGGTGGCGGCGGGCCGCGCCGCCGATGCCTTTAGACCGCGCAAGGAGCTTGGCAGACAAATGAATTCGCTCGCCAGATCGGCTGTGCGCGAAGGAGCGGGACGCATCCTGCGCCTGGCGCCCACGCGGCTGTGGCGCGCGCTGTTTCCCAAGGCCGGGGTCGGGGTCTGCTACCACCTGATCTCCGACACGCCGGTAGCGCACCTGAAGCACTATCCGATCCTGGGCGCCGCACAGTTCGAAACCGATCTCGACTACCTGCAGTCGCAGTACGGCTTCATCGCCTATCAAGAGCTGTCCGAGCGCCGAGCCGCCACCCATCCCGTCCGCGACAACGCCGCGATCCTGACCTTTGACGACGGCTTTTCCCAATGCGCCGATGTGGCGGCGCCGATCCTCAAGCGGCGAGGCATCCCGGCGGTCTTCTTCGTCATCACCAGCTTGATCGATAACAGGGTGATGTTCCGCGAGACCGAGGCGGCTCTGTGCATCGATCGGCTCCTGAAGCTGCCCGTCCATGAGGTCGAAGCCATCGCCGCCGAGCTGGATTTGGCATCGCCCCCAGCGGCTGGCAGGGACCCGGTCGAGATCGCCGGCCTCTGCCACGCGGACCGCAGCCTGTGGCCCCTGCTGCGCCGGCTGCTGACGTTGGGACCTGACGATGCCGCGCTGCTGCATGGACTGAGCGCCCGCCTCGGCGTCGACCCGGCGGGGTATCTCCAAACGGTTCAACCCTATCTGACCACCGACCAAATCCGACGCCTGCACGCGGACGGCTTCGTCATCGGCGCTCACAGCCGCGATCACCGGGCCTTGCAGACCCTGACCCCCGAAGACGCCGAGCGCGAGATCGTGGAGTCCTGCCGCGCCATCGCCGCCATCACCGGCCAGGCTTCCGTCCCCTTCGCCTTCCCCTATTTCGGCGGTGGCCTGGACCGCGCCTGGCTGGAGGGCGTCCGCAGCCGTAACCCGGTCGTCGGACTCTACTTCGATACCGACGGGGTCAACGAAGACGCCCCTTTCGTGGTGCAGCGCGTGTTCGGCGAACGGTTCGGGCGGGAAAGCAGCCTGGACGCCATCCTGCGCCGCGCCTGGGCGCGCAGCACCGCGTGGCGCCGCCGGACCTAGCGGAACCTGCGCAGCAGAGCGCCGGGGATCCGGCCCAGCCGCGCGACGGCTTCCGCCGCCTCATAGCCAAACACCCGAGAGACCGCCGAGGCGTAGGCGGGGTGGGCCGGTCCGATCCGGGGGTCGAGCGCCTTGGCTGTCTGCACGAACTGGCGGAAGGCCCCGAGGTCCTCGCCGTAGAGGCGGCGGGCCCATTCGGTCGTGTCGGCCAGTATGTCGGCCCGGTCGGCGGGCGACAGGCCCATCTGATCAAAGGTCCGGCCGTCGGCCGCCTTCACCATCTGCTCGATCCAGCTCTGGGCCACGGCCCGGGTCTGATAGCGGGCCCCCTCCCCGCCGATGTAGGCCGCCTCGCGGTGCACCCGCCAAAGATAAAGCGGCTCATCGGACGGGACCGGCTCCAACCGTCCCGCCTTGGCCAGTCGTACCGTGACCTCCTCGCACTCCCAGAAGCGTAGGGTTTCGTCGAAGCCGCCGATCCGGTCGAGCACCGAGCGGCGCGCCAGCCCGGCGCCGTGCAGCACCCGGTCGTTGCCCACCAGGCACATCAGCGGCGCCCGGCCCGCCATGGTCGGCCGCACCAGCGGGCCCTCCCAGCTGATCTCGCCGTTCTCGAAATAGCAGCGCCGCCAGGGCGAATAGACCGCCGCCACATCCGCCGGGGCCGCCTCGCAGACCGCCATCTGCAAAGCCAGCTTGTCCGGCGCCAGGAAGTCGTCGCTGTCCAGATACTGCACCCAGTCGCCCTTGACGGCCTTCAGAGCCACGTTGCGCGCGGCGCTGGGCCCCACGTTCCGGTCCAGCTCAATGATCTGCCAGGGATGCCGGAAGCCGTCCGCCAGCGTCCTGCGCACCGCCGCCACCGTGCCGTCGGACGAGGCGTCGTCCACCACGATCAGCTCGATGTGCGGCCAGGTCTGGGCGTTCAGATTGTCGAGGGTATCCACAACCCACCGCTCGGCGTTGTGGGTCGGCATGATCACGCTGACGAGGCTCATCGGCTCGCCGCCATGAGCGGGCGCAGGAGGATCGGCGCCGGCGTCAGGTCTTAGCCGGTGATCGCCGCGGCGTCTTTTTCGCCGGTGCGGATGCGCAGGGCCGCTTCCAGGTCCAGCACGAACACCTTGCCGTCGCCGATCTTACCGGTGTTGGCGGTGCGTTGGATGGCCTCGACCACGGCGTCCACCACATCGGAGGGGACCGCGATCTCCAGCTTCACCTTGGGCAGCAGCTTCACCTCGTATTCGGCGCCGCGATAGACCTCGGTCTTACCCTTCTGCCGGCCATAGCCGCGCACCTCGGTGACCGTGAGGCCGGAGGCTCCGGCTTCGGTGACGGCGTCCAGAACGGCGTCGAGCCGGCTCGGCTTGATTACCGCTGTGATCATCTTCATGGGCGCGTGCTCCGCAAACGGCGTCCGCCTAAGCTAGGACTATTGTCCGAACGCTCCAAGAGCTTCTCACGATCCGTTGTCGCCTGAATTGCGCAAGCGCAACGTGCGGGCAAGCGCGGGGGCGCGGGCCGGCTTCAGGGCGCCGGGGTTGAACGCGGCGCGGGCCGGGGCGCGCAGGCCCTTGGGCTTGACCGCGAAGGTCTGTTTCACCGCCTCCAGCAGGATCAGCCCGGCGAAGCGCGGCCACAGGCGCGCCCCCACCTGCTCGAACCCCTCCGCATAGCGCGACAAGCCCTCCACCGGCGGCACATAGAGGGCGCGCGACCAGGCCAGGGGCTCCAGTTCCGCCTCTCTGGCCAGCTGCTCCAGCTGGGCGCGGGTGAACGGGCGGCCCGAGCCGAACGGCGTGCCCTCGGCGTTGGCCCATAGGCCCGAGCGGGCCGAGGCGGTCAGGATCACCCGGCCCGAGGGGGCCAGCACACGCCAAACCTCACGCAGGAAGGCCAAGGGATCGTCGGCCTCCTCCAGCCCGTGCACGACAAGCACACGGTCGAACATGGCGTTGGGGAAGGGCAGGGCCTGCTCATCGGTAAGGCAGGCCAGGTTGCCGGCGCCGTTCCTGGCCAGCGGCTGCGGCCAGACCTCGACGCCCTGACTGGCCGGCATGGCCGCCACCACGCGCCGCGCGCCGCTCAAGCCATCGAGGAAGGGGGTGGCGTAGCCCAGCGCCAGCACGTCGAGGCCGGAAGCCTGTCCCCAGGCCTCGTCGACCTTGCGTCCGACCATCTCGCGCACGGCGTGACCCAGCGGCCCTGCGTAGAAGCGGCGAAGCTCGACGACGTCGCGTCTCATGGACAAATCCCAAGCGCCGCCGAAGCGGCCCGACTCCAATATAGGCGCGGCTTCGGTTTCAGCCTAAGGCGCCGTAAGACTTTGAAGCCCACCGCTGACGGATAAGGCCATGACGCTGCGTATCGAACAATTCCCCGTGCTCAACGACAACTACGGCTATCTGGTCCGCGACGAGGCCACGGGAAAGGTCGCCTGTATCGACACGCCGGACGCCGACGCCATCGCCGCGGCCCTGGACCGGCTGGGCTGGAGCCTGGATCTGATCCTCAACACCCACTGGCACCCCGACCACGCGGGAGGCAACGCCGCGCTTCAGGCCCGGTACGGCGCGGTGATCTACGGCCCGCCTGAAGTGACCAAGATCGCCCCGCTCGACCATCCGGTCGGCGCCGGCGACACGGTCGATCTCGGCGAAACCCGGTTCACCGTCATGGACGTCGGCGGCCACACCCTGCAGCACATCGCCTACCACGACGCGGCGGACGCGGTGGCCTTCGTCGGCGACAGCATCTTCACGCTTGGCTGCGGGCGGATGTTCGAGGGCGATCCGGTGCAGATGTGGGGCGGGTTATCCCGTATCGCCGCCCTGCCGGACCAGACCAAGCTCTACTGCGCCCACGAATACACCGCCTCCAACGCCCGCTTCGCCCTGTCGGTGGACGACTCCCCGGCGCTGAAGGCGCGGGCCGAGGCGATCTTCGCCGCCCGCGAGCGGGGCGAATGGACCGTGCCCACCACCGTCGGCGAGGAGAAGGCCACCAACCCCTTCCTGCGCGCGCCCAAGCTGGCCGAACGCCTGGGCCTGGCCGGTCAGCCCGATCCTGAGGTGTTCCTCGCCGTGCGCCGGGCGAAGGACAATTTCAAAGGATGACCCCCGCGCTCAAGCAGCGAAGCGGTAGCGCAAAATGAATGCTGAAGAGGTCGTCGCTGCCCTTGGCCTTGAGCCCCACCCCGAAGGCGGCTGGTTCCGCGAGACCTTCCGTGATGCTCCGTCTACGGATGGCCGCGCCGCCTCAACCGCCATCTACTATCTGCTGGCCGCCGGTCAGACATCGCACTGGCACCGCGTGGCGGACGCGGCGGAGGGCTGGCATTTCCACGCCGGCGCTCCGTTGCAGCTAAGCATCGCGCCGTTCGCTGGCGGACACGCCAGGACAATGGTGCTGGGTGTCGACCTGCCTGCGGGCCAACGCCCCCAGGCGGTTGTCCCGGCGGGCGACTGGCAGAGCGCGCGCAGCCTCGGCGACTGGACTCTGGTCGGCTGCACCGTGGCGCCGGGCTTCGAGTTCTCGAAATTCCAGATGGCGCCGCCGGATTGGGAGCCGGGCCGCTAACCGCCCCGACCTTTGCAGCGAAAATGACCCATGCTAGGTCCAGCACCTTCAGCGGCGTGATGATCGGTACAATCGGATGAAGCGCGTCCTTCCCCTTCTATTGGCAAGTCTGGCCCTGGCGCCCGTGGCGGCGATGGCGCAGGCCAAGCCTGCCGGCCCCCTGCCGGACTGGAGCGGGGTCTGGATTCCCGATCGCACCGATCAGGACAAGCAGCAGATGGGCGGCAATATCCCCCCCTGGAACCCCCAGGCCGCCCGTCTCATCAAGCAGATGTTCGACGACGAGGAAGCCGGCAAGCCGCACAACATCTTCACCAACTGCCTGCCCGAGGGCATGCCGACCTGGATGATGATCAGCCACAACGCCATGGAAATCCTGGTCACCCCGGGCCGCGTGACCCTGCTGGGCGAGTCCGACGGCGACCGTCTGCGCCGCATCTGGACCGACGGACGCAAGCACCCCGCCGATCCCGACCCCACCTTCCACGGCCATTCGATCGGCGTCTGGGAAGGTCAGACCCTGGCGGTCGACACCGTAGCGATCCTGCCGGAGGTCTATATCGCCGTGAAGGAAGCAGTCGGCGTCGCCAACAACGGCGACATGCACATCACCGAGCGCATCCATCTGTCGGCGCCGGACGTGCTGGCGGACGAGCTGACCATCACAGCCCCCCATGTCCTGACCACGCCCTACAAGACCACCCGCTATTTCAAGCGCCAGCGCGGCGAAAAGGCGGATATCATCGAAGGCGTCTGCCGCCAGGGTGACTTCGCCGAATCCACGGATAAGGCCGGCAACGCCGTCTTCGTCCCCGCCCCGACGCCATAAGGAGCCGACTGTGATCCTGTCCCGCGCCACCATGTCCGCCGCCGCAGCCCTGGGCCTGGCCCTGGCCATGCCCGCCGCCGGCCAGGCGCACCATTCCTTCGCCATGTTCGACGCCACCAAGACGGTGACCGTCACCGGCACGGTCAAGCAGTTCAACTGGACCAACCCGCACGTCTTCATCTGGGTGGTGCCCAACGCAGGGCCCGTGGCGGACGACCAGTGGTCGGTGGAGCTGACCAGTCCCGGCAATCTCGGGCGGCTGGGCTGGACCCGCACCACCCTGAAGCCGGGCGACAAGATCAGTATCGACCTGCATCCCCTGCGCGACGGCGCCCACGGCGGCGGCTTCGTGCAGCTGACCATCCTGGAGACCGGTCAGGTCATCAAGAACGGCCGGTCGGGGTGATCTTCAAGCTTCTGACGGGCTTCGCTTTCGCGTCGGTCCTGGCGGGCTCGGCCGCCGCTTCGACCGTGGAATGCGACATCATCGTGCAGTCGGCCACGGGCGGCGAGCTCGAGGTGTTCTCGGGACAGACTGTGCCGGGCGCGCCGCGCATCGCGCCGCCGACCATCATCTGGCGCCCCGCCAGCAACAGCCGCCAGACCCAGCTGATGGTCGCCTATGAAGGCAGCACCCTGACCGCTCTGGGCGAGCCTAGCGGCGTGCATATCCGCTTTCCGATCGAAGAGAACGCCACAGCCGACAGCGGCACCATCGTGGTCACCAGCCCCAACGGCCGCACCTGGCGCTTTGTCGGTCAGGCGTTGGAACGGGGCAGTAACGACAGAGCCTATGTCGAGTTCGGCGAAAACCTCGTCTACGGCCGCGCCCTGCTGGGGGCCATCTCCACCGGCCAGGACCTGACCATTTCGGTGGACCGTTACGACCGGATCGGCAACGGCGCCCGGTTCGCCTCGGCCAATCTGCGGGCCCGCGACGCGCTGCTGGCCCTGGCCAAACGCAAGTTCGACGCCGCCGACCCTGAGAGCTGCCGGACGGTGCCGTAAGATCACGGTGATTTTGGATTGAACCAATCCAAAATCACAAAACGTGATCGTTTCTAGAATGTTAGAGCGGGATTGATGCGAAAACCGGTACCCACTTTTCGCATCCCGCTCTAGCGGCCAAGCGCCGCCTTCACGACCCTGTCCGACGACGGACGGCCGCCGTATCCCTTGCCCGCCGCGACGGTGATCTGCATCACCGGTCCGTTGACCGTGACGTCGGGCTTGGGGCCGGGCAGGAACACCAGCTTGTCCAGCCGGGCCAGGAAGTTGTGCCCTTCGGAGCGCCGGGACAGGCGCACCAGAGCCTCGGCGGCGATGGTGGCGGCGTCGGCGAACAGCGGCGCGGACTGGGGCGAGACGCTGGGTGCGGTGAAGGTGATCAGATGCTGGGCCGCCCGCGAGGCCTTGGCGCTGGCCTGGATCATCCGTTGCAGCAGAGCCCCGGCGGGAATGGTTGGCGGCGGCGAGAGGTCGTCGGCCTCGCCTTCCATGGCCACCGGCGAGCCCTCCGGCTCCTGACTGGAGAACAGGGTCAGGCCGCCCAGGCGCGTAGCGCGCAGCACCGGCGCGCCCAGGTCGTTGCGGTAGATGGTGTCGCCGCGCGGCGCCGGAGACGGCTCCAGCACCCAGACCTCGGGACTGTCGTCGAATTTGAGCAGAGGCTGGCCGCCAGGAGCGCGGTCCAAAACGAAGGATTGCCCCTCCGCGCCGAGGTAGCGGGCGACCGGCGGCGTGGGCGCGCCTCGGTTGTCCCCGAACGGCAGGATATTCTGCAGCATAGGCGCAGCGACCGCCGGCGCGCCTGCACCCAGCAGGGCCGCAGCCACGACGCCGCCCAGGCTCGCCAACTTCCCACCTAACATACTGAGCGTAATGCTCCGGGACTGGGGCGCTTTTTGGACGTCATGGCGTCGCCATCACATCCGCTTGAAGGCCTTCTCGCGTCCTCCCCTGAGAACGCAAGCCAAGCTTACCCGCTAATCAGACCTTTTCCAGGCACATGGCCACGCCCATGCCGCCGCCGATGCACAGGGTCGCCAGACCCTTCTTGGCCGAGGTGCGGCCCATCTCGTGCAGCAGGGTGGTCAGAATACGCGCGCCGGACGCGCCGACCGGGTGGCCGATGGCGATGGCGCCGCCGTTCGGATTGACCTTGGCCGGATCCAGATCCAGGCCCCGGGCGACGCAGAGGGCTTGAGCAGCGAAGGCTTCGTTGGCTTCGATCAGGTCCAGATCGGCCGTCTTCCAGCCGGCCTTTTCAAGGGCCTTGCGCGAAGCAGGGATCGGGCCGGTGCCCATGATCGCCGGATCGACCCCGGCGGTGGCCCAGGAGGCGATCCGGGCCAGAGGCTTCAGGCCGCGCGCGGCGGCTTCCTTGGCGGTCATCAGCACCACGGCGGCGGCGCCGTCGTTCAGGCCCGAGGCGTTGCCGGCGGTGACGGTGCCGTCCTTGGAGAAGGCCGGACGCAGGGCCGCCATGGCTTCATAGGTGGCGCCGGCGCGGATGTATTCGTCCTTGTCGACCACGGTGTCGCCCTTGCGGCCCTTGATGGTGACGGGCGCGATCTCGGCGTCGAACTTGCCGGCCTTCTGGGCGGCTTCGGCGCGGTTCTGAGACTGGGCGGCGAAGCGGTCCTGGTCCTCGCGGCTGATCTGGCCCTGGGTGGCGACGTTCTCGGCCGTGGTGCCCATGTGATAGCCGTTGAAGGCGTCCCAAAGCCCGTCCTTGATCATCGTGTCGATGAATTCGACGTTGCCCATCTTGGTGCCGTTGCGCAGGTGCGCGGCGTGGGGCGCCTGGCTCATGCTCTCCTGGCCGCCGGCCACCACGATCGAGGCGCCGTCGGCGATCTGCTGCATGCCCAGCGCCACGGCGCGCAGGCCCGAGCCGCAGATCTGGTTCAGGCTCCAGGCCGGGGTTTCGAAGGGGATGCCGGCGTTGACCGAGGCTTGGCGGGCGGGGCCCTGGCCCGCGGCCGCCTGCAGCACGTGACCCAGGATCACTTCACTGACGTCGGCGGGCTTGACGCCGGCGCGTTCCAGCGCCGCGACGATGGCGATCGTGCCCAGGGCCGAGGCCGGCAGGCTGCTCAGGGCGCCGTTGAAAGAGCCGACGGGAGTGCGGGCGGCTGAAACGATGACGATGTCGCTCATAGTCTAGGCTCCGGGGCCCTGGCGGGCTGTTTGTTGCGCCCGCGAACAGGTCGGGCTTGACGGCGATGACGCGGCGTCTTCTCTTCCGTATAATATGGCGCTGCACAAGAGCGAGACCAAGGTTTGGCTCGCACCATAATCCCCGGGGGGGCAATGAGCGACCCAGTCACACCGAACGCCAAAGGCGAAACAGGCAAGTCCGGCGAAGAACGGGTCGTCATCAAGAAGTACGCCAACCGGCGGCTCTACAACACCAAGTCGAGCTCCTATGTGACGCTCGAACACCTCAGCGAAATGGTCAAGAAGGGCGTCGACTTCGTCGTGTTCGACGCCAAGACCAATGAGGAGATCACCCGGTCGGTCCTGACCCAGATCATCTTCGAGGAAGAAGGCCGCGGGCAGAACCTGCTGCCGATCCAGTTCCTGCGCCAGCTGATCCGCTTCTACGGCGACAGCATGCAGGCCCTGGTGCCCAGCTATCTGGAGATGTCGCTGGACAGCTTCACCCAACAGCAGGAGCGGATGCGCAAACAGTTCTCCACCACGCTGGGCGGCGCACCCGCCATGATGAGCGGCGCGCCAGGGATGAAATACTTCGAGGACCAGATCCACCAGAACATGCAGTTGTTCGACCGGGCCATGAAGATGTTCTCGCCCGTGCAGATGCCCTTCCCCTTCCCCGGCCAGCCGGGCGCGCCCGCCAAGGGCGGCGCCGAAGCCGAGGCCGAGTCGGCGGCTCCCGCCGCTGCTGCTGCCAGCGAAGACGAGTCTCTCAATGATCTGAAGAAGCGCATCGAAGAGATGCAGGCGCAGATCGCCAAGCTCGCCTCCAAGGGCTGATGCCGTGACCGATCCGGTCAAACCGACCCGGCGCGTCGGACCGTTCCGGCGTATCCGCGGTGGGCGCAGGACCGACGATCCGCCGGCGGCCGGTGCGACCGAATCCGTCCGGGCCGCGGCCCCGGTTGCTCCGGCGTCCGCCGATCCGAGCGAGTCTCCGCCGGTGATTTCGGCCCAGATCTACGGTCAGGCGGGCGCTGCAGAAAACGACCCCTCGGCAAAGACGGCCCAGAAGGCGCGGGCCGCCTATCTGGACGTGGAGTGGTCCGGAGCCGCCAACCGCCGCAACCGCCAGGGGCGGATCGCCAAGACCGAGGTCTAGCGCCCGATTGGCGCCCGTCTTGCTTTGAGCTTCGGCGACATCGCCAGCCCAGAGTCCGACATGCCTTTCGCCGTCCTGACCCGCACGATCGACGCCTTCCTGGCCGCGTTGGTCTTCGTCGCCTTCTCCTGACAACCAAGCGTTTGCAGCAGCGGCCCCGATCCGGCCTATGATGCCAACGCCATGACGCCATCGCTGATCGATCGCTGGAGCCGAGGCTGGCGCGGACCTTTGCTGGCCGCGCTGATCGCGCTCGCCGCCGCCCTGCCCGGCGCCCTGGCCCTGCCGGTCACCGACCGCGACGAAGCCCGCTTGGCCGAGGCCAGCGCCCAGATGCTGGAGACCGGCGACTTCACCGCCATCGCCGTGGATGATCAGGCATCCGACCGGCGCCCGGCGGGGGTGCACTGGCTACAGGCCGCCGCCGTCGCCATCACGTCCAATGCCGAAGCCCGCCACATCTGGGCCTACCGCCTGCCCGCCCTGGCCGGGGCCATGCTGGCCGCCGCGGCGTGCGCCTGGGGTGGAGCGGCCCTGTTCGGGGCGGCCGCGGGGCTGCTGGCCGGTGGCCTGTTTGGCGCCAGCCTGCTGCTGTCGACCGCCGGAGCGGTGGACGCGCCCGCCGCCCTGCTCTGCGCCGGCGTGACCCTGGCGGTATCGGCGCTGGGCCGGCTCTATCTGGCTGCCAATGGCGGCCCGACGGCCGGCCGCCGCATCAAGATCGCGCTCTGGGCCGGAATCGCCCTGGCCGCCATGGCGGGAGGGCCCGTTGGACCGGCCGCGGTGGTCCTGACCGGCGCGGGCCTGTGGCTGGTCGATCGCAAAGCGCCCTGGCTGCGGTCGCTGGGCTGGGGGTGGGGCCTGATCCTGCTGGCCGCCGTCGTCGGGCCATCGGTGGTGGCCGGAGCCGTCAACGGCGTGGACGGTTCGGCGCCGTCCTGGCCGGCCTTCGGCGGCTCGGGCGAGCGGACCCCCGGCTTCCACCTGCTGATCGCGCCCATGATGCTGTTCCCCTTCACCCTGCTGCTGCCCGCCGCCCTGACGCTGGCCTGGCGGGCCCGGCGCGAGACCGCGGTCAAGCTGGCCCTGTGCTGGCTGATCCCCTCCTGGCTGGTGCTGGAATTCGGCCGTGGCCAGCCTCTGGGCGGGGGCCTGATCGTCTATGGCGCTCTGGCCTGGCTCTGCGCCGCCGCCCTGACGCGAGGTCCGGGGTTGATGAGCCTGCGGGTGGGCGCGGCCCTGCAGCTGGCGGCGGGGACCTTATGGCTCGTGCTGGTCCTCTACGCCGGCTTGCGCTTCGGCGGCGGCGCGGCGGTCGCCTGGTGCGTGTTCGCCGCCTTGCTGCTCGCCCTGGCCCCCTTCCTCGCCAGCGCCGGTATGCAGACCGGCAAACCTTGGCGCGCCGTGACGGTCGGCGGACTGCTCGGGCTCGTCGCCCACGGCGCGGTCCTCGCCGGCGCGGCGCCGAGGCTGCAACCGCTATGGGCCGCGCAACGCGCCGTCGCGGCCCTGACCAAGGCGGGGCTGGACCCCCGCGCCGGGGTCACGCCCGGGCCGGTGGCGGTGATCGGCTACGGCGAGCCCAGCCTGACCTTCGCGCTGGGCGGTCTGACCGAAGCCCTGACACCGGACGAGGCCCCGGAAGCGATCCAGGAGGGCCGCCCCGCCATTGTCGAGGAACGCCAGGAAGCCGCCTTCCTGCGGGCTCTGCAGACGACCAACCGGCGGGCGCGCAAGGTCGGCGAGGTCGACGGCTTCGACTATGCCAACAATTCCGACATCCGGTTGATGCTCTACGCGGCGAGCCGCTAAGCCGCCTCGGGCTGAGTGACGGCCGGTGCGGGCGCCTCGATCCGTTTGGGCCGCTTGCCGAAGCCCGTCATGCCGCCGGACGACAGCAGCGACACGTCCACCAGGGCCAGGGAGATGGCCCATTTGTTGGCGGCGGCGATGTAGCGCGGCGCCCAGACCGGGTCGTACTTGTCCTTGTACCGGCGTACGCCCTGGAAGTTGTAGAGGTCCTCGCCGCGCTCGAACAGCATCCGGCCGAGCCGCGACATCAGCGGCGCCAGGGGCCGGTCCTCAAGCCCCGCCAGCGGCGCATTGCCGAATTCGAAGATGCAGTAGCCCGCCTCGCGGCCCCACTGCAGCAGCTCCACGAACAGGAAATCC
>CAIYVC010000134.1 GCA_903929535.1 uncultured Caulobacteraceae bacterium | reverse complement strand
CTTCAAGGACGAAGTGAAGGAAGTGCAGAACGGCCAGGAATGCGGCATGGGCTTCATCGGCTACCATGACATGCAGAAGGGCGACGTCATCGAATGCTTCGATGTCGAGACCATTCAGAGAGCTCTGTAACTATTGTGAAATGGATCCCGGCTCGCGCTTCACGCCGCTTCGCGGCGTTCGCTGGCCGGGATGACAGGTTTTAATGTCCCGTCGCCAACGCCCGCCGTCCGACCGTTTACCGTCTGCCCGCCGCACCGGCCGCAATGACGGTCCCACCGGCCCGTCGCAGCGCCAGTTGCGCGTCGGCGAGGCGCTGCGCCATGCCCTGGCCGATATTCTCTTCCGCAACGAAATCCAGGACCCCGAACTCGCCGGCGTCTCGGTGACCATCACCCAGGTCAAGCCGTCTCCCGACATGCGCTACTGCACCGTCTATTGCGAGCCGCTGGGCGGCGAGAATGCCGAAATCATCATCAAGGCGCTGAACCGGCACAAGGGTTTCCTGCGCGGCGAAATGGGCCATCGCCTGACGATGAAATTCACCCCCGAGCTGCGCTTCGTCGAGGATGCTTCGTTCGCCGAAGCCCTGAAGATCGACAGCATCCTGCGCTCCGAACGCGTCAGCCGCGACCTGGCCGCGCCCGATGGCGAAGACGGCGAAGAAGAAGACTGATGAGCAGGCGCAAGAAGGGAAATCCCGTCCACGGCTGGGTCATTCTGGACAAGCCGCTGGGGATGGGCTCGACGCAGGCCGTCGCCAAGGTCCGCACCCTCTTCGAAGCCAAGAAGGCCGGCCATGCCGGCACGCTGGATCCCATGGCCACCGGCATCCTGGCCATCGCGCTGGGCGAGGCGACCAAGACGGTCCCCTACGCCATGGATTCCGACAAGATCTACCGCTTCACCGCCCAGTGGGGGGAAAGCCGCGACAGCGACGATGCCGAAGGCGCCGTCACCGGCACCACCGACGCCCGCCCCACCCGCGAGGCGATCGAGGCCATGCTGCCCCGCTTCACCGGCACCCTCTCCCAGGTCCCCCCGGCCTATTCCGCCGTCAAGGTGGGGGGGATGCGGGCCTATGACCTGGCCCGGGACGGCGAAGAGGTGGTCCTGGAGCCCCGGGCGGTCGAGGTCTATGAGGCCCGCCTGCTGAACGCCGTTCAGGACAGCGCCGAGTTCGAAATCCTATGTGGCAAAGGCACTTACGTCCGTTCCTGGGTCCGCGACATCGCCCTGGCGCTGGGGACTTTGGGCCATGTCACGGCCCTGCGCCGGACCCGGCTGGGGGCCTGGGAAGAAAAAGACGCCACGCCGCTGGATACCCTGACCCCTTTTATGCATAGTCCCGCCGCTTTTGCGTATTTAAAGCCACTTTCAACCGCGCTGGACGGCATCCCTGCGCTGGCTGTCGGTGGCCCCGATACGGTCCGCCTCCGGTCGGGCAATCCCATCCTCATCCGCGCAAATATTTTTGCGAAGCTGAAGGACGGATTCGACGGAGACGAACTCCCCGGGCAGACGGTCTACCTCCATGAGGAAGACGGAACGCCCGTGGCACTGGCCGAGATCGCCGAAGGAGAACTTCGGCCGTTTCGGGTCTTCAATTTCGCCTGAACCCTGATGTCCGGAAGAAAAAAATGATTACGCCTGAACGCAAGAAAGAAGTCATCGCCGAGCATGGCACGAGCAAGGACGACACCGGTTCGCCGGAAGTCCAGATCGCGATCCTGTCCGAGCGCATCACCAACCTCACCGATCATTTCAAGACCCACGCCAAGGACAATCACTCGCGCCGCGGCATGATCCGCATGGTCGCGACGCGCCGCACGCTGCTGGACTATGTGAAGTCCCGCGATGTGAAGCGCTATGAAGGCATCATCGCCCGCCTGGGTCTGCGCCGCTGATCTGCGCGCCAACAAAACAAGCACGGTCTCGGGCATAAGCCCGGGGCCGTGTTTTTGCATTTGCGGAAGATGAGCTTCTGCAGATGACGGCCCCATGGGGGGCCACAGGAGCGTCGGCGAGAGCCGGAGCGACCTTAAAAAGATGGCTCGTGCGCGATATGGCGGCGGGCAATGAAAGAAGAAAACCGATGTTCACGATCCACAAAGAAACCTTCGACTGGGGCGGCCGCGAGCTGACCCTCGAAACCGGCAAGATTGCCCGCCAGGCCGATGGCTCGGTGCTGGCCACCTATGGCG
>CAIYVC010000133.1 GCA_903929535.1 uncultured Caulobacteraceae bacterium | reverse complement strand
TCGGCCTATATCCCCACCAACGTGATCTCGATCACCGACGGCCAGATCTTCCTGGAAACCGACCTGTTCTACCAGGGCATCCGCCCGGCGGTGAACGTCGGCATCTCGGTGTCGCGCGTGGGCTCCTCGGCCCAGATCAAGGCGATGAAGCAGGTCGCCGGCGCCATCAAGGGCGAGCTGGCCCAGTACCGGGAAATGGCCGCCTTCGCCAAGTTCGGCTCGGACCTGGACGCCTCGACCCAGCGCCTGCTGGCGCGCGGCGAGCGTCTGACCGAGCTGCTCAAACAGCCGCAATACGCGCCGCTGCAGGTCGAAGAGCAGGTCTGCGTGATCTACGCCGGCACCCGCGGCTACCTCGACAAGCTGCCGACCAGCGCGGTTGGCCGCTTCGAGAAGAGCCTGCTGAGCCTGCTGCACACCAAGCACCAGAAGCTGCTGGACTCGATCCGCACCAAGAAGGCGCTGGATTCCGACCTCGAAAGCGAGCTCAAGGGCGCGCTCGAGGGCCTCGTCTCGACCTTCGCTTAACGTCTAAGGGTCCAAGCCGAGATGGCCAGCCTTAAGGACATGCGCAATCGGATCTCCAGCGTGAAAGCCACGCAGAAGATCACGAAGGCGATGCAGATGGTGGCGGCGGCGAAGCTTCGCCGCTCGCAGGACGCCGCCGAAAGCGCGCGCCCCTATGCCCAGCGCATGAGCGCGGTGATCGCCAACCTGGCGGCCGGCGTGTCCGGCGACGGCGCGCCCAAGCTGCTGGCCGGCACGGGTTCGGACAAGCGTCAGCTGATCATCGTGGCGGCGGCGGACCGGGGTCTGGCGGGCGGTTTCACCTCGTCCATCGTCCGTTTCGCCAAGGAAAAGATCGAGACCCTGCTGGCCGAAGGCAAGGACGTGCGCATCATCTGCGTCGGCAAGAAGGCCCGAGACCAGCTGCGCCGCCAGTACAGCGACCGCGTCGTGGAGTCCTTCGACCTGTCGGCGCACCGCGTGTTCAACCTGGCCGTCGCCCAGCCGATCGCCGACCTGATCCTCGGCGAATTCGAGGCCGGCCGCGCCGATGTCGTGACCCTGATCTACAGCCGCTTCCGTTCGGTGGTGCAGCAGATCCCCACAGCCAAGCAGCTGATCCCCGCCGTGGTCAGCGCCGACGCCACCCCGCCCGACCTTCAGGGCGCGGCCTACGAATACGAGCCGAGCGAAGAGGAAATCCTCGACACCCTGCTCCCGCGCAACATCACCGTGCAGGTCCTCGGGGCCTTGCTCGAAAACATGGCCGGCTTCTACGCCAGCCAGATGAGCGCCATGGACAACGCCACCCGCAACGCCGGCGACATGATCGCCGCGCTGAACCTCAAATATAACCGCCAACGCCAAGCGCAGATCACCACGGAGCTGATCGAAATCATCTCCGGCGCCTCGGCCCTCTGACGCAGAAATAAGGTCCGCACCATGACCATCCAAAAGCCCATCGTCGCCGCCACCGGCCGCATCGCCCAGGTTATCGGCGCCGTCGTCGACGTCGAGTTCACCGGCGCCCTGCCGGCGATCCTCAACGCCCTGGAAACCACCAACACCGACCAGAAGACCGGCGAGCCCTTCCGCCTCGTCCTGGAGGTCGCTCAGCACCTTGGCGAAAATGTCGTGCGCACGATCGCCATGGACACCACCGAGGGCCTGGTTCGCGGCCAGCCGGTGACCGACACCGGCAACTCGATCTCCGTGCCCGTCGGCCCCGCCACGCTCGGCCGGATCATGAACGTGATCGGCGAGCCGATCGACGAAGCCGGCCCGATCGTCACGAGCACCTATTCGCCGATCCACCGCGAAGCCCCGTCCTTCGCCGATCAGGCGACCTCGGCTGAAGTGCTGGTCACCGGGATCAAGGTCATTGACCTGATGTGCCCCTACACCAAGGGCGGCAAGATCGGCCTGTTCGGCGGCGCCGGCGTGGGCAAGACCGTGACCATGCAGGAGCTGATCAACAACATCGCCAAGGCCTACGGCGGCTACAGCGTGCTGGCCGGCGTCGGCGAGCGCACCCGCGAAGGCAACGACCTCTATCACGAGATGATCGAGTCCAACGTGAACGTGGACCCGAAGGAACACGGCGGCTCGACCGAGGGCTCCAAATGCGCCCTGGTCTACGGCCAGATGAACGAGCCCCCGGGCGCCCGCGCCCGCGTGGCCCTCACCGGCCTAACCCAGGCGGAGTATTTCCGTGACGTCGAGGGCAAGGACGTTCTGCTGTTCATCGACAACATCTTCCGCTTCACCCAGGCCGGCTCGGAAGTGTCGGCTCTGCTGGGCCGCATCCCCTCGGCCGTGGGCTATCAGCCCACCCTGGCCACCGAGATGGGCAATCTGCAGGAGCGCATCAC
>CAIYVC010000132.1 GCA_903929535.1 uncultured Caulobacteraceae bacterium | reverse complement strand
GCTGAAACGCTGGGATTCCAGCTACGAGCCCGGCCGGCCCAAGGGGCCCTGGTTCAAGTGGAAGCGGGACCCCTATCTGATCGACGCGGTGCTGATGTACGCCCAGCGTGGCCACGGCAAGCGGTCCAGCTTTTATTCGGACTACACCTTCGGCGTCTGGCAGGAGGACGGCGAGGGCGCGCGGACCCTGACGCCTGTGGGGAAGGCCTATTTCGGCTTCACCGACGAGGAGCTGAAGCTGCTGGACAAGTTTGTCCGCGACTACACCACCGAGCGGTTCGGCCCGGTCCGAGCGGTGCGCGCCGACCGCGACTTCGGCCTGGTGCTGGAGGTGGCCTTCGAGGGCCTGCAGCGGTCGACCCGGCACAAGTCCGGCGTGGCCATGCGATTTCCCCGCATTCACCGCATCCGCTGGGACAAGCCGGCGCGCGAGGCGGATGAGCTTGCCACCCTGGAGCGGATGCTGGAACGGATCGAGGGCGGCGGGCGCTGGACGCCTGGGGCGTCTACGGCTAAGGGCGACTGATGGCCACTTCGACACCTCCTCCCCTGCCCGCGTCCGTTACCAAGGACATCGAGCGCCTGGACCTGACCGACGCGGTCACCGGCCACTACCGCCTGTGGGAGACCTACGGGCACGACATCTCCAACTTCGCGGTCAATCTGCTGGTGGCGGTGCTGATCCTGCTGACCACCTTCTGGGCGGCGGGATGGGGCGCGGGCCTGGCGCGCAAGGCGATGGGCCGGGTCAAGCGGCACAACGGCGAGCCCGACATCACCCTGCAGAGCTTCGTCGCCTCCCTGACGCGCTATGTGATCATCATCGTCGGGCTGGTGGCGGTGTTGCAGCAGCTGGGGGTGAAGACCACCTCGGTGCTGGCGGTGCTGGGCGCGGCGTCCATCGCCATTGGCCTGGCCTTGCAGGGCACCCTCAGCAATGTGGCGGCGGGGGTGATGCTGCTGCTGTTCCGCCCCTACCGGGTCGGCGATCTGGTGGAGGTCGGCGGGCGGATCGGCACAGTGCGGACGCTGGACCTGTTCGTCACCGAGCTGGTCACGCAGGACGGACTGCGTGTCATGGCCCCCAACGGCAAGATCTTCGGCGATTTCATCGTCAACTACACCACCAACGCCAAGCGGAGGATCGACCTGGTCTTCCATATCGGCCCCAAGCAGGACCTGGCCCAGGTGCTGGAAGCGATGAGGGCGGTGCTGGCGGAGGACAAGCGGGTGCTGAAGGACCCGGGCCCCATCTGCGAAGCCCTGGGGTTGAACGAGCTCTATGCAGAGGGGGCCGTGCGCGCCTGGGTCAAGCTGGCCGACTACGGCGCGGTTAAGAGCGCCGTAGTGCTGGCGGTCCAGAAGCTGTCGATCGGCCAAGGCGGAACGGGACCTGTCGTCTAGGGTTTGGGCCGCCTAGCGTCGGGGCGTTCCGTAGAGCTTCTCTTCGACGAGAGCCGATCCGAACTGCTCGTTGATCCGGCGCTTGATGGCGGCCCGCTTGTCGTTCGTGTTGTGCGCTGTGCGGGTCAATTGCACGAAGCGCGGGCCGAAATCGCCTTCATGTTCACGATCACGAATGGCGTCCTCGGCCTCCCAGATGGTGGTGTTGGCGGCCATTAGCTCGGCGGTCAGGCCGGCAAGTTCCGGCGTGTCCGAGACATGCTGCCAGCGGACCTCTTCGAGCAAAGCCAGTTCGCGAGCCACATTCTCAAGCTTGGCCGGATCGGAGATTCGTTCGGTTTTGATCCTGAGGACGGTGATCTTGTCGATAAGTTCGCCCAGCGACACGGGGGCCATGATCGCGCCGGCGGATGCGTTTACGGGAAGAACCATCTGCCTCAATGCCTCAGCGATACGGTGGAAGACCGCGCCCCGGTCGCCGCGCTCGGTCTGGCGGAACAGGCGGACGGAAGGATACCACGGGCTGGTCTCACCTTTTGTCGTCCAAATCCAGTGGGGCACGTGTTGCAGCGCGATTCACACCGGCCGCCAGGGTCCAGGGGCCGGGCCAACCCGCCGTGGACTGAAAACCCCGTACGCGTTGGATGGCCGGCATCTGCGGCCGGCTTCCACGCGCACCCCTATCCGCGCTAAAGACAGGATCATGAGCAGACGAATTCTTGTCACCGGCGGCGCGGGCTTCATCGGCTCGGCGCTCGTGCACCACCTGATCAACGAGACCGGCGCCGAGGTCCTTTGCCTGGACAAGCTGACCTACGCCGGTCGCCGGGAGTCCATCCAGCCGCTGGTGGGATCGGGCCGTTTCGAACTGCGCCCGGTGGATATCTGCGATGTGGGCGCGGTCGCTACCGCCTTCGCCGATTTTCAGCCCGACGCGGTCATGCATCTGGCCGCGGAATCCCACGTCGATCGCTCGATCGATGGGCCCGCCGCCTTCATCGAAACCAATGTCACCGGCACCTTCCGGCTTCTGGAAGCCGCCGCCGCCCATTTCGTTCGCCTGACGGGAGCGGCGCGGGAGGGCTTCCGCTTCCTGCATATCTCGACCGACGAGGTCTACGGCGCTCTGGGCCCCACGGGGCGCTTCAGCGAGGAAACACCCTACGACCCGCGTAGCCCCTATTCGGCCAGTAAGGCCGCCTCGGATCATCTGGTCAGCGCCTGGGGCCACACCTACGGACTGCCGGTTCTGATCGGCAACGCCTCCAACAACTACGGCCCGCGTCAGTTGCCGGAAAAGCTGATCCCCCTGACCATCCTCAACGCCCTGGAAGGCCTGCCCCTGCCGATCTACGGCGATGGCCAGCAGGTGCGCGACTGGCTGTTCGTGGACGATCACGTCCGGGCGCTGATGCTGATCCTGGAGCGGGGTGAGCCCGGGCGCACCTACAATGTCGGCGCCGAGAACGAGCGGCCCAATATCGAGGTGGTGGAGCGAATCTGCGACCTGCTGGACGCGGAGGCGCCCCTGGACGCGCCGCGCCGCGGGCTGATGCGCTTCGTGCAGGACCGACCGGGGCACGACCGCCGCTACGCCATCGACGCGACCCGCCTGAAGACCGAGCTGGGCTGGGCGCCGCGGCAGGACTTCGACGCCGGTCTGAAGCAGACGGTGCGCTGGTATCTGGACAATCGCGCCTGGTGGGAGCCTTTGCGGGCCCACGCCGCCAACCGTATCGGTTTGCGGACAAACGCCTAAGCCGGGTAGGCTGGGCGCCATCACGCGCCGGCCCGCGGCGTAAAGACAAGAAGGCCTCATGAAGGGACTGATCCTCGCCGGCGGCTCCGGAAGCCGGCTGCATCCGCTGACCATCAGCATCAGTAAGCAGCTGCTGCCGGTCTACGACAAGCCGATGATCTACTATCCCCTGTCCATCCTGATGATGGCGGGCATCCGCGACATCCTGGTGGTTTCCACCCCGCGCGACCTGCCGCTGATCCAGGACCTGCTCGGCGACGGGTCGGATATGGGCGTCGCCTTCAGCTATGCCGAACAGACCGAGCCGCGCGGCATCGCCGACGTCTTCCTGGTGGGCGAAGAGTTTGTCGGGGGGGAGCCGGTCGCTCTGATCCTGGGCGACAACATGTTCTACGGGGCCTCGCTGGAGCAGAAACTGCGTTCGGCGGCGACGCATAGTCAGGGCGCGACGGTTTTCGCCCAGAAGGTCCACGATCCGGAGCGGTTCGGCGTGGTCGAACTGGACGAGGCGGGCGCGCCTCTGTCGCTGGAAGAAAAACCCAAGGGCGGCCGTTCGGACTGGGCGGTCACGGGCCTTTATTTCTACGACTCCGAAGTGGTCTCCATCGCCAAGTCGCTGAAGCCGTCCAGCCGGGGCGAGCTGGAGATCACCGACGTCAATCGCGTCTATCTGGAGCGGGGCAGCCTGACGGTCGAGCGGATGGGGCGAGGCTACGCTTGGCTGGATCTGGGCACCCACGAAGCCCTGCTGGAGGCGTCGGAGTTCGTGCGCACCATCGAACACCGCCAGAGCTTCAAGATCGCCTGCCCGGAGGAAATCGCCTTCAAGAACGGCTGGCTGGACGCCGGTCGGCTGAAGACCCGCGCGGATGTGATGAAGAATTCCCCCTACGGGGCCTATCTGGCCGGCCTCCTGCGCGGCTGACGCCGCTCGTCAGGCGCCGCCGCTTCAGCCGAGGTGCAGGTTCTGGATTTCGGCCACGGTGCCGATCAGCATGATGGTGCTGCCGTCGGCGAAGGTGAAGGTCACGCTGTCCAGCGTCGGAACCGCGTTGGCGCCCGTGAACAGAGAGCCGTCGTACATGACGATGCCGTGGGTGGCGTTGGCGATATCGAGCGCCCCGACTTCGGCCGAGAAATGCTGAAGCGCCGCGGTGACCTGAGGGCTGTTGGCTGTCAGTCCGGCGGGAGGCGCGGTCGTCGTCGGACCACTGGAGGCCACGGTAGGCGGAGGCGTGGAGGTTCCGGTATCGGGAGGGGAACCCGCGGCGACGCCATCGCCGCCGATGAAAGATCCGGTTTGATGCAAGTCGGCCGGAGCGGTCAGCGTAGAGCCATCGCCGGTCGTCACGACGATATGGACGCCGTTGCCCACGCTCTTCAGCGCCGTTTCGATGGAAAACGGGGAAACCACGGAGACGGCTTGGGCCTGGCCCAGCACATCGGCGCCCTGCAGCGCCGCACCGGCGTCCGACGACGCCGTGGCCTGAACCACCAAGGCCGTGCTGGTCGCGTGCGCGGCAGGCAGGGCGAATGTAGTGCTGGTCTGGAACACCAGATTGATGCTCCCCGGCATCCCATGATCGATGCTGATCGTGGTCGTGGCAGCCGTCGTCGCCAAGCCGGGCAGGACGAAATGATCCAGTTGCGCGGGACTGACGGATGACGCCGTCACGACGGGCGTGGCCGGAGCCGAAACGGTGAGGTCCTGAATAGGAGCGGCGGCCGCGTGGACGGGGGCCATGGCCGTCAGATCCGCCGCCGCCGCTGACGTCGCCGTGAGCGCCGCGGCGGCGCTCGCCAGGTTCTGGCTGATGATGTCGCTCCAAACCAACCGGTTCGGATCGTTGGTGGTGAGCATCACGCCGGACAGGATCGTCGCGGTGTCCGCGGAATCGATCAGCACCGGTGTGGAGGGGGAAGCCAGGCCCGTCAGCACCACGCGCTTGCCGTCCGACTGGGCATGGTCGCCTTGCTCGGCGGCCTTGGCCTGGCTCGAGTGGAAGAAGGCGCCGCCCACCAGGGCGATCAGCAGAGCAGCGGGATGCAGGAAGAGGTTGGTGCTCTTGCGCGAGGACCGCGCCATGGCGAAGGCCTGCGCCGCCAGCATTTCCTCGACCAGGGCCTGGAAGTCCCTGCCGTGGACCACCTGTTCCAGGGCCGCGCCCACCGCGATGTACTCGCCGTCGATGCGCGCGAAATGGATGAACACATCGCCGTTGTCGGCGCGGCAGAAGACGAACCAGGGATCGCCCTCGTCGGTCACACCGCGCTCGGTTTCCAGCGAAAGGCCAGCTTGAATCAGGGCGTTCTCGACCCGGTAGAACTGGGCGAGTTCGTTTTGCGTCCAGTCCTTGGACCGGAAGCTACGGAAAAGAGAAACGACCTGGGCGGGCATGGATTCCGCGTCATAGCTCCTTGGGCGAGACCACGCAGTATGCCGCAGGCGGGGCGCGAGCGCAAACCCAGCCGGTTGGCGGACTACCTCGGCTCCGGCGGCGGCGTGTCGATGGCGTTCAAGATAGACGGAATCGGTTTTTCGGGTCCCGGCGCGGCGGGCATGGCGCTGGCGTTCGGCCGCACTTCAGCGACGCTGGCGGGGGGCGGAGCGCCCACGCGCATCCCGCCGATGGCGTCCAGAGTCCGCGCGGGCCATTCCAGCGGCGTCTCGCCCTTGTGCTGGACCTCGCGGAAATTCGCCGCCGCGTCATAGGTCGTCACGCCCGGGCTCAGCTGCGCCACGTTCAGCACGCCCATGGCGGCCAGAATACGAGCCTGGCCGAGGTACTCCTGGGCCCGGGCCCGGATCACGTTCTGTTGGGCGCCGGTCAGCTCAAGTTGGGCGTTGAGGACGTCGATGGTGGAGCGGAGATCCAATTTCTCCTCTTCCCGGTTGCCGTAGAAGGCGAAGCTGCTGGCCGCGACCGCATCTTCCAGCGTCTTGAGCTGGTTGCGCAAAGCCGAGAGCTGTTCCCAGGCGGTCGTCACGCCGAGAATCACCTGATTGCGCGTCTCGTCGATCTGCAACCGGTCGCTATTGTTCTGATCCTGGGCGGCCCGGATCTGGGAGGACAATTGGCCGGAGGTGAACAGGGGCTGGGAAACGGACACGGTGGCGCTGGTCGCGCTCTGATAGGGATTGCTTCCGTAGGGCAGATAAGGCGTATGGGTCCAGGCTAGCTGGGCGCTTACCGTGGGCAGGCGGGCGGCCTTGGCCTCGGCGACGCGGGCGCGCGAGCGTTGCTCGGAATATTGGGCCCCCAGCAGCAGAGGACTGTTGCGTTCGGCGCTGTCGAAGGCCTGCGAGATATCCTTGGGAACCCCGGTCAACGGGGGCGGCGGTTCGAGCGTCGCCGGCGTCTGGCCGACCACGGCGATATACTGGGCGCGACTCTGGCCCAAGGCGGCCTGGGCGTTGGCCAGACCCGCGCGAGCCGACGCCAGGCGAGATTTGGCTTCGGCCACGTCGGTCATGGTGACGGTGCGGACCTTGAATCGCGACTCGGTGTCCGATTCCTGGCGCTCCAGGACCGTCACGGTGTCCTGGTTCACCCTCAGCAGAGCCTCATCCCGGCGCACGCTGGTGTAGGCGTCGACGACCTGGGTCAGAAGGTCCATTTCCAGGCGCCGGAGCGTCTCACGCGCGCTCAGAATCTGGGCCTCGGCCTGACTGAGCTGGCTATTGAGTTTGCCGCCGGCATAGAGCGGCTGGCTGATCTGAAGCGACTCGCTCTGGGTCTGGGCATAGGCCTTGCCGCCCTGCGGGCCGGTCAAGACCTCTTGATAGCCGGTGTTGCTGGCGTTTACCGACACGGCCGGACCGAACGCCCCGCGCGCCTGGACATAGTTTTCATCCACGCCCTTCAGAGCCGCCCGCTGGGACCGCAGTCCCGGGTTGTTCTGATAGGCGTAGGCGATCGCATCCGCCAAGGTGGCGGCGCGCGCCGCCCCGCCAAGCAGAGCGGCGGCCACGCAGGCGGACGCGAACAGCCGATACTTCGAACCTTGGCGCATGCCCGGCCTTAGCGCTCGCGCATGGTGGTGGCCATGGCGCTGGTTAGAGGTCCGAAGGTGTATTGCAGAGCGGTCCGGGTGCCGGTCGGCGCAATGACCTGGGTCGGCAGACCCGCGCGCAACTTGCCCTTGATCTCAGCCGGAAGGTTCTGATCGGGCACATCGACCATGACCATGTAGTAGGGCATGTGGGTCGCTTCGTCGGTCAACCGGTCCTGGGACACCGAGCGGACCGTGCCATCGATCACGGGAATCGTACGTGAGTGGAAGGTCGCGAAGCGAACTTGCACGATCTGGCCGGCGTGCACGCTGTCCACGTCGTTGGGCGAGAAGGTGGCCCGCACCACCATGCGGCCGTGGTCGGGAGCGATGTCCATCAGGGGCTCGGCGGGGCGGATGACGCCGCCGACGGTAAAGACACGGAGGTTCTGCACAACGCCATCCACGGGGGCCGCGATGGTCACGCGGCGCTGGATGTCCTGGGCCACGGCGAACCGTTGGCGGATGTCGTTGGCCTGGGTCTGCGCCTCGGAGGTCTCACGGCTGATCTGCTCGCTGAACTGCTGGTGCACCGCCGCGATCTGCAGCTGGGTTTCCCCGATCGACTTCTCGGTGCGGGCCTTCTCCGCCATCAGGCCGCCGAGTTGGCCTTGCAGCTGGGCGCGGGCGCGCTGCAGATCCAGAATACGCGGCTTGGGCACCAGGTTCTTTTGGTAAAGCTCGTCCAGAGCGGACAGCTCCTCATCAAGGATGCTGGCCTGGCTTTTGGTGCCGAGAATCTGCTCGTCGATGCCCTGCACCGCGTTGCGCGATTCGGCGATGCGGGTCTGCAGCACCGCAACCTGGGCCAGGACGCTGCCGCGGCGCTCGGTGAACTGGCGCTGCTCGTCGACCATGGCGTTGGCGACGACAGGATTGGTGCTCTGGGCCATGACCTCGGGAGAGAACCGGACCGCGGGCCGGCTATCGCGCTCAGCCGCCAGTCGATCGAGCCTGGTCAGCAGGCTGAACAGCTGGTTGCGGGCGCTTCCCACGCTGGCGTCGGCCTGAATGGGATTGAGTTCCAGAAGCGTCTGGCCGGCCTTCACGTGGTCGCCATCGTGCACCAGCAGGGCGCGAATGATACCACCGTCGTAGTGGGTGATCGTCTGACGATTGCTTTCCAGCGCCACGGAGCCGTTGCCGACGACCGCGCTGCTCAAGGGCGCGAACGCGGCCCACAGCCCGATCACGCCGAAAGTCACGACGATAATACCGATGCCGATGCCGGCGACGCGGCGGATGTCGTGGCTAGGGCGGGTGATGTCAGTCGTCATAATGATCTCAAGGGGTTAGCCGGCTGGCGCCTATATAGGCGATGGCGCCGCGAGATTGAAGGGCCCCGCCCACCACGATTGGTCGCAGTTTAGACGACATCGCAGCCCTTGGCCCGGGCAGCGTCGAGCGCCTCGGGCAGGCCGCCCAGCGAAAACACCCGGTGATCGGCGCGCTCGCCGGGGCGGATCGAGATCTGCTGCGCCTGGCCCAAAGCCGAAGCCGGGATATGCACCACGCCGCCACTGGGATTGCGCAGGTCGTTGCTGCCGAACCGAGCGCCGAGACCTGCAGCCTGGCTGGCTAGAATCACCGTCTTCACCGGCGGACCATCGTCCAGGCGGAACTGCGCCTCGGCGGTATCGGTCCCACCGCCGAAATCGAAGGTCATCACCCCATGATGATAGGTCATGTCCCCGTTGCGGACGACGCACAGGGTCTTGCCGGTGAAACCGTCGTGCGCGACCTCCAGCCGCCAGGGTCCGACCTGGGCGCGTTCGACAACCCGATCGGGTTGGCCTCGCAGCCAGTCGGGCAGGCCGGGTGAGAAGCCGAACAGGGCCACGGCGGCGACGGCGGCGATCATGTCTAGTCTCCGAAAGCGAACGGCGGGTGCAGATGAAGCGCATGGCTCCGCGAATGTCCAGCAAAGCTGGTCACTCGACATATGTCCGATTGCTCCAACACCACTAAAACATGGCGTGGGTGTGGCGTGGGTTAACCAGCCAGAGCGCTCAATTGGTGCGCCACCTCGACCAGCACCGGGTCCCACCGCCGTTCAGGGTCTTGGCGATAGAGCCGGGCCGAGCCGTACCAGGGGCTGTCGGTGCGGCCGAGCATCCAGCGCCAGTCGGGCGTGTAGGGCAGAAGAATCCAGGTGGGCCGGCCGAGCGCGCCGGCCAGATGAGCCACGCTGGTGTCGACGCTGATCACCAGATCCATGAGCGAGCAGAGAGCCGCCGTGTCCGCGAAATCACCGATCTCGCCCGATAAATCGAGGATGCCGCCGTGGGCCTGAAGAGCCGACCGGCAGGCCGGGCGGATGTCCGCCTGCAGGCTCACGTAGTCGATGCCGGACGGCAGGTGGGGCGCAAGATCCCCCAGGGGGATACTGCGCTGGGCGTCCCCACCGTGCTTCGGATTGCCGCTCCAGACCAGGCCCACCCGAGGGCGCCGGGCCGGACCAAGCCTTGCGCGCCATGCGTCCAGCCGCGCCGGATCGGCAGCGAGGTACCCTTCGGGCTTGGGAATAGCGTCGATCGCGACGCCGAGCGCCACGGGCAGCGACATGATCGGACACTGCAGGTCGGCGGCGTCCAGCGGCGCCCCTGGCGCGATGAGGCGATCGACGCCTTGGAGGCCCTGCAACAGCGGATGCAGGGACAAGGGCGCCTCCAGCCACACCCGCGCGCCCAGGGCCGCGAGCACCGCCGCGTACCGGCAGAACTGGATGGTGTCACCCAGACCCTGTTCCGCCACGACAAGGATGGTGCGGCCGGCGACCGGCTGCTGTCCCAGCCAAAGCGGCAGGTCGCGCGACGGCCCGAAGTCGCCGGTGGCCCGCCAGCGCCATTCGTAGAGGGGCCACCCCCGCTCCCAATCGCCCGCCAGCAGCAGCCCCAGGGCCTTGTTCCAATAGGCCTCGGCGAAGTCCGGCTTCAGACGAATGGCTTCGTCGTAACCCGCCACGGCTTCATCCAGCCGATGCAGCTGCTTGAGCGTGTCGGCGCGATTGTAATGGGCCTCGGCATAGTCCGGGCGCACATCGAGGGCGAGTCCATAGGCCTCCAGCGCTTCATCGAACCTGAGCAGGCTCTTCAGGGCATTGGCGCGGTTGTTGAACGCCTCGGCCAGATAGGGCGCCGGGGGCTGGGACGGATCATGGGCCGCGATCAGGATATCCGCGCCGGCCAGGGCCTCTTCGAAACGGCCCAGGGCGAACAGGGCCCCGCCCTTGTTGAGCATCGCCGGGCCGTGCCGTGGATCGAGCGACAGGGCCCGTTCAAAATCCGCCAGCGCATCAAGGGGCCGACCCGTGTCCGTCAGGATCAAGCCCCGGTTATTCAGGAGGTCCGCCATCCGGATCAGCACATCGGGATTTTCCGGTTTGGCCGCCAGCAACCCGGCATAGCCCTCCAGCGCGCCGTCGAGGTCGCCCATGGCGGCCAGCACCGCCGCCCGGTTGAAACGGGCGTTCGCATAGACGGGGCGGATCACCAGGGCCGCATCGAAACTGACGAGGGCCTCCTGCCAGCGCCCAAGCGCCATCAAGCCTGACCCGCGATTATAGAGAGCGTCGGCGTCTGCGGAGTTCAAGGCCAGGGCCTGGTCCAGGAAGCCGATGCCCTCTTCGGCTCTGCCCGTCTGCATCAGGGCCACGCCAAGGTAGTGCAGGGCTCCGAAATGCTGGGGGTCTTGGGCGATGATCCTGCGATAGGCCGCTTCTGCGGCGTCGATATCGCCGCTCTGGTGGCGGGCGAAGGCGTCGTCGAACACTGAATCGCCGGTCATTCCAGCGCACCGCGAGCGGGCCGAGGGCGTCCGGAAGCGGGCCGGTTCGCTCTGGTCATAAACAAGGCCCCGATATATGAGGAATGCTGAACTACTGTAGGGGTCTCGAGTTGGCAAATCAAACACCGCGCCCGAGGAACTGAGATGAATAAACGTCGGGCCGGAGCATCATCCGCGGCGGGTTCTATTGGAAATTCAGCAATAGACGCCTCTCTTCAGACAAGTACATCAGCAGAAGCGCCCGCCTCTGGTCTGCGCACCAAACAAGGCGTGTTGATGGGAGAAAAAATAAGCTTGGGTCCGGTCCTGAGTCAGGACATGCAGACGATGTTCAGCTGGAGAAATGACCCGGAAGTATCCTACGCTAGCGGCCCGTATATTCCGATAGATGAAGTCGTGTTCTCCGAATGGGTTTCCGGGGCAAAGGTTCAGGGAACTCGAGTTTTGTTTTCCGTGCGCAACAAGCACAATGCAAAACTCTTGGGCTATACAGAGCTTTACAACATCGAGTTTTCCGCCAGAAGCGCGGAATTCGGCATTGCCATCGGCCTGAAGGCCGACCGCGGACGCGGATATGGTCAGGACGCCACAAAACTGGCCCTGGAATATTGCTGGAAGGAACTGCGCCTGGAACGCGTGTCATTGAGAGTGGTGGGTGACAATCCCGTGGCCGTGCACGTCTATAAGAAGGTCGGATTTGAAATCGAAGGAAAGCTGCGCCGCGCGGCTTTCACGCGCGGGCAATTTCACGACGTCACCCTCATGGGAATCCTGCGCCCGCAATCGGTCTGAACCGCGCGAGGTCGCCCTACGCTCATAGGCGGGTTTTCAGGTCCTCGGCCACCCGCGCCAGCACCGCCCCCCAGGACCGGTCGGCGCCCTGACGGTAGAGTCTCACGCTCTCGTACCAAGGCGTTTCGTCGCGATTCAGAAGCCAGCGCCAGTCGGAGGCGAAGGGCAGCAGAACCCAGGTCGGGGCTCCGATGGCGCCGGAAAGGTGGGCGACACTGGTGTCGACGCTGACCACCACATCCATCAGGGAGGCGAGCGCCGCGGTGTCGGCGAAGTCGCCTCCGGCCGCCAGGATATCGGGCTGCGCCGCCAGCAGCGCCTGCTCGGGCTCGGTCAAGTCCTTCTGCAGCGCCACATAGGCCGGGCCCACGGGCAGGGCCGCCAGAAGATCGGCCAGCGGCAGGCTGCGTAGATGGTCGGTGCGGTAACGGGCGGCGCCCTTCCAGACCAGCCCGACAAGAGGACCAGCCGCCGAATCCAGGCGTTCGCGCCACAAGGCGACACGGTCTGGCCGCGCAGCAAGATACGGCGCGCCCATCGGAACGGCGCCGGGCGTGGTTCCGAACGCCATGGGCAGAGACATCAGGGGTATCTGGAAATCGGCCTGCGGCGGCGGATCGGCGGGATCGACCATGACGACGCCCGGCCCAAGGGTGTCCAGGACCGGCCATAGGGATGGTGGCGCCTCCAGCAGGACTTTGGCGCCTTGCTGTACAAGAAGCCGCGCGTAGCGGCTGAACTGGATCAGATCGCCAAGGCCCTGCTCGGCGTGGACGAACACGCGCCGCCCTTCGAGGGGTTGGCCGGACCAGAGAGGCTGAGGCAGCTCGCGAGGCGCGAACCCAAGGTGCGGCAGCCGCCAACGCTGTTCGTAGTGCGGCCAGGCCTCCAGCCAGCGCCCGCCGAGCAGCAGGGCCAGGGCTTTGTTCCAGTGGGCTTCGGCGTGATGGGGATTGAGCGTCAGGGCCCGGTCATAGGCGGCGAGGGCGTCATCGATGCGCTGGGCGTCCTTGAGCACCAACCCCCTGCCGACGTGGGCGTCGGCGAGCGCCGGATCGCGTTGGATCGCGGCCTCGAAGTCGGCCAAGGCCAGATCCGGATGGCCAAGGTCGCGGTGGAGGAGACCGCGGTTGATCCAGGCGGGGGCATAGCCGGGCGCGGCGGCAATGGCTGCTTCGTACCGGTCCTGCGCCCCTTCGTCATCGCCCAGGTCGCGCAGGACCAAGCCGTGGTTGGCGAGGGCCGGGGCGTGGTCCGGACGCAGCTGGGCCGCCCGGGCGAAGGCGGCGGCGGCCTCCTCTGGGCGGCCGAGGTCGCGCAGGGCGTTGCCGCGGTTGTAGTAGGCTTCGGCGTGGTCAGGGCACGCGGCGATGGCGGCGTCGTAGCTTTCCAGGGCCGCGGCGGCCTGGCCGAGGAGGCGCAGCACCACGCCGCGGTTGATGTGGGCGTCCGCCAGGGCCGGATCGAGCGCCACGGCGGCGGAATAGGCCAGCAGCGCCGGCGCGAAATCGCCCAGGCCCGCCAGGGTGTTGGCCTTGTGATGGTGGGTCAGAGCGTGGCCCAGCTCCAGGGCGATGGCGCGATCATAGGCCTCCAGCGCCTCGCGCGCCCTGCCCTGCGCACGCAAGGCCTGGGCCTCGAGGCGGTGCGCCTCGGCGTCGCTCGATGAGGGGCTGTCGCTCATGCGCCTTCCTCCCGCCTTTTCCAGCGGTCCGCAAGCGCCGCGAATCACTGGTAATGGACGAGGCGATTGCCGTTACAGTCCGCCCGCCTATCCGAAACGAGAGCCCCGAGCCGTATGGCTGAGACAGAGACGGACAGTAAAGCCAGGCGACGCCGCCTACCCGTCTTCCTGCGTCTACCGCAGCGGCGTGGGCCCGACCGGCGCATCGAGGTGTCCCCCAACGACGTCTACCAGCCCGACGGGGATGGCACGGGGCCGCGCGCGACCCTGGAAGGCCTGATGCTGCGCTACGCCCTGCTGTCCGGCGCGGTGATCATTGTCAGCGTGGTCCTGGCGGTGATCGCCCTGGTGTGGTTGGTCTGAGGCCATTCCGGCCGCGTGAACTGCCGCGGCGCGCGGCTTAGGCCGCGGATTTCCCACAAGGCTGCAGGCAAACAAAAAGGGCCAGTCCATGAGGACTGGCCCTTCTGTCGGTCTGGGCAGGGGCGAACCCCTGCCCATTCCGGTGAGGCTTAGGAGATCGTGGCGCCCGTCAGAGTGGCGGTGCTCAGGTCGATCAGGCCGGTCAGCTTCACCACGATGTCGGTCGCGGTGATGTTGCTGGCGGTGTGGCCGATGTCTTCCACGATGTAGGTGTTGCCACCGAACTGGAACCAGCTGATTTGACCGTTGGCGGTCGAGTCAGCGGCCGCGTTCGACGCGATGTTGACCGCGTTGTCGAGGCTGGTCGCAGCACCGACGGCCACCGCAGTCGACTTGAAGGCATCCGTACCTAGAGTGGCCAGGATGATCTTGTCGGTCTTGGGCAGGAAGTCGGTGATGGTGTCGAACACCGCGGCAGTGCCCGCACCGCCGGTGTTCACCGTCAGGTGGACGTCGAAGGTGTCGGCGCCGGCGCCGCCGGTCAGGGTCGAGGAACCGCCGGCCTTGGTGTTGATCACGTCAGCGGCGCTGCCGCCGATGACGATGTCACCCTTGGTCGAGCCGGTGATGTTCAGGATGCCGGTGGCGGCCGAACCATCGATCTTCACGCCGGTCGTGGCGCCGGCCGAAACCGCGAGGGTCGTGGCTTCAGCACCCGAGATCTTGAACACGACGTTGTCGTCGTTCGTGAAGCTCAGGAGGTTGGTGCCCGAGGCGCCGTTGGACACGACGTTGATCGTGTTCCAGCCGGTGACCGTCGTGGTGCCGGTGTTGATGCCGGTGCTGGTGGCGATGCCAACGTTGATGTTCAGGGTCTGAGAGCCGACGATGCCCGCGAAGGTATTGGTCGAAGTAGCCGTACCAGACAGGAAGTCGACGATCGAGGCGTCGGCCAGGCTGGTGATGGTGGCGCCTTGCACGCCCGCGCCGGACGAGTTGATCGCATAGTGGTTCGCGTACGAAGCGGTCAGCTGGCTGGCGTCAACGACGTTGGTGGTGGTGTTGAACTGCAGAACTTCGAAGTTCTTGATGCCGTTCAGGATCGTGTTCAGAGCCGCCGTGCCGCTGCTCACCGTCAGGATGGTGGCCACAGCCAGGGTGTCGGAGCCGGCGCCGCCGTCGAGTTGCGAACCAGCCGTCAGACCCTGCAGACCAGCCGCCGTGGCGTTGATCGTCAGGGTGTCAGCCGCGGTGCCACCGGTGAAGGTGAAGCCGGCCACGGCCGTCGTCTGAGCCGTCATGTTCAGAGCGATCTTGCCGGTTGCCGCCGAGGCGTCGACCTTGGTGACGGCGTTGGCCAGAGCCGCGGTGTTTTCCACGAGCGTCAGGCCTTGAGCGCCGGTCAGGGTCAGGGTGGTCACGCCCGCGCCGGTGGCTTGGATGGTGGCCTTGGAGGCCGCGCCAATGCCGTTCAGGGTCAGGTTGGTGACCGAGGCGGTGTTTTCGTCGATCAGGATCACGCCCTTGTTGGTCGAGTCAGTGCCGACCGCGTTCAGGTTGATGGTCTGACCAGCGCCCGAACCCTTGATGGCCAGGGTTTGGGTGAAGG
>CAIYVC010000131.1 GCA_903929535.1 uncultured Caulobacteraceae bacterium | reverse complement strand
GGCATTCGTAGATGCCCAGGCCACCCAAGATGAAGCCCAGGCCCGTGGCGATGGCGCCGGCCTGCGTGAAGGCGACCTTGGACGTATCGATCAGATAGACCGGCGCGCCCCAGTAGTAGAGCACCGTCAGCAGCAGGAAGCCTGAAATCCAGGTGCTGTAGGCCTCCCACTTGAACCAGTGCAGGTGGCCCGGCATCTGCGGCGGCGCGGTCAGGAACTTTTGCGCCTGATAGAAGCCGCCGCCGTGCACGGCCCACAGCTCGCCCTTGACCCCATCGCGCGGCGGGACCGGCTCGCGGATGTTGTTGTCCAGCCAGACGAAATAGAAGGAGGCGCCGATCCAGCAGATGCCCGCGATGACATGCAGCCAGCGCAGGGACAGGTTCAGCCACGCGGAATAATCGTAGTCCATGTGTACCTAATGCAGCGTCGGGTCGGCGGTGAGCCGGGCGGGTGAGCCCTTCAGACCGTTGTAATAGAGGTTCAGCAGCACTGCGGCGATCACCGACAGTAGGATGCCCGAGTTCAAGAGCGGCGCCAGCACACCCGGCATGAACTGGAAGAACTTCGGCGCCACCAGCGGGATCAGGCCGACCCCCACCGAGATGGCCACGATGAACAGGTTGTTGTGGTTGGTCCCATAGTCGACCCCCGACAGAATGCGCACGCCGGTCGCCGCCACCATGCCGAACATCACCAGGCCCGCGCCGCCCAGCACGAAGGCGGGCGCCGCCGCCACCAGGGCCGACAGCTTAGGGCTGAGCCCCAGCAGAATCATGATCCCCGCCGCCGCCACGCAGACGAACCGCGAGCGCACGCCGGTGACCCCGACCAGCCCGACGTTCTGCGAGAAGGAGGTGTAGGGGAAGGTGTTGAACACCCCGCCGAGGATGGCGCCCAGCGCGTCTCCGCGCAGGCCCCGGATCACGGCCTTGGTGGTGGCCGGCTGCTCGACCATCTCGCTGACGGCGAAGAACATGCCCATGGACTCCACCATGACCACGATCATCACCAGGCACATGGTCAGCACCGAGACCAGCTCGAAGCGCGGCAGGCCGAACTGGAAGGGCAGGACCAGGGCGACGGCGGGCGCCGCGGCCACATGCTCGAAGCTCATCTTGCCCAGCGCGGTCGCCACGACGCAGCCGGCGATGGTCCCGATCAGGATGGCCGTGTTCTTCAGAAGGCCGGTGGTGAAGCGGGTCAGCAGCAGGATCACCGCCAGGGTGAACAACGCGACGCCGATATAGAGGGGCGAGCCGTAGTCGGGCTGGAAGGGCTGACCGCCCGCCGCCCAGTTGACCCCGATATTCATCAACGAGATGCCGATCACCAGGATCACCGTGCCGGTCACCACCGGCGGGAAGAACCGCGCCAGCCGCCCGACCACGGGCGCCACGATGAGGCCGAACACGCCCGACGCGATCACCGCGCCATAGATCAGCTGGAGGGTCTCAAGCTTGGGAGTGTTGGCGGCGGCGCCGGCGGCGATCATGGCCATCATCGGCCCCACCGAGGCGAAGGTGACGCCCATCATCACCGGCAGGCGGATGCCCACGCCCGGCAGGCCGAAGGCCTGGATCAGGGTGGCCAGGCCCGCGGCGAACAGGTCGGCGCTGATCAGAAGACCGATCTGGTCCGGCGTCAGGCCCAGGGCGCGGCCGACGATAAGGGGCACGGCCACCGCGCCGGCGTACATCACCAGCACATGCTGCAGGCCCAGCACCGCCAGGCGGCCCGGCGGCAGAATCTCATCGACAGGACTGACCGTCATGGCTTGCGTCGACATCGTGGTCCCCCGAACCGCACGGCGGATCCGCCGCGCCATCCGCATTATGATGCACCGGGCCCCGACGCGCAGAGCCAGGGGTTTCCAAACACTTTCACAAATTGTCTTCGAATGCCCAAAAACGAGCTACGCCCGCCCCGGCGAACCGGGACGGGCGCATCGCGCAGGAGAACGCGAACTCTAGGTCTAGAACTTGGCCGTCAGGGTGCCGCCGATGGTGCGCACCGCTTCGGGGTTCAGGACGTTGGTGAAGCCGCCGTTGTTCGCCTGGCGGCCCGCCAGGAAGAAGGTGTTGAGCGCGTTGCGGACGAAGAAGCCGACGCGGTACTTGCCGTCCGCCGTGGTGATGCCGCCGTTCAAGCCGACAATGCCGTAGCCGGGGTTGGCGATGTAGTAGTCCATCGGGGCCGACAGCCACTGCGAGCGCCAGGTCCAGTTCGCCGTGGCGTCCAGGATCATCTGGTTCTTGAAGGTGTGGGTGTAGGTCCCGCCCAGCCGGTAGGTGTACTTGCTGGCGTTGATCAGCGGGGTGCCGAAGGCGTCGGCCGAGCTGGCGCTGCCGACGATGCTGGTGTGGTTGAAGCAGCCGTTGATGCCCGTGGTCACCTGCTTGATCGGCTCGGCCGCGTTCCAGCAGGACGTCAGGAAGTGCAGGTAGTGGGCGTCGTTGACGCTGAGCGAGGCCGAGAACAGCCAATCCTGCCAGGGCCGGCCCTGGAACTCGAATTCGCCGCCTTGGCTGATCATGCCGCCCGCGTTGCCCAGCTGGAACACGTTGGGGATGACCGTCTGGTTCAGCACGCTGACCTGGTAGTTGGTGAAGTGCTGGTAGAACAGGGTGACGTTGGCGGTCAGCCGGTGGTCGAACCAGGACGACTTCATCCCGGCTTCGTACATGGTCACTTCTTCGGGCAGGATCGCGTCGAACACCGGGCTCAGCGAGGTGTCGATGACCGGGCCCTTATAGCCATGCGCCAGGGTGGCGTAGAACTGCAGGTTCGGGGTCACGAAATACTGCGGGCCGACCCGCCATGTCAGACCGGTCGCCGGTGTCTTCAGCGTGCGGTAGTTGGGGTTGGGCAGAACGAAGGTCGGGTTGGCCGAGGTGTTCGGGACGCCCGAGGTGATCGGGTTGAAGTCGCCCGGATACTGGGTCAGGTACAGCGAGGCGCCGATGTCGTCGCGCGTCACCCGGAAGCCCATGTTGAGCTGCAGCTTGTCGGTGAAGTGGTAGCTGCCGTCGGTGTAGGCGGCGTAGCTCTTGTTGACGTTGTGGGTGTGGCTGAGGCCGTTGCCGACCATCACGCCGGTCCCGTAGGCCGTGTTCGGATATTCGTACTGAGCCTGGCCGTAAGCGGGGCCGATGCCGAGCGACAGGGTGGTGGTGTCGCGGTCGTAGAGGAAGAGGCCGGCCACATAGGTCAGCTTCTTGTCCGCGGGCGAGATCAGCCGCAGTTCCTCGGAGATCTGGTTGCCGTCGTATTTGTTGTTCAGGAAGGCGTTCGTATAGGTGCCCGAACCGGACGGACCGTGGAAGTTGCGGTTCATGTAGCGGTAGGCGGTCAGCGAGGTGATCTTGAACTCGCCCAGCTGGTAGTCGATCTCAGCCGATACGCCGCCGGCGGCGGTGTGGCGGAAGGCGTCGTCCCGCTCGACGATCACGCTGTTGGTCGGCGAGGGCGCGATGCCCGCGGCGGTCAGAGTGGGCAGGGCGCCGTTACAGAAGCCGACAGTCTTGGTGCCGGTGTAGTTGATGAAGGCCGTGGTCAGGGGCGCGGGGCCGCACTGACCCCAGGCCTGCGGGAAGTTCGGCTTGTCGTACTGCAGCCGGGTGTCGCCGCTCAGGAAGACGGGGACCTTGTCGTTGGGCGCCCACAGCAGCTTGCCCTTGACGCCCTTGGCCTCGCGGCCGCCTTGCATTTCGTTCAAGGAGATGTTGCGGAACACGCCGTCGCGGTGTTGGAACGAGGCGGTGAAGCGGGCCGCCATGGTGTCGCTGATCGGCACGTTGACCGTGGCGTTGTCGCTGGTGTCGCTGTGCTCGCCGTAGGTCACATTGACGTTGCCTTCGTAGGTCCCGATCCGCGGCTTCTTGGTCATCATGGAGACCACGCCGGCGGAGGCGTTCTTGGCGAACTGGGTGCCCTGCGGGCCGCGGTAGACTTCGAAGTGATCCAGATCCGAGATATCGCCGCCGATGTCGTCGACGAAGCCCATCAGCACGCCGTCGATCACCATGCCCACCGACTGTTCGGTGCCGCCGCTCTGGCTGTTGGTGCCCGACCCGCGGATGTAGATGGCGTTGGCGCCCTGGATGGACACCTGGATGCTGGGCGACAGGAACTGCAGTTCGCGCGGGTCCTTCAGACCGGCGTTGGTGAATTCCGTGGCGGCCACCGCGGTGACGGCGACGGGCGCGTCCTGCAGACGCTGAGTGCGCAGCGAACCGGTGACCACGACCTCGTCGACCTTGGGTCCGGCGTCGGCAGCCGCAGCGGCGGCGTCGGCGGCGAAGGCGGGCGCGGCCATCAAGACGGCGCCGGACAAAGCGGTGAAACCCAACAGCAGGGCCCGCGAGCGATTGAAGTTCATTTTGAAGATCCCCTCTTCCTCAAGCCGTGACGCGTTGGACTCAACGTCGCCTTGGCTACCGGTCCATTAGAGAGGAAATTTTCGGATCTGATTTTATGATATTGTTTGAAGGTGCTGCACTGCAGCATGGTCGACCCGAAGTCCTTCATTCCCCCGGGTCACAGAGTTGCGAATAGTTCTTGTTCTTGCGCCGACGGTCTGGCTGGAACAATTCGTCGCTCAAGGGGAGAAAATGCCCGTCAGCTAGGTCTAACCTGCTGAACCGAATAGCAGCGCTGTTGAATATTTAGACGTTGGCGCTCGCGGGGCAAACCTCCGGCTGCGATGCTTGACCGGTGGCCGCACCGCCACACTCACCGCCTGGTCCGAAGAGCTAGCCCCCGTAGGTCTGGCGGTAGCGCTCCTTCATATGAGCTTCCACCGTGGTCGGCGGATATTTGGGCTGCTCGCCGGGCTCAAGGCAGCCGGGCAGACAGCTCACGCCATAGTCGGGCGCGCCGGAGAAGAAGAACGGAATGGAGTAGCGGCGGCGACCGGACCGGTTGACCACCCGATGCGGCGTGGAGCGGTAGCGGTCGTTGGTCCAGCGCGCGATCAGATCGCCGAGGTTGACCACATAGGCGCCCCCCATCGGCGGCGCGGCCGTCCAGTCATCGGCGGCGCGGTCATAGACCTCCAGCCCCCCAACCCCGTCCTGCAGCAGGATGGTCAGGGCCCCGAAATCGGTATGGGCGCCGGCCCCGCGCCCGGGCGCGGTCGGCGGCTGGGGCGGATAGTGCAGTAGACGCAGGATCGCGATCGGGTCGCGGCAGAAGGCGGTGAAGGCCGCCTCGGGCATATCCAGCGACAAAGCCAGCCCGCCCATCAGCCGCTCGGCCAGGGCCGTCATCTTGCGGTGGTAGGCCAGTATCGTGGCGGGAAAGGCGGGCAGCCCCTGGGGCCATTGGTTGGCGCCCTGATTGAAACGTCCGGCGGGCGCTTCAGCGCCGATATAGAAGCCCTCCTTGCGGTCCGGCGCGGTCCCCGGCTCCAGGGTCTGACCGCCCAGCGGCTCATAGCCCCGGTTGGCGGGCGACAGGCTCTTGTCGACCGCGGCCTTGGCGGCCTCGGGCAGGTCGAAGAAGGCCCGCGCCCCGGCCAGGGTCTCGGCGATCAGGGCGTCGGGAATCCCGTGCCCGACCATGTAGAAGAAGCCCCGATCCAGGCACGCCTCGGCGATCCGCCGCCCGACCTCGCGCCGCTCGGCCTCCAGCGCGGACGCCAGGCCCGACACGTCGATCACCGGCAGGGATCGGGCGCGGACGTCGGTCGGGGAATGCTGATGCTGCAGCAGGCTCATGCGCCCATTAGGGGGCTTTCCCGGTCAATCGGGTTTACGATTTTATTTGAAGCTGCTGGGCTGCGCCGACCGTCGTGCGGAACCGGCGCCTGACCTAATCTCAAGCTTCACCGCCGAAGATATCGGCGCGGCGCGACCTTCGCCTGGAGACCTTTTCATGAAAATCCCCTCGATGGCCGTTCTGGTCGCTCTGCTGCTGGCCGGCGCCGCCTCGGCCCAGGCCCCGCCCGCCGGCGCCCCGCGCACGCCCCCGCCGCCGCCCGCTCCCGCCGTTCCCGAAGCCCTGGCTCTGGAAGCCGTGCAGACCGCCGTCAGCACCTGCACCGCCAACGGCTACAAGGTCGGCGCCTCGGTGGTCGATTCCGTGGGCGGCCTGCATGCCCTGGCCGGCGCCGAGGGCGTGCGTCAGGGCGGGCTGGACTCCAGCACCCGCAAGGCCTTCACCGCCGCGACCATGAAGGCCGTGACCTCGGTGATCGACGCTCAATCCAAGACCGATCCGGCCCTGGCCGCCAAGCTGGCCGCCGACACCAAGCTGTTCGCCCGCGCGGGCGCTGTCCCCATCATGTCGCCCGGCGGCGCGGTGATCGGCGCCATCGGCGTCGGCGGCGCTCCCGGCGGCGAGAAGGACGAGGTCTGCGCGGTCGCCGGTCTCGCCAAGATCAAGGATCGCCTGAAGTAGGGCTCACGCTTCTGTCCCCGGCCTTGCGCGAACTCATCAGCGGTTCAGCTAGGCACACCTAACGTCCTCCGGTCCTGGCCTCGCGGCCTCGGATCGGAGGATTTTTTATGCGCTCTCTAACACTCACCATCCTGCTCGGCGCCCTGGCCCTGCCTGCAGCCGCCATCGCCGCGGAACCCAGCACCGTGACCCTTTCCGCCGTGGGCGAGACCCATCTGGCGCCCGACATGGCCACCCTCAGCCTCGGCGTAACCGTCACCGCCCCCACCGCCGCCGAAGCGATGCAGACGGACGCCGCCCGGATGACCCAGGTGATCGCCGCCCTGCGCCGCCAGGGCGTGGCCGAGCGCGACATCCAGACCGCCGGCCTCAACGTCCAGCCGCAGTACAGCTTCCCGCAGAACCAGCCCCGCCAGCTGACCGGCTACCAGGCCTCCCACCAGCTCACCATCGCCGTCCGCGATCTGGAGCGGCTGGGCGCGGCGATCGACGCGGGCGCCAACGACATCGGCGGCATCGGCTTCGGATTGAAGGACCCCGGCGCGGCGGAGGACGCGGCCCGGCTGAAGGCCGTGGCGGCCCTGCGGGCCAAGGCCGACCTCTACGCCAGGGCGGCCGGCTACAGCGTCGGACGGCTGATCAATCTGTCGGAAGGCGGCGGCTATGCGCCCGGTCCCGTGCGGCCCCTGCCGATGATGGCCATGGCCAAGGTCGCTTCCACGCCGGTCGAGGCCGGGGAGTTGGACGTGCGCGTCGAGGCCAGCGCCGTGTACGAGCTCAAGTAGACGGAAGCAGACCGACGCGCGTGAAGATCGGTAGCGCCCGGCTGCGGATTTCACTGCCCGGCAAGGGGTTCTGCGACTCGATCGACACGGTGAAGACCAGGTCGCGGTCCGGACCCTGGATGCGCCCGACCCACCAGCTGACGCTGCGGCTGTCGTCTGCGGTCGAGGGGCAGGAGGCGCCGATGTCCGACAGGGCGGCGGTCCCGCGCATCCCGTCGGCGCTGAGGGCCTGCACCGTCTTCAGCGACTGCGGCTTGACCGGAAGCTGGCCCAGCGCCGCCTTGCGCAGGAAGGCCGCCTGGCCGCGCGTTGAGATGAACAGCCCGCCGCCCGCCGCCGGGCCCTGCCAGAAGGCTTCGGGATTGCCCACCACCGCGCCCTGGCCGTAGTCGAAGGCCGACAGCTGCTGCTTGAATCGCGCCGGTCCGATCTCGCGCGCCAGCCGCTGGAAGTACCAGGCCGCGCCCGTGCGCCAGGCCCCGGCCAGGTCGGTGTCATGCTCCCAGACCTTGTAGGGCTGGATCTTGCCGTCCCACTTGCGGACCTCGGCGGGATTGAGCGCTGCGTCGTCCAGGGCGATCAGGGTCAGGGGGATGTTGAAGGTGTTGCAGGGCGCCAGCGGCCGGTTGCACACCGACTGGGCGCCGTAGCGATAGAGCTCCGATCCCGTCTTCACGTCGTCGACCAGCACGCAGGTGTCCGGCCCGCCCACCGATGGGTCCAGCGCCGCCTCCAACTGAGCCTTGTCGAACGCCGGGCCCGAACGGCCGGGAAGCTTGTCGCAGCCGGACAGAGCCAGGGCGGCGGCGATCAGGAGCAGGGAGCGGGTCAGCAACATGGCAGGGTTCTAGGCGCTCGCAGCTCGGCCTTCAATCTGAGCGGTCCGCCTGAACCGTGACCCCCCTCCGCTCGTTACACCTGCACAGTGCAAGGAGTGAACCATGGCCACGATCCGCCAGACCGACACCGCCGCCCAGACCGGGATGGGCATTCCCGACGAAGCGCGCGGCCCGGGCGACAACAGGGATCTGGAGCTTGAGCTGGAACGCGCCGAGCGTCGGCTACGGTCCGAGCCCGAGCATCGCGTGTTCGGCGAGCATCCCGAAGGCATTGGCCCGACGCTGGGCCAGGACCTCGGTCGCCCCAATCCCGGTCATGACATCGACTGGAACGACGAGGACTACGACCCGCCTACCTAGACGACCAGGGGCGCTCCTGGCGGGGCCAACAACTGCGCCAGGGCGCCGAGCGCCTCTGTCAGCACCTTGCGGTCGCGAGCCGCGCCCAGCGACACCCGTAGACCTGACCCCGCATTCGGGGCCGCCGCGAAGGCTTCGGCGGTGACCACCGCCAGGCCGCGCCTCCGTCCCGCCTCGCGTAGCTGGGCCAAGTCCCGGTCAAGCGGCAGGTCCAGCCACACGTGCAGCGACTGCTCCCCGCCCCGCGCCGACGACAACAGCCGGGCCGCGATCGCCCGCCGGGCCTGGGCTTCCGCCCGCACCCCAGCCAGCGCCGCCTCCGCCGTCCCGTCCCGCACCCAGGCCGTGACCACCGCGCTCATCAGGGGCGACGCCATCAGACTGAGGGCGCGCAGGGCCTCCCCCACCCGACCCGCCGCCCGCGCGTGGGGCGCGGCGATGAAGGCGGTGCGCAGGCCCGGCGTCAGGCATTTGGACAGGGTGGCCACGTGATACACCTGCCCCGGCGCAAGGCTGGCCAGGGCCGGCAGAGGCTGCGGCAGAAGCCGGGCGTAGGGGTCGTCCTCGATCAGCGGCACGCCCGCCGCGCGGACGATACGGGCGATGTCCCGGCGCCGTTCCAGGCTCATGGTCGCCGTGGTCGGGTTCTGTAGGGTCGGGGTGCAATAGATCGCCCGCGCGCCTGCCGCGCAGGCCGCCTCCAGCGCCTCCGGGACAAAGCCTTCACCATCCACCGGGCAGGGGATCAGACGCAGGCCCCTATGCGCCGCCAGGGCCAGGATGCCCGGATAGGTCAGGGGCTCGACAATCAGGGTGTCGCCGGGACGGGTCAGGACGGACAACACCGCCGCGATCCCGGTCTGGGCTCCGGGCGCGATCAGCAAACGCTCGGACGGAACCTCGCCAAGGGTCGGCTCCAGCCAGGCGGCGGCCGCCGCGCGGTGGGCGACCGATCCGGCGCCGGGGTGATAGGCCATCAGTGCGGAGAAGTCGGTGCGGTCCAGGATGGCGCGGCTGGTCTCGCGCATCGCCTTGGCCAGGGACAGGCCCTCCGGCGGCGGCGGCAGGTTCATGCTGAGGTCGACCACCCCCGCCTCGTCCTCGGCGCTGATCGCCTTGACGAAGGTGCCCCGCCCCACCGCGCCCTCAATCAGGCCTCGGGCCCGGGCCAGGGCATAGGCGCGGGTGACGGTGGTGAAGTCGATCTTCAGGACATCGGCCACCGCCCGCTGCGGCGGCAGCTGGTCGCCGGGCTGCAGCTCGCCCTCGCGGATAGCGGCCTCCAGCGCCTGCAGGATGCGCAGGTACAGGGGCCCCTCGCCGGACGGGACGCGGGTCAGCCAGGACGGGGATTGAGTCGCCATCCCCTACAATCGCACGAATGTATGGAGAGCGCCTAGCTGTCCAGGAACGACCGCAGCTTGCGGCTGCGGCTGGGGTGCTTCAGCTTGCGCAGGGCCTTGGCTTCGATCTGGCGGATGCGTTCGCGGGTGACCGAGAACTGCTGGCCGACTTCTTCCAGGGTGTGGTCGGTGTTCATGCCGATGCCGAAGCGCATGCGCAGGACCCGTTCCTCGCGCGGCGTCAGCGACGCCAGCACGCGGGTGGTGGTCTCGCGCAGGTTGGACTGGATCGCCGCATCGATGGGCAGGATGGCGTTCTTGTCCTCGATGAAGTCGCCCAGGTGGCTGTCTTCCTCGTCCCCGATCGGGGTTTCGAGCGAGATCGGCTCCTTGGCGATCTTGAGGACCTTGCGCACCTTCTCCAGCGGCATGGCCAGCTTCTCGGCCAGCTCCTCTGGGGTCGGCTCGCGGCCAATCTCGTGCAACATCTGGCGGCTGGTGCGCACGATCTTGTTGATCGTCTCGATCATGTGCACGGGGATGCGGATGGTGCGCGCTTGGTCGGCGATGGCGCGCGTGATGGCCTGACGAATCCACCACGTGGCGTACGTCGAGAACTTGTAGCCGCGCTTGTACT
>CAIYVC010000130.1 GCA_903929535.1 uncultured Caulobacteraceae bacterium | reverse complement strand
CCCCCTCGCCTCCCCGGCCTTCTCCGACAAGGTCTCCCTGCTTCAGCAGATCGACGCCGCCGCCCGCGCCCGCGACCCGCGCGTGGTCCAGGTAATGACCTCCCTGCACGGCGAGCGCCGCCAGATCGAGATTCTGCGCGGCGACGGACGCCTGCTGCGTGACGTGCGCCCCCTGGTGCGCCTCAACGTCCAGGTCACCGTGGAAAAGGACGGTCGCCGCGAATCCGGCTCCTCGGGCGCCGGCGGGCGCACCGGCTTCGAGACCTGGATCACTCAAGACAAGTGGGAAGAGCAGATCGACGAGGCCCTGCGCCAGGCTCTGGTCAACCTCGACGCCGTGCCCGCCCCCGCCGGCGAGATGGACGTGGTGCTCGGCCCCGGCTGGAACGGCGTGCTGCTGCACGAGGCGGTCGGCCACGGGCTTGAAGGCGACTTCAACCGCAAGGGCATCTCCGCCTTCTCCGGCCGCATCGGCGAGCGGGTGGCCGCCCCCGGCGTCACCGTGTTCGACGACGGCACGGTCCTGGGCCGCCGCGGCTCGCTGACCATCGACGACGAGGGCACTCCCACCGAGCGCACCGTGCTGATCGAGGACGGCATCCTGGTCGGCTACATGCATGACCGCATGAGCGCGCGCCTGATGGGCATGAAGGCCACCGGCAACGGCCGCCGCGAGTCCTATGCCCACATGCCTCTGCCGCGCATGACCAACACCGCCATGATGGGCGGCGACACGCCCCGCGAGGAGATGATCAAGTCGGTCAAGCGGGGGCTCTACGCGGCCCACTTCGGCGGCGGCCAGGTGGACATCACCAACGGCAAGTTCGTCTTCCAGTGCACCGAGGCCTATCTGATCGAGGACGGCAAGATCACCGCTCCGGTCAAGGGCGCGACCCTGATCGGCGACGGCCCCTCGGCCCTGACCCGGGTGCAGATGATCGGCGACGACTTCTGCTTCGACCCCGGCGTCGGCGTCTGCGGCAAGGCCGGCCAAGGCGTGCCGGTGGGCGTGGGTCAGCCGAGCTTGAAGCTCACCGGCCTGACGGTCGGCGGGACCAGCATCTAGACCGTCTCTTTGGCGTGCGCCCACTTCTTGAGGAGGGGGCTGAGCGCCAGGAACACCACCCCAGCGCCAACGCCCCACAGGCCGATCATGCCGAACACATGGGTGTAGGTGCGCAGCGCAGCGGCCGGGTCCAGCACTTGGCCGGCGACCGTCTCGGCGGCGGTCAGCTTGGCGATAATGGCGGCGATGTACTGGGCCCAGGAGGCGCCAAGGAACCAGGTCGCCATGACCGTGGACAGCACAGCCAGCGGCGCCAGCTTGGTCATCTGCGACAGCCCAACCGGCGACAGGCATAGCTCGCCCGTCGTGTGCAGCAGATAGGCCAGCGCCAGGAAGATCATCGGCACTCGGTAGCCGGCGTCGGCGAAGCTGGAGCCCCACACCAACACCCCGAAGCCCGCGCCGACCTGCAGCAAGGCTATGCCGAACTTGATCATGGGATCGAGGTCCCGCCCGCGCTGGCCGAGCCAGGCCCAGAGGGCGGCGAACACCGGGGCGAAGATCAGGATGAAGGCGGAGTTGAACGACTGGGTCTGGGCGGCCGAGATGGTCACCCCGGCCAGCTGCGGTTGGCTGTTGCGCTCAGCAAACTGGTTCATCGACGAGCCGGCCTGTTCGAACAGCACCTCGAACGCCGCCCAGCCGGCCACCAGCACAAGAGCCAGGAACAGCCGATCCCGCTCGACCTTGGTGCACTTGGTGACCATGAACCAGCCCATGTAGCCGAGCACCGCCACCGATCCCGCGCCCAGCATGAAGCCGACCGACTGGTAGCGCTGCACCAGCAGCCAGACCACGCCGACGCCCAGCACGCCGCACAGATAGATCAGCCCCTCGCCGTTCAGCGGTCCCAGAACTTTCTTGGCCAAGCGCTCGGGATGAGGCGGCTCGCCGTGGCCTTCCAGGAGCGGCTTGCCCAGCATGAAGCCGACATAGCCCGCCGCCATGCCGACACCCGCCAGCCCGAACCCAGCCCACCAGCCGACCCGCAGCCCCAGATAGCCGCACAGGATGGCGGCCCAGAAGGCTCCGAGGTTGATGCCGTAGTAGTAGAGGGTGAAACCGGGATCGCGCCTGGGATCGTCCTGCTCGTAAAGCTGGCCGACGATCGAGGAGATGTTGGCCTTCAGGAAGCCCACCCCCATGATGATCAGCGACAGGGCCAGGTACATGATATTGGCAGTGATCGGGTCGCGCTTCTCAACGCCCAGCTCATAGCTTCCCTTGACCAGCACCTGCGGCAAGGTCCCGCCCGCGGGCATCCCCTTGATCTGCAGCCCGCCGTCCGCCGCCGGCCCGACATCGTAGCAGCCGTCCCCGGCCTTCAGGCAGGAATGGCGGCCTTCCATGCGGCCGGTGGTGACGAACTCGTACTTGTGGCCGGCGACCTGCAGGGTCTGCACCGCCGGGCGGCCCTCGATGCCCATGGCGAAATGGCCCGCCACCAGCAGCAGCGCGCCGAACGCCACTGCCTTGCGCGTGCCCAACCATTTGTCGGCAACCACCCCGCCGATCAGCGGCAGCAGATAGACTAGCGCCGTATAGGCCCCGTACTGCCCCTGGGCGTAAGCATCATCGTAGAGGAAGTGCTGCGTCAGGTAGAAGATCAGGATGCCGCGCATGCCGTAGTAGGAGAACCGCTCCCACATCTCGGCGAAGAACAGTACGAACAGTCCTCGCGGATGTGTTCGCAGTTGCAGCAAAACGGGAATGCAGGTCAGCAGCGTGATGATAACGCCGGCCACGATCACGATCATTCAGCGACCCCAAACAGTTCCGTGAACATTTTTCGGGACCTCTTGCGGTGGAAGATCAAGAGGACCATGTTTCCTTTAAGCGGTTGACGCATCAACTTGGACCTAAAACCTAGTCCCGGGCGTTGATCGGATATGGGAGAGAAAAAACTATGATTACAAGCTTCTCTGGTAACCGCACCGCCTCCATCCGTATCGAAGCCAATCCTAACCGCGTGCGCGCCATGTTCGCCGGCCATGTGATCGCCGACACCAGCGCCGCCCTCACCGTCCGCGAAGACGGCAAGGACCCGGTCCACCTCTTCCCGGCCAAGGATGTCGAGACCGGCTACATGGGCAAGACCGGCCACCGCAGCCTGCATCACGGCCTCGGCGAAGCCTCCTGCTACACCCTGGTGATGGAAGGGGAGATTCTTGAGAACGCGGTCTGCGCCTACGACAATCCGGCGCCCGGCATGGAGGCCCTGCGCGGCTACCTCTGCTTCGCCGAGGATCATTTCGAAGTCTATGAGCTGAACGCCGGCGACGTCGCCGCCATGCCCCGCGCCACCCACGTCCACCGCAGCGTCGCCTAGACGCGCTACCCTCTCCCGGGCTCCCCGCTTCGGCGGGGAGTTTCCGGCAGCCTAGTAGGCGAAGTCCTCGAACGCCTGGCTCACATCGCCCTTCCAGGGGCCATGATAGAGCTCCAGCAGCCGGTCAGCGGGGGTCATGCCGCTGTCGGCAATCTCTTCCAGTTCCGACAGGAAGCCGGTCTCGTCCACGCCGCCGGCGTTCAGCCGCGCGCGGCGCTTCAGGCCTTCCTTGGCGATGGCCACCATGTCGACGGCTACGTCACGGGCGGAGCGGCCCTCGACCTCGGCCTTCAGCCCCAATCGCACCGCATCCACCCGCAGCTTCTCGCGGCTCTCGGGCGCCCAGGCCTTGCAGAGGTCCCAGGCGGCGGCCAGCGCAGCCTTGTCGTAGAAGATGCCGGTCCACAGCGCCGGCAGGGCGCAGATGCGGCTGGCCGGGCCGGAGTCCGATCCGCGCATTTCCAGGTACTGCTTCAGCCGCACTTCGGGGAACAGGGTGGTCAGGTGGTCGGACCAGTCGCCCAGCGTCGGCTTCTCGCCCGGCAGGCCCGGCAGTTCCCCGGCCATGAAGGCGCGGAAGGATTGGCCGGCCACGTCGATGTACTTGTGCCCGCGTTTGACGAAATACATCGGCACGTCGAGGGCGTAGCGGGCGTAGGTCTCGAAGTTGAAGCTGTCCTCGAACACGAAGCGCAGCATGCCGGTGCGGTCCGGGTCGGTGTCGGTCCAGACGTTGGCGCGGTTGGACAGGATGCCCGTGGGCTTGCCCTCCACAAAGGGTGAATTGGCGAACAGGGCCGTGGCGATGGGCTGGAGCGCCAGGCTGACGCGGAACTTCTCGATCATGTCCGCCTCGGACGAGAAATCGAGATTGGCCTGCACGGTGCAGGTGCGCAGCATCATGTCCAGGCCCTTGCCCCCCACCAGCGGCATGTAGCGGCGCATGATGACGTAGCGGCCCTTGGGCATGATCTTGCATTCGGCGCGTGTCCATGTCGGGGCGAAACCCAGCCCCAGGAAGCCGATGTTGAGCGGGTCGGCCACTGCCTTGGCTTCTTCCAGGTGCGAGCGGGTTTCCGCGCAGATCTCGTGGATGGTTTCCAGCGGCGCGCCGGAAAGCTCGAACTGGCCGGCGGGCTCCAGGCTGATGTTGGCCTTGTTGCGCTCCAGCGCGATCAGGGTCTCGCCTTCGTAGACGCCCTGCCAGCCGAACTGCATCAGCCCCGTCAGCAGCGCCTTGATGCCATCAGGCTCGTAAGGAACCGTGGCGTTGGAGCCGTGGCGGAAGACGAACTTCTCGTGCTCGGCGCCGACGCGGAAACGGGATTCCGGCTTGCAGCCCTCGGCGAGATGGGCCGCCAGCATGTCGGCTGTCAGCGGCCTGTCGTCCACCGCGGCAGAAGCCATCCTTATCTCCCCACCCCAAACGCGCGTTAAGTCGCGCCGCCGCCAGTCAAAAACGCCCGGCGAAGCGCAGTTAAGCGTCAACGCGGCCAAGCTCAAGTGGTCGCCGCCCTGTTTAGGTTCCTGCCGCCCAGTCGCCGAGCGTCGCCTGCCACAGGGTCAGGGCGCTGATCGCGGCGGTATCGGCGCGCAGGATACGCGGTCCCAGCGTCACCGGCGTGACATGGGGAAGACCCCGCAGCCGCTGGCGTTCTTCGGGCGCGAAACCGCCCTCCGGCCCGATCAGCACCGCCCATGGCCCAGCACGCCCGGCTCTGAGCGCGTCCAGCGCCGGCTTCGCGCGGCCATGCTCGCCGCCCCATTCCTCGGACGGATCGTCGCCCGCCTCGTCACAGAACATCAGAGCCCGCCCGGCGTCCCAGCCCTCCAGCAGCCGCTCCAGCTTCTCCGGCGCCGCGACCTCGGGCACGTCCAGCCGTCCGGTCTGCTCGGCGGCCTCCACCGCTATGGCCTGCAGACGGGACACATTGGTGTGATCGGCGTTGGTGCGGCGGGTGGTTACCAGGCGGATACGACGTGCGCCCAGCTCGGTCGCCTTCTCCACGATGGTCTCCAGCCGCGCCCGCTTCACCAGGGCGATGACCAGATCGAGATCCGGCCCGGTCGACTGCTCCCGGGTCCGCTCGTGCGCCGTCAGCACGCAGCCGCGCTTGGACACCTCGGCGATCCGTGCCCGCCATTCCCCGTCCGCGCCGTTGAACAGCAGGATCTCGTCGCCGACCGCCTGGCGCATCACCTGGGTCAGGTAGCGGGACTGCTCGGGCGACGGCGCGACGGCTGCGCCTTGCGACAGTGGCTGGGTGACATGCAGACGGATCATGGGCTTTCCTACAGCCTGCGCGTTGCAACGGTGAAGCCCTATGCAGGCGGCTTCCTGGGCCTAGAGTGAAATCATGGACGACGAGAAATACAAACAGGAGCTGCGCAAGCTGCAGATCGAGCTGGTCCGCTCGCAGATCAAGGCGATCGCCGCTGGGCAGAAGGCGCTGGTCATCTTCGAAGGCCGCGACGCCGCGGGCAAGGACGGAGCGATCAAGCGCATCGCCGAACACCTGTCGCCGCGGGCCACCCGCGTGGTCGCCCTGCCCAAGCCCTCGGACCGCGAACAGGGCGAGTGGTACTTCCAGCGCTATGTCCGCTACCTGCCCAGCGCCGGCGAATGGGTGCTGTTCAACCGCTCCTGGTACAACCGCGCCGGGGTCGAGGTGGTGATGGGCTTCTCGACGCTCGCCGAGCAGGAGCAGTTCCTGCTGGACGTGCCCTCCTTCGAGCGGATGCTGGTCCAGTCCGGCATCGTCCTGATCAAATACTGGCTCGACGTCTCGCGGGACGAGCAGCACAAGCGCCTCAAGGAGAGGCGCACCGACCCGCTCAAGACGCTCAAGACCGGGCCGATGGACGTGGAGGCCGAAAAGCGCTTCGACGCCTACACCCGCGCCCGCGACGACATGCTGATGCGCACCCATTCGCCCGGCGCGCCCTGGATCTGCGTACGCTCGGACCACAAGAAGACCGCCCGGCTAAACATCATGCGCCACATGCTGCATGTCCTGGCCGACCCGGCCATCGCCAAGAAGATCGCCGCCCCGGACAAGGACGTCCTGTTCCCGTTCGACGCCGACGCCCTGACCGACGGGCGGCTGGCCCGATAGGCCGTTTGGGCGCCTTGCCGGTTGGCGGCTTTTGTGGCTGATCTCCCGGCTCATCCAGGGAGACGATCATGCCGCTGCAGATCAACGACGTCGCGCCGGACTTCCACGCCGACACCACCGAAGGCCCGATCGATTTCTACAACTGGGCCGGCGACAGCTGGGTCGTGCTCTTCTCCCATCCCAAGGACTTCACCCCGGTCTGCACCACCGAACTGGGCGCCGTGGCCAAGCTGAAGCCCGAGTTCGACAAGCGCGGCGTCAAGGTGATCGGGCTGTCGGTCGACCCGGTCGACAACCACGCCAAATGGGCCGCCGACATCGAGGAAACTCAGGGCGCGAAGGTCAACTATCCGATGATCGGCGATCCGGAACTGAAGGTCGCCAAGCTCTACGGCATGCTGCCCGCCGACGCCCCGCCGACCTCGGACGGCCGCACCCCGGCCAACAACGCCACGGTCCGCAACGTCTTCATCATCGGCCCCGACAAGCAGATCAAGCTGATGATCATCTATCCGATGGCGGTGGGCCGGAACTTCGACGAGATCTTGCGGACGGTCGACGCCCTGCAACTAACGGCCAAACATAAGGTGGCGACGCCGGTGAACTGGAAGCAGGGCGACGACGTGATCATCACCACGGCGGTCAGCAACGAGGACGCCGCCAGCCTGTTCCCCGGCTTCAAGACCCTGAAGCCCTACCTGCGGACCACCAAGCAGCCCGGTTAGGCTGCGCCTTCCGTCACCGCATGCAGTCGAGCATAGGCGCCGTTCATCGCCACGAGATCGCGGTGGCGGCCCTCCTCGACGACCCGGCCCTCGTTGAACACCAGGATGCGGTCCGCGCCGCGGATGGTCGATAGGCGGTGGGCGATGACGATGGTGGTGCGCCCAGCCATGAGAGCCTCGGCAGCCACCTGCACGTCGCGCTCGGTCTCCACGTCCAGTGATGACGTAGCCTCGTCGAAGATCAGGATCGGCGCGTCGGCCAGAAGGGCCCGGGCGATGGCCACGCGCTGGCGCTCGCCTCCCGACAGCTTGACCCCGCGCTCGCCAACCAGAGTGTCGTAGCCGTTCGGCAGACGGGCGATGAAGTCGTGGGCCCTCGCCTTCCTGGCAGCGGCGATGATGTCTTCCAGGTCAGCGTCCGGCTTGCCGTAGGCGATGTTCTCGCCGATCGAGCGGTGGAACAGGGCCGGATCCTGGGGCACCACGGCTATGGACCGGCGCAGGCTCTCCTGGGTCACTGACGCCACGTCCTGGCCGTCGATGCGAATCTGGCCATCGTCGAGGTCATAAAGGCGCTGGATCAACTTGACGAAGGTCGACTTGCCCGACCCCGTCGGCCCCACCAGGGCCACCCGCTCGCCCGCCGCGATGGCCAGGGTGAAACGCTCGTACAAGGCCTGATCCTGGCCCTTGTATTTGAAGCTGACCCGGTCGAACACGATCTCGCCGCGCCCGCGCCGGAAGATTGCAGCGTCCGGATGATCGGCCACCTGGGCCTCAGTCTGCATGTAACCGGCCACCGCCTCGGTGTCGTCCAGACCCTTCTGCAGATTGCGGACGTTCTCGCCGAAATTGCGCAGATAGCCGCTCATCAGCATGAAGGCGGTGATGACGAAGGCCACGTCCCCAGCTCGCGCCTCGCCGCGCGACCACATCATCACCAGCAGGCCCGTGAGGCCAGCCTGCAGCGTGACCATCAGGGCGTTCAGCACTGCTCCGGTCATGATCGCCCGGTTCCAGGACTTGACCGAAGCCCGCCGCCAAGCGCTGGCGGTGACGGCGAAGCGGGCCTCTTCGCGCGTCTCGGCGCCGAAGGTCTTGACCACGGCGTTGGAAGTGATGGCGTCGGCCAGGTTGGCGCCGATCTCGGAATCCAGCGCCGCCGACTTCAGGTTAGCCGGGCGAATCCACAGCTGGGCCATGGTCAGGCTGACCGCCATATAGGCCGCCACCATCACCAGGGCGAAGGCGCCGACCACGGGCCATCGCATCAGCATCGAGGTCGCCAGGCCCAGCAGCACCAGGGTCGAGGGCCCTAGCCACAGGACCAGCTGGTCCGAGATCGTGTCGTAACCCCACATGCCCCGGCTGACTCGCCGAACGGTGGCCCCGGCGAAGGTGTCGGCGTGCCAGTCCGACGAGAAGGACTGCACTCGCTCGAAGGCCTCGTTGATCAGGGCCTCCATGTTGCAGGCCGCGAAGGGGTTCCAGCTCAGGAAGCCCAGATTGCGGATCGCCAGCAGCACCACATAGATGGCGACGAAGGCGCCCCAGGCCTGCCAGGCGTGTGGCACTCCGGCGGCGGCGGGCGGCGCGGACACGGCGTTGACCAGCCCTCCGGCCATCCAGGGTGCGCTCAGGTCGCACAGCACCGCGGCCAGCATCAGCCCCGCCGAAAGGGCGAACGCCCGCGGCTGGCGCATCCATTGGCGCACGACAAAGGCCAGCACCTGGCCGTTGCTCAGGACCTTACGGGTCTGGCCGTCCTGTTCAGGAGAGTCGGTCATAGCGCCAATGTAGAGGGCCTTGCGCCGTTTTGCTGTAGCCGTGCGGGCGCAACCGTCGCAAAAAGCCTGCCAATGAGCACCGCCCCCCTGCCCGACGCCGCCAACGACAACTGGGTCGACCGCTGGGCCCCCGCGCGTCTGCAGCCCTGGCTCAAGCTCGGCCGCTTCGACCGGCCAGCCGGCGCCTGGCTGTTGCTGCTGCCGGGATGGCAGGGGATCGCCCTGGCCGCCTCCCAGGCCCACGCCCTGCCCAATCTCGTGCTCATCCTGAAGTTCGCCGTCGGCGCCTTCCTGATGCGGGCGGCGGGCTGCGCCTGGAACGACATCCTCGACCGGGACATCGACGCCAAGGTCGCCCGCACGGCGGCCCGCCCCGTCGCCTCCGGCCAGATCAGCGTGAAACAGGCCCTGGGCTTCCTGGCGGCGTGCAGCCTGGTCAGCTTCACCATCCTGGCCACCATGCCGCCCGTGGCGATCGGCCTGGGCGTCGGCTCCCTGGCCCTGGTCGCCGCCTATCCCCTGATGAAACGCATCACCTGGTGGCCCCAGGCTTGGCTCGGCCTCACGTTCAATTGGGGCGCCCTCCTGGGCTACGCGGCGGTCACCGGAACTATCGCCCTGCCCTGCCTGCTGCTCTATGTCTCCGGCGTCTTCTGGACCCTCGGCTACGACACCATCTACGCCATCCAGGACATGGAGGACGACGCCTTGGCCGGCGTGAAATCCAGCGCCCGCCGTCTCGGGTCCGGCGCGGCCCAGGGGGTGCTGGCCTTCTACGGCCTGACCGCCATCTTCGCCTTCGCCGCCGCATACACCGCCGCGCTCGGCCCCGTCTTCCTGGCGTTTGGGGTGCTTTACGCCCTGCATCTATTCAACCAGGCCCGGCAGGTGCGGATCGACGACGGCGCTGGAGCGTTACGCTTGTTCAAGTCCAACCGCGCGGCGGGGCTTATCCTGTTTGCGGGATTGATCGCAGGGATCTGGCGCGCCCCGATCTAGGAAGACGCTCCATGCTCTCGGGCCGTGCCGCCATGATCCTTTTGGCGGCTGTGGCCGTCGCCGGATGCGGCCAGAGCAAGAAGCAGGAAATCGCCGAGTTCACCAAGGCCGACGCCGCCGTCGCTGCCCCGCCGGTCCCAACCCACTACGAACTGGATACGCCGGACGCGAAGGTCAGGCTGATCTTGCCGTCCGGCATCGACCGCTACGGCGAGCTGCACGCCAAGCTCTACGCCGACGGCCGTCAGGAGCTTCTGGATTTCGTCAAGACGGCGGCCCAGGACCGCGCCCGCTTCGCCGCCAAGGGCAAGGCCGAGCCGACCCCCTACGAGCACCGGGTGGCCTGGACCATTACCGCGATCAGCCCCCACCTGATCAGCCTGCGCGCCGCCTGGTACGACGACACCGGCGGCGTCCACCCCAACCACGGCACCAAGATCCTGCTGTGGGATCGCCAGCGTAACGTGGCGGTGCTGCTGTCCGACCTGATCAAGCCCGGCGCCGACACCAGCCTGCAGGACGCCGCCCTCTGCGAAGCGGTCACCCGGGCCAAGGCCGCGCGTATGGGCCACACCGATCCCACGAGCTGGCGCTGCCCCAAATGGTCGGACGGCCGGGCCGTGCTGATCCCTTCCGCGACGCCCTACCGCATCGGAGGGATGATGTTCCTGTTCGACCCCTATGTGATCGGGGCCTATGCTGAGGGCGATTATGAGGTGCTGATGCCTCTGTCCGAATTCCAGCCGGTCCTGGCCGAGGGCTGGGCGGGGGACTTCACCGGATCGCCGAGCCCCGCGTTCAAATCAAAATAGCGCCTGCCGAGGGGAGCGAGATGATCGACGACCCCGAAGCCTTCATCCGCGCCAACACGGTCCTGCTGCCGGTGCCGCATGCGCCGGAGCTGGTGCTGCACGTCGCCAGCGAGATCACCCCGATCTGGAAGATGACCGAAGATGCGTTGGGCGAGATGGGGCTCGCTCCGCCCTTCTGGGCCTTCGCCTGGGCCGGCGGCCAAGCCATCGCCCGCTATCTGCTGGACAACCCCGAGGTGGTGCGCGGCAAGGCGGTGCTGGACTTCGCCTCCGGTTCGGGAATGTGCGCCGTCGCCGCGATGAAGGCGGGCGCCGACCGGGCCCTGGCCTGCGACATCGACCCCTTTTGCCGCGCCGCCATCGCCCTCAACGCCGAGGCCAATGGCGTGGTGGTCGACAGCGTGATCGCCGACCTCCTGGACCGTCCGCCACCCGCCGTCGACGTGATCCTGGCCGGCGACATCTGCTACGAAAAGCCCCTGGCCGAGCGGGTCCTGGCCTGGCTGGCCGCAGCGGCGGCGAGCGGCGCCCACGTCCTGATCGGCGACCCGGGCCGCAGCTACTTCCCCCGCACCGGCCTCATTCCCCTGGCCGACTATCAGGTCCAGACCACCCGCGAACTGGAAGACATCGAGATCAAGCGCACAGGCGTCTGGACTCTGCCCAGTTGAGCGGATAGGAACAAATAAGGAACACGGAGGCATGTCATGCGCGAAGACGGCAAACTCGACTATCTGGAAATGCCGGGCGGCGATCTGCCCGCCGTGAAGGCCTTTTACGGTCAGGCCTTCGGCTGGACCTTCGTCGATTATGGTCCCGGTTACGCCGCCTTCAGCGAAGGCTTGGACGGCGGCTTCAGGACGGAAGAAGCGACCCCCAAACCCCTGCCAGTCCTCTATGCCCATGATCTGGAAGCCATGCTGGCGAAGGTGCAGGCCGCGGGCGCCGCGATCACCGTTCCGATCTTCGAGTTCCCCGGCGGCCGCCGTTTCCACTTCCGCGACCCCGCCGGCAACGAGCTGGCGGTTTGGACTTCGCTCTAAGCCTTAAATTTTGGCCGGAAGCTTCTGGGATTCCAGTCGAAACTTCGTTTTGCTGGACCATTGTTGAAGACCAGATCCTCGCTCATCCGCGCGCCCATCTGCGCTGTGGCGCCGGGCAGCAGGGGCCGTGCGAGAGTGAAGGCCAGCCGCCACAGCCATTCCGGCAAGGCCAGGATGCGCGGCTTGCGGCCCATCCCTTCGAACACCCGCTCGGCCATTTGGCGGTAAGTCAGGATTTCGCCACCCGCCAGGTCGAAGGCCCGCCCCTCCGCCTCCTTGCTGACCGCCGCCGCCAGGGCCGCGCCCGCCAGATCGTCGGCGTGCACAGGCTGGCGCAAGCCCTCGCCCTTGCCGTAGAGCGGCAGCACCCCGATCCGCCGGATCAGCCCGGCCAGACGGCTGACGTTGTTGTCCTGCCCTTCGGCGTAGATCATCGTCGGACGCAGGATGGTGCAGGCCACCAGATTGGCCTCGCAGAAGGCCCGCACTCCCGCCTCCCCCGCCTGTAGCCTGCGAACCACCTCCTGCTCATGGGCGTCGGGCGACGTCGCCTTGGTGAAGACGCTGGTCGAGGAAAATGCCACAAGCCGCTGCATTCCCTTGGCTTTCAAGGCCGGGAGAGCTTGCGGCAAATGCCAGATCGGCGACAGACTGAGCACCGTCGCCGCGCGCGGCAGGCGCATCTGCAGATCCTCGGCGGAAAGGTCGGCCCGCACCCAGCCCGCCTTCTCCGGCGCCGTCCGGCTGAGGCCCACGGCCCCCACGCCCGCAGCGGTCAGGCGGGGCATCAGGAACCGCCCGATCAGGCTGGTCGCCCCCAGCACCAGCAGGGGTAGCTTCAGCGGAGGATTCGCGGCGTCGGTCATGCAGCGATCTTCCGATTCCCACAGGGCGTCGGCAACAGCCCCCGCGCGGCTCTGGCCGCAAAAGGCGATTTCGCCGGTTCAAGCAGCAGGCGTGACAACCGCCTTCCCTCCCCCTAGCTTCCGCGCTGCTTGAAGCGAGGGCGTATGGCCTACCGATCGTTGCGCGAATTCATGGCGGTGCTGGAGGCGGCGGGCGAGCTGGTGCGCGTCTCCGAGCCGGTATCCACCGTGCTGGAGATGACCGAGATCCAGACCCGGCTGCTGGCGACCGGCGGTCCTGCCGTGCTGTTCGAAAACCCGGTCCTGGCCGACGGCTCCCCCTCGCCCATCCCCTGCCTGGCCAACCTGTTCGGCACGGTCAAGCGCGTGGCCATGGGCGTAACGCTGCAAGGCAAGGCCCGCACCACCGGGGCGGAGCTGCGCGAAGTGGGCGAACTGCTGGCCTTCCTGCGCCAGCCCGACCCGCCGCGCGGCATCGGTGAGGCGCTGGAGCTGCTGCCCCTGGCCGGGGCGGTCATGGCCATGCGGCCCAAGGTGGTCAAGAACGCGCCCGTGCAGGAAGTCGTCCTCACCGGAGATCAGATCGACCTTTCCAAGCTGCCGATCCAGACCTGCTGGCCCGGCGAGCCGGCGCCCCTGATCACCTGGCCGCTGATCGTGACCAAGGGACCCAGCGACGCCAAGGAGGATGACTTCAACCTCGGCATCTACCGCATGCAGGTGCTGGGGCCGGACAAGACCATCATGCGCTGGCTGGCCCATCGCGGGGGCGCCCAGCATCACCGCCGCTGGAAGGCCGCCGGCAAGCGGGAGCCCCTCCCCGCCTGCGCCGTGCTCGGCGCCGATCCGGGCGTGATCCTGGCCGCCGTGACGCCGGTGCCCGACACCCTCTCCGAATACCAGTTCGCGGGCCTGCTGCGCGGCGCCAAGGTCGAGTTGGTCAAGGCCAAGACCGTGCCCCTGATGGTGCCCGCCGAGGCCGAGATCGTGCTGGAGGGCTATGTCCATCTGGACGAGTACGCCGACGAGGGCCCGTACGGCGACCACACCGGCTACTACAATTCCGTCGAGCGCTTCCCGGTGTTCGAGATCACCGCCGTCACCATGCGCAAGGACCCCATCTACCTGACCACCTTTACCGGTCGGCCGCCGGACGAGCCGTCCGTGCTCGGCGAGGCGCTGAACGAGGTGTTCATCCCCCTGCTGCGCCAGCAGTTCCCGGAGATCGTCGACTTCTGGCTGCCGCCGGAGGGCTGCAGCTACCGCATCGCCGTGGTGTCGATGAAGAAGGCCTACCCCGGCCACGCCAAGCGGGTGATGCTGGGCGTGTGGTCCTACCTGCGCCAGTTCATGTACACCAAGTGGGTGATCGTGGTGGACGACGACATCGACGCCCGCGACTGGAAGGACGTTATGTGGGCGCTGTCGACCCGCATGGACCCCGCCCGCGACATCACCCTGATCGAGAACACTCCGATCGACTATCTGGACTTCGCCTCCCCGGAATCCGGCCTTGGCTCCAAGGTGGGCCTGGACGCCACCAACAAATGGCCGCCGGAAACCCATCGCGAATGGGGCGAGAAGATCGCCATGGATCCGGATGTGGTGAAGACCGTCACCGAGAAGTGGGCGCGGCTGGGACTGCCGGGGGACGGCAAGTCGATCTGGGACTGACCGACGCGCCGCGCTCCGGAACGGCTCCGTTTGATTGGCGTTTTGGCTCCATCAGTTTCCTTTTTGACCGGAGCCCCCCATGAAGACCTATCTTGTCCTCGGCGCGGCCATCGCCGCCCTGACCGCTGCGCCCGTCCTGGCCCAGACCACGGTGCGCAGCACCACCACGGAAAACGCCGACGGCTCGACCACCACCACGACCAAGACCGTCAAGAAGGACGCCGGCGGCACGGCGCCCGGCGCGGCCGGCGGCGTGATCGCCGGCGCTCTGGTGGCCGGCCCCATAGGCGCGGTGGTCGGCGGCATCGCCGGCGCCACGGTCGGCCACTCTGTCGCCCCGCCGACCCAGGTGCGCAGCTACATCACCACCCAGACCTCGGCCCCCATCGCCTATTCGGGCGCCGTCGAGATGGGCAAGCCGATCGCCGGCGAAGTGACTTGGCTGGACGTGCCCAGCTACCCCAAATACCGCTGGGCCTATCTGAACGGCGAACGGGTTGTGATCGACACCGACACCCACAACGTCGTGGCCATCTACGCCAACTGATCCAGCCATTAAGACTGCGGAGGGCGCGCTTCGGCGCGCCCTTTTGCATGCCTGATCTCTTGCGGCGCACCCGCCGCCTCCCCCATATGGCCGCATGGACGAAAATCTGTTGCATGAGCTGGTTCGCGGCGCCCTGAAGGCCGGCGCGGACGCCGCCGAAGCCGTCGTCGGCGCCCGGCAATCCCTGTCCGTCGGCGTGCGCCTGGGCGAGCTTGAGGAAGTCGAGCGCGAGGAGGCCCGCGACCTCGGTCTGCGCGTCTTCATCGGCAAGCGTCAGGCCACCGTGTCCGGCTCCGACATCTCACCCGAGGCGCGCGGCAAACTGCTGGACCGCGCCATGAACATGGCTCGCCTGGCGCCCGAAGAGCCCTACGCCAGTCTCGCCCCCGCCGATCGCCTGGCCAAGGGCCCGTTCATCGACCTCGATCTCTACGACCCCACCGAACCTTCGCCCGAGACCTTGGAGGCCCAGGCCCTGGCCGCCGAGGACGCCGCCCGCGCGGTGCCGGGCGTGACCAATTCGGACGGGGGCTCAGGCTCCTGGTCTTCCGCTGAGTATTTCATGGTCACCTCTAGCGGCTTCTCGGGCCGCCACCAGGCCTCCAGCTTCTCGGTCTACGCGGGCGCCATCGCTGGCGACGAGAACGGCATGGAGCGCGGCGGCGACGGCCGCTCGGTGCGCTGGCAGTCAGACCTGCCGGACCTTCAGGCGATCGGCGCCGAAGCCGGCAAGCGCGCCGTCCAGCGCCTGGGCGCGCGCAAGATCGACAGCCAGACCGCCACGGTCATCTTCGAGGACCGCGTGGCCATGTCGCTGATCTCGCCCCTGATCGGCGCCATCGCCGGCCCAGCCATCGCCAGGGGCGCCTCGTTCCTGAAGACCAAGCTGCACCAACAGGTCTTTTCGTCCGCCATCACCATCCTGGACGAACCGCATAGGAAGCGCGGCCTCGGCTCACAGCCCTTCGACGACGAGGGCGTGGTCAACGGCGACACCGCCCTGATCGACAAGGGCGTGCTGACCACCTGGCTGCTCAACAGCGCCTCGGCCCGTCAGTTGGGCCTGGAAACCACCGGCCACGCCTCACGCGGCCTGGCCGGTCCGCCGGGCGTGGGGACCACCAACCTCACCGTGCAGCCGGGAGACAAGGACCTGGCCGGGCTGATGAGCGACGCGGGCGAGGGGCTGCTGGTCACCTCCCTGTTCGGCCCGTCCCTGAACGGAAACACCGGCGACTGGTCGATTGGCGTCTCGGGCTTCTGGTTCGAGAAGGGTCAGATCGCCTATCCGGTCACCGAGATCACCGTGGCGGGCAACCTGATCGACATCTACGGCCGCGTGATCGCCGGCTCGGACCTGGAATTCCGGGGCTCGCGCAATTCCCCCTCCCTGATGGTCGAGGGGCTGGCGATCGCCGGACGATGACGCTGCAGGCCGATCTGGACCTGATCCGCGGCGCTGCCGTCGAGGCCGGCAAGCTGGCCCTGCAGGCGCGCGCGGACGGGCTGAAGATCTGGTCCAAGGAGGGTGGCTCGCCGGTTACCGACGCCGACATCGCGGTCGATAGCCTGCTCAAGCTGCGCCTGCTGACCGCCCGGCCCAACTACGGCTGGCTGTCGGAGGAGACGGTCGACGACCCGATCCGCATGACCATCCCGCGCCTGTTCCTGGTCGATCCCATCGACGGCACCGCCGCCTATCTGAAGGGCAAGCCCTGGTTCACCGTCTGCATCGCCGTGGTGCAGAACGGTCAGCCGACCTGCGCGGTGGTCTACGCTCCCGAGCTCGACGAGATGTACGAAGCCACCGTGGGCGGCGGCGCCTTTCTCAACGGCAAGCCGATCATGCCCAGCAACGCCTCAAGCCTGGAGGGCTGCGCCATGCTCGGCGACGCCCGCATGTTCGCCGATCCGCGCTGGCCGGCGCCCTGGCCGCCCATGCGCATCGAATCGCGCAACTCCATCGCCTACCGGGTGGTGCAGGTCGCCTGCGGGGACTTCGACGCCGCCCTGGCGCTGACGCCCAAGAACGATTGGGACCTGGCAGCCGCGGACCTGATCGCGCGCGAAGCCGGAGCCTGCATCGGCGACCATCATGGCCGTCCCTTCACCTACAACCGCCCTGCGCCGATGCAACGCAGCCTTTTGTGCAGCGCCCCCGGCCTGCATGAGTTGATTTTACAGCGCGTCAGCCATATCGATCCGCCCGCGTAGCCGTTGCCGGCTCAACACCATTCTGACCGGAGAGTCGCTATGTTCATCGTCATGGGCGGAGAGCTGAAGGAACTGGACGGCCCGCTGGCTTTCCGCAATCCCGCCAGCGTCGAGTTCGTCGGCGCCTACGCCACCTACGAGGAGGCCGTGAAGGCCTGGCGCGGCCGCGCGCAGCAGACGGTCGACAACGCCTTGGCCCGCTACTTCGTCATCGACGCGGCCAAAATGCTGGAACCGGCGCACAACGACTAGGCGCCCTACTCTCGCCGCAGAAGCTTCTCGGTCAGCAGCGTCCCCAGCCACTGGGCCCGGAAATCCGCCTTGATGGCGTCGGGATCATAGGCCGGGCTTTCGACCCATTGCGTGAAGCTCAACCCCTTGGGCTCGCCTTCGGCCAGATAGCGCTCGAAGGTGTAGTCGAGCACCCCGGTCTTGCCCGCGCTCATGTGCAGGTAGCGCAGGCTCAGCTCCTTCATCGCCTCGCGGATCGGCAGACCCAGGCGAAAATGGGCGTAGAGCACGCTCATGATCCCGGCGCGGTCCGCGCCCGACTTACAGTGCATCAGGGCCGGATATTCGATGGTCTCGAACAGCTCCTTGGCGCCCATCACCCGCACCCGCGACGGGACCTCGCGGGAAGTCACCACGAAGTCGACCATCTTCAGCCCGAGCCGCTCGCAGGCGTCCTTCTCCAGAGCGTAGAAGCTGCCGTCGAACCCGCCGCGCAGGTTGATGATGGTCTTGATGCCACGGTCCCGCCACCACTTCAGCTGGAACGGCCAGGGCTGATTGGTCCGCACCAGTTCGGGGCTGACCCAATGGGCGTTCTGGAATCCCACCCTCAGGTAGGCGTGGTCGTTCCACAGGTAGTGGAGATAGGTGCGAAACCGGCCGAGCCGTGTTTTGAGGTCGAAGTCCGCCACGGGATAAGCCGCTTCTTTCGTTACGCGGCCCTGATACCCTGATGCGCCGCCGAACCCAAGGGGCGCCCCCCAAGTCCAATCAAGTCCAACCTTGACAGCCGAACCCAAAAAACCGACCGAACCTGATGCTCGATCCGCCGCCCCCCAGCAGACAAGGCTACTCCAGCCGAGCGGTCGCGTTACGCATCTACCGGACCTATCTGGCGCCGCACTCGAAATCCCTGGCTCTGTCGATGGTCTGCGCAGCCGCCGTGGCGGGATTCAGCGCCCTTCTGGCCGGTTTGCTCGGCCCCGCCGTGCAGCAACTCTTCGTCGAGAAACGCGCTTCCGCCCTGCTGGTGGTCCCCGCCGCCATCGCCGCCGCCGCTATCGCCCGCACCATCGCCCAGGTGGGCCAGGCGGTGCTGGTCAACCGCATCGGCAACCGCATGGTCGGCGAGATCCAGGTGCAGCTGTTCGGGCGTCTTGTCAGAGCTGACCTGGCCCAGCTTCGCGCCGCCCACTCTGGCGCCCATCTGTCCTCGATCCTCTATGAAGCGGGGCTGGTCCGCGAAGCGGCCACCAACGGTCTGGTCAACTACGTCCAGAACGCCCTGACCATCGTCGCCACCGTGGTCCTGATGCTGAAGCAGGACGTGGGCCTTAGCCTGCTGGTCCTGATCGGCGGTCCGATCGCCTCCACGGTGATGCAGCGCTACTCCAAGCGCACCCGCAAGGCCGCCCAGGGGGCCATGGCCGAGACCTCCGCCCTGTCCACCGCGGTGATGGAGAGCCTGGACGGGGTCAAGATCGTCAAGATGGAGAACCGCGAGGCCTTCGAGGAGGGCCGGGTGGCCGAGGTCGTCGCCCGCCGCGAGGCCCATCTGATCAAGGGCGCCAACGCCCGGTCCACCGCCGCCCCGGCCACCGAGGCGGTGATGACCCTGATCACCGCCGCCGTCATCGCCTACGCCGGCTGGCGCGCCATCCACGGGGGCTTCGGCGTCGGCAACCTGATGGTCTTCCTGGCCGCCCTGGCCATGGCTTCCCAGGCGCTGCGCCAAGTCGCCAACCTGCAGGCGGTGATGGGCGAAGGCCTGGCCGCCGCCAATCGCCTGTTCGAAGCGCTGGATGTGACGCCTGAGATCGGGGACGCGCCGAGCGCCGCCGCCCTGCCCCGCGCCGAGGGCCATATCAGCCTGACCGACGTGCGCTTCGCCTACGATCCGGACATCCCCGCGCTGGACGGCGTCAGCATCGAAGCCAAGCCCGGCGAGACCATCGCCCTGGTCGGACCCTCCGGCGGCGGCAAGAGCACGGTGCTGAACCTGATCCCGCGCTTCTACGACGTGCAGGGCGGATCGGTGAGCCTGGACGGGCGCGACGTGCGCCAGGTCACCCTGGCGTCCCTGCGCGAGCAGATCGCCCTGGTGACCCAGGAGCCCTTCCTGTTCGACGACACCGTCCGCGCCAACATCGCCTACGCCCGCCCCGATGCCTCGCAATTCCGCATCGAACAGGCCGCCGAGGCCGCCGCGGCACATGAGTTCATCATGGCTCTGCCCCAGGGCTACGACACCCCCGTCGGCGAACTCGGTTCACGCCTCTCCGGCGGTCAGCGCCAGCGCATCGCCATCGCCCGCGCCTTCCTCAAGGACGCCCCGATCCTGCTGCTGGACGAGGCCACCAGCGCCCTGGACACCGAAAGCGAGGCGCGGGTGCAGGAGGCGTTGGAGCGGCTGATGGCCGGGCGCACCACGGTGCTGATCGCCCACCGCCTGTCCACCGTGCGCCACGCCGACCGCATCTACGTCATCGACAAGGGCCGCGTCGCCGAGATCGGCACGCACGACAGCCTGATGGCCTATGGCCGCCTCTACGCCCGCCTGGCGCGCAGCCAGGATCTGGATCAGGAACCGGCGCTTTGAAGAGCCTGCTGCGCTCCGACGCCGTGCAGGCGTTTCTGGGCTGGCTGAGCTGGCTCTATCTGGCCCTGGTCATCAAGACGATCCGCTGGACCCGCATCGGCGAGGAGCCGGGCGGGGCCCTTGATCAGGTGCTGGCCGGCCCCGGCGGCATGATTGGCTGCTTCTGGCACGGCGACATCGCCCTCTCGATCACGGCCAAGGTCGCGGTGATCGAGCGCAAGGTGACCCGCATCCTGATCTCCCTGTCGCCGGACGGCGAGTTCATCGCCCGCGCGATGGTCCGCCACAAGATGCCGCCGATCCGCGGCTCCTCGGCCAAGAAGGGCAAGGCCAAGGGCGGCGCCGCCGCCTTCCGCGAGGCGCTCGATCTGCTGGCGGACGGCGGCATCCTGGTGGTCACCCCCGACGGCCCGCGCGGCCCCGCTCGGCAGATGGCCCCCGGCACGGTGCGCATGGCCCGGCGCGCCGGCGTTCCGGTCTTCCTGCTAGGCCTCGCCGCCGCCCCCGCCCTACGCCTGAACACCTGGGACGGGACCAAGCTGCCCCGCCTGTTCGGCCGCGGCTGCATCGTCTGGGATGGCCCTTACCACTGCCCGCCGGACGCTTCGGACGAGGACATGGATCGGCTGGGCGTGGAGTGGAGCGCGGCCATGACCGCCGCCTGCGCCCGCGCCGAAGCGGCCATCGCCCGATGAGCGCGGCCCTCGCCGCCTATCGGATGGCGACCGCGGCATTGGAGCCCCTGGCCCCGCTGCTGCTGAAGGCGCGCGCCGCGCGCGGCAAGGAGGAGACAGCGCGGGTACATGAGCGCCTGGGCCGCTCCACTGTGGCCCGCCCCTCCAGCGACCTGATCTGGCTGCACGGCGCCAGCGTCGGCGAGAGCCTCTCGCTGCTGCCCTTGATCGAGGCCCTGACCGAGCAGCGCCCGGACCTGACCCTGCTGGTGACCTCCGGCACCGTCACCGCCGCGCAGCTGCTGGCCCGCCGCCTGCCCAGCGGCGCCATCCACCAGTATGCCCCCATCGACGCGCCCAACGTCGCCCGCCGTTTCCTGGCTCATTGGCGCCCAGCCGCCGCCGTGTTCGCGGAAAGCGAGCTGTGGCCCAACGTGCTGCTGCAGGCCAAGGCGCTGGGCGTAAAGCTGGCCCTGCTGGGCGCCCGCATTTCCCAGACCTCCGCCGATGGCTGGATGCGCGCACCGGTGGCGGCCAAGACGCTGCTGGGCGCCTTCGACCTAATCCTGACCCAGGACGCCGACAGCCGCGCCCGCATCGAGATGCTGGGCGGCACGGTCGCCGGCGAGCTCGACCTGAAACAGGCCGCTGCCCCCCTGCCCTGCGATGAAGCCGCGCTCTCCGCCCTGGCCTTTCCGACCCGCAACCGGCCCATCCTGGTCGCCGCCAGCACCCATCCGGGCGAGGACGAGATGATCGCCGAGGCCTTCGCCCACACCGCGACACCGCCGGGCCTGCTGATCCTGGTCCCCCGGCACCCGGCGCGCGCCAACCGCATCGCCGCCGCCCTGACCGTCCAGGGCCTGACCCACGCCCGCCGCTCAACCGGCGAGCCGCTACGATCCGACACCCAGGTCTATCTGGCCGATACTCTGGGAGAACTGGGCCTCTTCTTCCGCATGGCTCAGGCGGTGGTGATGGGCGGCAGCCTGACCGGCGGCGTCGGCGGCCACAATCCTTTGGAGCCGGCCCATTTCGGTGTTCCGGTCATCACCGGGCCCGACGTCGCCAACTTCAGCGAGACCTATGCCGGGCTGATGGACAGCGGGGCCGCGGTGATGGTCGATGACCAGAAGGCGCTGAACCAGGCGGTGGCCGAACTGATGGCCAATCCCGATCATGCCCGCCAGATGGGGCAGCGCGCCAAGACTTACGCCGAACGCGGCCGCGCCACCCTGGCCGCCGCGATGGTGGCGCTCACACCCCTGCTGCCGGGCGCATCATGAAGCTGGGCACGCCGCGTTGGTGGTACGTGCGCGACGGCGCCCCGGCGCCGATCACCCGCGCCCTGTTGCGGCCCCTGTCCTGGATCTGGGCGGCGGTCGGAGCCCGTAAGATGGCGCGCGCCACGCCCTTCGATCCGGGCGTCCCGGTGATTTGCGTCGGCAACCTGACCATGGGCGGCGCCGGAAAGACCCCTGTCGCCCGCGAAATTCTCGCCCGGCTGCGCGCGCGGGGCGTCGATGCCCACGGTCTGTCGCGCGGCTATGGCGGGCGCGAGGCGGGGCCGCTCAAGGTCGATCCGGCCCTCCACACCGCCATCGATGTCGGCGACGAACCTCTGATGCTGGCCGCCGACGGCCCCTTCTGGATCGCGCGCGACCGCGCCGAGGGCGCCAGAGCCGCCGTGCAGGCCGGAGCGCAAGCCATCGTCCTGGACGACGGCCACCAGAACCCCAGCCTGAAAAAGACCCTGTCCCTGGTCGTGGTCGATGGCGAGACCCGCGACAACGAATGGCCGTTCGGCGACAACGCCGTCTTTCCCTCAGGCCCGCTGCGCGAGCCGCTCGCTGTTGGCCTGAAGCGCGCCGACGCGGTGGTTGTGATGTTGCCCGCCGATGTGGCCGAGGCCGACCCGGACCTGCTGTCCGTATTCGCCGGTAAGCCGGTGCTGATCGCCCGCCTTCTGCCCTCAGAACCTCCCCCGACCGGCCCTCAGGTCGGCTTCGCCGGGGTCGGCAAACCCTGGAAGGTCGAGCGCGCCCTCAAAGCCGCCGGCTGCGACCTGGCCGACTTCGCCAGCTTCCCCGACCACGCTAGCTTCAGCGACAGCACCCTGCGGTTTTTGGAAGATCGAGCTGAGCTCTACGGCGCCGGTCTCGTGACGACGGAAAAGGACTGGATGCGGCTCCCCCCCGAATGGCGGGCCAAGGTGCGGGCCTGGCCGGTGCGGGCAGTGTTCGAGGACGAGGCGGCGCTGGATGCGCTTCTGGCGAAGCTTCCTATCTAGAGGGCTGCTCTTTCAGCGAGGACCCGCCATGACCCGCCCCGTCAAGATTCCCGGCCCGGACCATCCGATCACCGTCACCCCGACAGGCAAGCGCGTCGTCGTCCGACTAGGCGCCACGGTGATCGCCGACACCACCGACGCCCTGACCCTGCAAGAAGCGTCCTATCCGCCGGTGCAGTACATACCGCGCAAGGACCTCGACATGGCCCTGCTGGAGCGCACCGATCATTCGACCTGGTGCCCCTACAAGGGCGACGCGTCCTACTTCAGCATCCCGATGGGCGGCGAACGCTCGGTCAACGCCATCTGGACCTACGAAACGCCCCATGACGCGGTGGCCGAGATCAAGGATCACGTCGCCTTCTACGGCGACCGGATCGATTCTATCTCGATCAGCTAAAGGGCCCGCCAGGCGATGTCGCGGCGGTGGAATCCGCCCGGCCAGTCGATCCTGTCCACGGCCGCATAGGCCCGCTCGCGCGCCTGTCCCAAGGTGGCGCCCAGGGCGCAGACGTTCAGGACCCGCCCACCGGCGGCTTTCAGGGCGCCGCTGTCCAAAACTGTCCCAGCATGGAACACTTCCACATCGGGACCGAAGTCCTGGTCGGCGCCGACGATGACAGACCCGGTTTCCGGGGCTTCCGGATAGCCTTTGGCAGCCAGGACCACGCAGATCGCCGCTTCGCTGTGCCATTCCGGGACAACGGCCTTGTCCAGCATCCCCGTGGCCGCCGCCAGCAACAACGGAACCAGGTCGCTCTTCAGCCGCAGCATCAGCACCTGGCATTCCGGATCGCCGAAGCGGGCGTTGTATTCCACCAGACGCGGGCCCGTCGGCGTCAGCATCAGCCCGGCGTAGAGCACGCCGCGATAGGGCATGCCCTCCTCGGCCATCCCCGCCACGGTGGGCGCTATCATCTTCAGCCGGGCTTCCTCGACCAGGGCGTCAGTCAAGGCAGGCGTCGGTGAATAGGTGCCCATACCGCCGGTGTTCGGCCCCTGATCGCCGTCGAAGGCGCGCTTGTGGTCCTGGGCCGCGCCCAGCAGCATGGCGGTCTGGCCATCGGAAAGCGCGAACAGCGAGGCCTCCTCGCCGGTCATGAACTCCTCGATCACCACCCGCGCGCCGGCCTGGCCGAACCGGCCGCCGAGCATGTCGTCAATCGCCGCGTCAGCTTCGGTCCGGCTTTCCGCGATCACCACGCCCTTGCCCGCCGCCAGGCCGTCGGCCTTGATCACATAGGGCGGGTCGAACTGGTTCAGATAGGACTTGGCCAAGGCGGCGTCCTCGAACACGCCATAGGCGGCGGTGGGCAGGCCGTGGCGGTCGGCGAACTGTTTGGTGAAGGCCTTGGAGGTCTCCAGCTGCGCAGCCGCAGCCGTCGCGCCGAAGCAGGGGATGCCCAGTTCCGCCAGCCGGTCGGCGATGCCCACTTCCAGAGACGATTCCGGCCCAACCACCACCAGATCGGCGCCGATCTCCTGCGCCAGGGCCGCCAGCCCGTCGACGTCGGTGACCTTGACCAGCCGCGTCTCGCACATCCCGGCGATGCCCGGATTGCCCGGCGCGCAGACCAGGCGCGTCAGCAGCGGCGACTGGGCGATCTTCCAGGCCAGGGCGTGCTCACGCCCGCCGGAACCGATGAGCAGGATGTTCATGGCCCGCCTGTCGCCCGGCCCGCCCGCAAGGTCAAGACAGCCCCTCACGCGACTCGCCATCCGCGCCTATGTTGAGGCCGATGACCGACGCTGAAACCGAAGCCCCCGCCGCTCCAGCAGAAGACGGCAACGCCAAGCCCTACTCCGTCTCCGAGCTAGCCTTCGCCCTGAAGCGCACGCTGGAGGACGCTTACGGCTTCGTGCGGGTGCGCGCGGAACTGAGCAAGGTGACCCGCCACGCCTCGGGCCACTGCTATCTGACTTTGAAGGACGAGCGCGCCTCCATCGACGGCGTGGTGTGGAAGGGCCAGGTGCGGGGCTTGCAGTGCCAGCCCGAGCAGGGGCTGGAGGTGATCGTCACCGGCCGCATCACCACCTACCCTGCCTCATCGAAGTACCAGATCGTCATCGAGACGATGGAGCCTGCCGGCGTCGGCGCGCTGTTGGCCCAGTTGGAACGGCTCAAGGCCCGACTGCACGAGGAGGGCCTGTTCGACGCGGCCCGCAAGCGCCGCCTGCCGACCATGCCTGCCGTCATCGGCGTCATCACCAGCCCCACCGGCGCGGTGATCCGCGACATCCTGCACCGCATCCGCGACCGCTGGCCTTGTCACGTGATCGTCTGGCCGGTGGTGGTCCAGGGCGACGCCGCCGCCGTGCAGGTGCGCGCCGCAATCGAGGGCTTCAACGCCATCACCCCCGGAGGCAAGCTGGCCCGGCCGGACATCCTGATCGTCGCCCGCGGCGGCGGCTCGGTGGAGGATCTGTGGGCCTTCAATGACGAAGCCCTGGCCCGGGCGGCGGCGGCCAGCGCCATCCCCCTGATCTCGGCGGTGGGACACGAGACCGACACCACCCTGATCGACTTCGTTTCGGACCGCCGCGCGCCTACGCCCACCGCCGCCGCGGAGATGGCGACGCCGGTTCTGGGCGAGCTTCGCGCCATGGTCGCCGACTACCAGCGGCGGATGCTCAACTGCACGACGCGTCTAATGGAAGACCGCCGCAACCGGCTCAGCGCCGCCGCGCGCGGCCTGCCCCGCCCCGCCGATGTCCTGGCCTTGGCGACCCAGCGGTTCGATCTGGCCGCCGGCCGTCTGGGCGCCGCGCTGGAAAAGAACACCTCGGCCCACGAGCGAGAGCTGGTGCGCACCACCGCCCGGTTCGGCCCAGGCCTGCTGGAGCGTCCGCGCAGGCTTAAGGCGGAACGGCTGCAGACTTTGGCAACGCGCTTCGCTTCGGCCGCCCGACGCGGGCCAGAGCGCATCGCCCAGCACGCCCGCCTTCCCGCCCTGGGCGCCCGCCTGAGCGCCGCCGCCGAACGCCGCCTCAAGGGCGCGCGGGACCAGCTCACCCAACTGGACAAGCTGCGCCTGTCGCTGGACCCGAACCGGCCCCTCAGCCTGGGGTTCGCCCTGGTTCACCGGGCTGACGGCTCGATCGCCCGCAGCGGCGCGGCCCTCCAGTCGGGCGAGCCGGTGACTCTGGAGTTCGCCGACACCCGGCGCGGCGCGGTGATCGACGGCGCGGCAGCCCCCGCCCCGTCCGCCGCAAAGCCTGTGCAGACAAGGCCCAGGCCGCCAACTAGCCAACAGGGTGATTTGTTTTAACCCCTTGGCGCCTTACATTATCGGCATGAACGCCCACGATCGCACCGCGTCCCGCTCTCCTGCCGATGAAGCCAAGCTGCACTATGGCGATGGCGAATTCGCTGTGATGAAGCCCGGCCGTTACGTTATCTGCGCCGTGTCCGGCCAGACCATTCCGCTGGAAACGCTCCGCTATTGGAGCGCCGAGCGACAGGAAGCCTACGCCGGCGCCAAGGAGGCGCTGCAGCGGTTCCAGGAATTGGAAGGCAAGTGAAACCGGATCGGCGCGCGCTCCTCGCCGCCGCTCCGGCCCTGGCCCTGGCTCCCAGCGCCTTTTCTCAAGCCGCCCTGGTCATCCCCAGCCCGCCCCTGGCCGTAAGCGGCAAGGCCATGCAAGGCGGTTTCGTCATCGGCCGAACGTCGCCGCGCGCGGAAATCCTGGTCAACGACAAGCCGGTCGGCATGGCGACCACCGACGGCCTGTTCGTGATCGGCTTCGACCGGGATGAGGCGCCCAAGGCCAAGCTGGGCATCAAGATGCCGTGGGGCGCGCTGGACCACACCTTCGACATCGCCCCGGTGACCTATGACGTCCAGCGCATCGACGGCCTGCCCCAGGATCAGGTGACGCCGAGCGATCCGGCTTTGCTGGAGCGCATCCGCGAGGAGGCCAAGCGCAAGGCCGTGGGCTTCGCCAGCGATGTCGATTCAGCGGGCTTCCGCGACGGCTTCGTGGAGCCCGTGTCGGGCTATCGCCTGTCGGCCCGGTTCGGCGGCCAGCGGGTGCTGAACGGCGTGCCGGAGCGGCCGCATTACGGAGCCGACCTCGCCGCGCCCGTCGGAACGCCAGTCGTCGCGCCCGCCGACGGCGTGGTCAGCTTCGCCGAAACCGGCCTGCATTTCGAAGGCGCCCTGATCCTGATCGATCACGGCCAGGGCCTGATCAGCGCCTACCTGCATCTGTCCAGGATCGACGTGAAGGCCGGGCAGACGGTGAGCCGCCGTCAGCAGATCGGCCTGGTCGGCAAGGAGGGCCGGGCCACCGGTCCGCATCTGTGCTGGCGCATGAAGTGGCGGGGCAGGAACCTCGATCCCACGCTGATGGTGGGCGCGCTGCAGCCGGGCGGCCGTCAGACCGACTAGTCCTTCAGAGCCGCATAGGCTTCCGCCGGCCAGCGCTTGTGGGTCCAGAACCACTGATCCGGCCGCTCGCGCACGCGCGCCTCGATGAAGGCGTTGACCCGGCGCACGCCCTCTTCAATGTCCGCGGCCAGATTACCGGTGTGGGGTGGGGTCAGGGATTCGTAGATGGTCACCTTGAAGCGGGCGCCGGTGGTGCGCTCGACGCACATCGGGATCATCGGGCAGTCGAACTTCAGGGCGAACCGGGTCGGTCCCGGCGCGGTGAAGGCGGTGACGCCGAAGAAGGGCGCGGCGATCCCCTTGTTGAACTTCTGATCGTTGAGCAGGGCCACCGACATGCCCTTGCCCATGGCGCGCATCACTTCGCGTGAGCCGGTCTCGCCCTTGGGCGCCATCAGCTGCACCCCATAGCGGCGGCGGGTCTCGATGATGCGGGCGTCGATATAGGGGTTGTTGGCCGCCCGGTAGGTCACGTCGCAGCGCACCCCCAGGTGCACGATCACCGCCGCCATCACCTCCCAGTTGGAGAAGTGGCCGGAGATCAGCACCGCCGGTAGATCCGACTCGGCCACAGCCCTTAGATGTTCCGCGCCGACGATCTCTATCCGGCCAGAATTGGGCGTCAGCCGATCCATCAGCTGGAATTCGGCCGTCAGCCGACCGAGGTTATCCCACTGTGCGACAAGCAGGCGGTCCCGCTCGGCCTTAGGCATATCCGGGAAGGCGATGCGCAGGTTGCTGTCGGCGGTCTTGTGCGCTCCGCTGAGCGGCCCCAGCAACCGCAACGCCGCACCTCCGAGCGAAGACGCCGTCTCCAACGGCAAGAGGCGGAAGAAGCCGCCCAGAAGGTCGAAGCCCAGGGCTTCCAGCCTCCAGATCAGGTCCTGCGAAAGGGAGGCGCGCGCGTCGGGCATGGCCCTATTTGGCGGCTGCAGCGCCCCGGCGCAATCTGTCACGCCCCCTGCGTCACTAAAGCTGGCGCCGCACTTGCGTTGTTAACGGTACGGTGTCCCGAGTTGGGACAGGAACGGGGACGTCAGGCATGACGAACGAAATCGACCGGCATCTCGGCAAGCGCCTTCGTCAGCGCCGCCGTATGCTCGGCCAAACGCAGCAACAGATCGCAGAAGCGGTGGGCGTGCGTTTTCAGCAAATCCAGAAGTACGAGTGCGGAGCCAACCGCATTTCGGCGGCCCGTCTGTGGCTGCTGGCCAAGGCCCTGGGGGCTCCGGTGGGGTCTTTCTTCGAGGGTATGGGCGACGACGTGGAGGCCGGCTCGGAAGACGAAGGCGAGACCGAGCGCCGCGCCCGGGTCGCCTAGACAGGCCTGGGCCAATCTGAGCGAAGCGGTTTTCCCCGGCGGGGAAAGCCTCTAAGCCTAGCTCATGCCGCAAGGACCTTCCGCCCGCCCCGTCCCGCCGCCCGCTCTGCTGGGCGAGCTTGAGACCTTCATCCAGACGCTTAACGCCGCGGCCGCCGCAGTGACCCTGCCGCTGTTCCGCACCGAAATCGGCATCGACAACAAGGCCGGCCCCGCCGCCGACTTCGATCCGGTCACCGTCGCCGACAAGGGCGCCGAAGCGGCCATCCGCAAACTGATCTCCGAGCGTTTCCCAGATCACGGCGTGATCGGCGAGGAATACGGCTCCGACCGTCCCGACGCCGAGTTCGTCTGGGTGCTCGATCCCGTCGACGGCACCCGCGCCTTCGTTGCGGGCATTCCGCTTTGGGCCCATCTGATCGGCTTGCGCTACCAGGGCGAGCCGCTGCTTGGGGTGATCGGCCAACCCTACCTGCAGGAAGTCTTCCTCGGCGCACCCTCCGGCTCGCGCCTGATCCGGCCGGACGGCGAGCGGCCCCTGCGCGTGCGCCCCTGTGCGTCCCTGGCAGAGGCGACCATCGCCGCCACCGATCCGCACGCCTACTACACGCCGCCGGAGCTGGAGGCCTGGAACCGTGCCCGCGCCGCCGCCCGTCTCGTGCGCCTGGGCGGCGACAGCTACATCTTCGCCCTCATCGCTCTGGGCGCCATCGACCTGGTGCTGGAGACCGCCCTGAAGGTCTGGGACATCGACCCTATCGTCCCGGTGATCGAGAACGCCGGCGGTTTCGTCACCGACTGGCGGGGTAGCCGCCTTGGCCGCGATGGCGGGCAGGTTCTGGCCGCGGGCGACCGGCGCTGTTTGGACGAAGCCCTCACCCTGCTTCAGCCCGCGAGCACGGCGTAGCGCAACGCGCGGGACGGGACTATCGTGGCCTCAGGCGCGGCCAACGCGCGACCGGGGGGAAACCATGGGGCGTCCATCGACCTTGCGCGACTACGCGCCGTTTGCGCTGCGCCTGCTGCTGGGCGCGCTGTTCATCGCCCACCTCTATTGGAAGTTCACCATCCTGCCCGGCGGCATCGTCGCCTGGTGGAACAACCTGATCAAGAACGGCTATCCGGTGATCGTGCCGATCTACACGTTGTCGGTGGAGTTCCTGGGCGCCCTGCTGCTGATCCCGGGCGTGGCGCCGCGCTATGTCGCTCTCTACGCCATGCCGATGATGGCCGGCGCCGCTCAGTATTGGTCGGTGCGCACGGGCTTCTTCTTCACCAAGGCGGGCGCCGAAATGCCGATCGTCTGGTTCCTGCTCCTGGGCCTTCAGGTGATGCTGGGCGACGGCCCCTTCGCCCTGGTCCCATCGCCCGATCCGCGCAGGCGCTAACCGGGCCGGGCCATACGGTCCGCCAAGGCGTCGAACTCCGCCCAGACCAGCGCCCGCCGTGCGTCGGTCTCCATCAGCACCTCGTGGTAGGCGCCGGCGATCTCGACATACCGTCCCTGCGGCGCACGCTCGGCGAAGCGGCGTGACGGGCCGTTCAGGACCAGGTGATCCTCCTGAGCGGCCACGATTGTCAGCGGAACCCGCACGGCCTTGGCGGTCGACGTCCGCCCCAGGATCGAACCGGCGGTCAGGGCGAAATCCAGCCACCCCCAAGTGACCCCGCCGAGGGCCAGATCTAGGCAAGCCTCCAGTTGGCCACTGTAGCGATCATATCGCCCCCGGTCATGGGTCAGGATATTGCCTTCGAACGGTCCCAGCAGAGGCTCGAAACTATCCTGCACGACATAGTGGCCCGCCCGCCCCGCGCCCAGCATGGCCTTGGCGATCAGGGCCGCGCCCTGAGGGAACCGGCGCACCGCCGCCAGGCCCATCATCGGCGCAGACAGGAAGACGCCCTCGAACTCAGCCACCCCCTTGGCGACCGCCAGAGCCGACAGGGCGCCGCCCATCGAATGGCCGAACACGATCCACGGCCGGGGCAGTTCGCCCTGGGTGCGCGCCAGCAGCAGACGCAGGTCCCCCAGGAAGTCGGCGCAGCTCTCGGCATGGCCTCGATTGCGGGCGGGTAGCATCCGGTGCGACAGACCCTGGCCGCGCCAGTCGTGCGCCAGAACCACGAACCCCCGCTGCTGCAACTCGCCGATGACTTCGAAATACTTCTCGATCGGTTCGGTGCGTCCCCCGCTCAGAACCACCGACCCGCGCGCCGGACCCGGCGCCGGGAACATCGCGGCCCGCAGCCGAGCGCCCCGAGCCCCCTCGTACCAGAACCCCCGCGCGCCATCCGGAACAGGAGCCTCGGCGGTCGCTGTGAGGGGCGCCGCCGGCATCGATCAGTTCCGGGTCCGCAGCATGGACTGCAGCTTCATCGCCACAGACATATCGCCCTGGATCTTCAGCCGCCCTCGCATCATCGCCGCCATCGGGTCCAGCTCGCCCTTGGCCATGGCCTCCAGGTCCTCGCGGGAGATCAGCACCGTGCAGTCGGCGGGTGCGTCGTCGTTGGTCACCTGAGCGCCATCGACATGGATGACGCCCTCTCCCTTGAAATCGATCTTGAGGGTCTTGCCGAGGCCGGGCTCGCCCTGCAGGGCCGCGCGCAGGCGGTCGGTGATCTGGGAAACGGTGGCCACGGGAACTCTCTACTTCGGCTTAATGAACCGTAGGGTCATCCGGTCGCTTTCGCCAATCGCATCATAGGCGGCGTGGTCGAACTTGGGATTGTCCGGCTGGCCGACCAGCGCCGACCGCCGTGTCGGCGGCAGGGTCCAGACGCCGTAGGGATGATTGTGATTGTCCTTGGGATTGGCGTTGATCTCGCTGGAGCCGTCAAAGCGGAAACCGGCCTCGGCAGCTAGCTGCTTCACATAGTCCTCCTGCACATAGCCGTCCGTGGCCAGGATGTCCTGCACGCCGCCGGGCGTCCCCCGGTGCGCCTCGATGCCCAGCACCCCGCCGGGTTTCAACGCCCGGAAGGCGTCGTGGAAGGCCTTGTCGGCGATGCCGGCGGCCATGAAGGTGTTCAGGTTGCGGGGAAACAGGACCAGATCGACGGTGTCCGACGCAGCCAGTGGGCCGCTGGCGGGGCCGAAGTCCTCCATCTGCGGCACGCCATAAAGGCCCGGGCGGGCGGTCATCTTCTTGCGGTAGGCATTGAGAATCTGGGCCTGAGCGGGATCGTTGGCGGCGGCGGGAAACTGGGCGGCGATCAGCCGGCCACCACTGCGGGCCAGATAGGGGGCGAGGATGTCGCTGTACCAGCCCAGCCCCGGCCAGAACTCCAGCACCGTCATACCGGGCTTCAGGCCCCAGAACCGCAGGGTCTGCACGGGATGGCGCCATATGTCGTGAGACTTGTCGTCGGCGCTGCGCCAGTCACCTGCCGCCGCCCATTCCAGGGTCCCCGGCGATGGCCCCGCGGGGCCGAACGCGGCCGGATCGTTGGCGGACGCAGCCCGATTTTTACGCCCGCAGGCGGCAAGCAGCAGGCCGCCCATTGCAGCCGCGTTCAGGCAAATGCCCCGCCTTGAAAAGCGCGCGGACCAGGCTTGCATAGACCTTAACCCCAGGACGGCAGCCGCCCCCGGAGCCCGCCCGGCTGTCGGCTTAGCGCGGCGTGGCGCCGGGGTCAAAGCGGCATATTTTCAACCGCATCTACCCTTGCGGAGCCAAAACGGGCTCCTAAATGGGCTTCGAGGGCGCCGAATTCGGGTCCTCCGGGCAGCGACGCCGATCCGGGTCGCCCAGCCTGCACATGAACCGCAACCTTGCTGATGCAGAAGGAAGCTCTCTATGCGCACCACCGTGGATTTTTCGCCCCTGTACCGCTCCGCCGTCGGCTTCGACCGTCTGGCCGCCCTGCTTGAAACCGCCGCCCGCAGCGAAGGGCCGACGGGCTATCCGCCCTACAATATCGAAACCGTGGGCGAGAACGCCTACCGGATCGAGATCGCCGTCGCCGGCTTCAAGCCCGCCGAACTGAACATCGAGGCCAAGGAAAACACCCTCACCGTCCAAGGCTCCAAGCCCGCGAACGACGAGCCGCGCCGCTTCCTTCATCACGGCCTGGCCGAGCGCAATTTCGAGCGCCGCTTCCAGCTGGCCGACCATGTGGTGGTGACGGGCGCCGACCTTGCGGACGGCCTGCTGTCCATTTCGCTCGAGCGCCAGCTTCCCGAGCAGCTCAAGCCGCGCCGTATCGAGATCGCCACCGGCGCCCCGCAGATCAAAGGCTCCAGCAAAGCGGCCTAAGGCCCCTTTCCCACCCAGCGTTCCGGCCCTTCTCCCTCCGGGGAGGAGGGCCTTTTATTTGGGCGGAAGCTGCAGACCCTTGCAGCCCTTGGTCACCACACCCTCGAGCTCGGCCTCACGGACATTGGTCCCGGTGAAATCCGAGCGGGACAGGTCGGCGTCGTTCAGCACGGCTCGGCGCAGGTCCGCCCCGCGCAGGTCCACGCCTTTGATCGAGGCGCGCGACAGGTCACACGGCAGCACCCGATCGCTGCCCAGCAGCAGGGGCCCCATCTGGGCTTCGCGCAGGTCTGCCCCGGCCAGCTTGACCCGGCTCATGCGCGCGCCGCGCAAATCCGCCCGGCGCAGGTTACACCCGCGCAGGTCCGCTCCCTGTAGCTGCGCGCCTTGAAGCTGCACGCCTTCCATATCCAGGCCGTAGAAGATCGCGCCCTTCGCGGACAGGGCGGTCAGGTTGTAGCCCTTGATCGAAGCCAGGGTGCGCAGGTCCGCCCCGTCGAACACCGAAGGCGCCCCTTGCGTCCCCTGGGTCTCGCACCAGAGGGCATGGGCGCGCAGCATGTCGCCATAAGGCAGAAGCGGCGCGTCGCGGTTCGGCTTGTCGGTCAGGGCCCCTTCCATCTGGGCGCCGTCGAAGCTGCAGGAGTTGAGCGTCGCGCCCACCATCACCGCGTCGCGCAGGTCCGCCCCCGCCAGATCGGCGCCGGACAGGTCCGCCCCGGCCATGTTGCAGCCCGACATCGAGCATTGCTTCAGGTTGGCGCGCACCAGCTTGGCGTCCTTGAGCACCGCGTCGGTGAAGTCCGCCCGCATGGCGATGATCCCGGACATGCGCGACCGCTCAAGATTGGCGCCGGCCAGGATCGCGCCCTGGGCCTCGCTCAGGCGGCGGCCATGCTCCAGCATGCGGAAGCCCATCTTGGGATCGGCGGCGGCGATGGAGCCTTCGCGCAGGTCCGCCTCGAACATGTCGGCGGCGGTCAGGTCCGCCCCCCGCAGACAGGCCCCGCGCAGATCGGCCCGCTTGAGGCTCGCCTCCGACAGGTCGGCGTGCTGCATGTCGGCGCAGAAGAAGATGGCGTGATCCAGCCGCGTGCCCACCAGACGACAGTCGTTCATCACCGCGCAGGTGAAGTCAGCGTCAGACAGGTTGCGTCCGGACAGATCCAGGCCGGTCAGGTCATGCCAAGCGAACACGGCGCGGGCGCCGCCGGGCCGAGCTGCCCAAAGCCGATCGTGGCGGGCGCAAATCGCGTCCGCTTCCATCTGAGTCAGACGGCGATGCTGAGTGGGGGCGGATTGCCCTGCCATCTGGATTTCCCGGGGGTGAACGCGACTGGCTCGGACCTTGGCGCGGATGTGGTTAACGCCGTCCTGCGATGAGCTTGCCGAGGCCCGAAAAACTAACCCAAAAGGCCAAGATCTTTCAGTTCGCCGGCCAGGGATGCTCCGCTTTCAACCCATAAGCGTATGTGCCCGGTCTCGGCGTGGCGCTGAAGAGCCTGGGCGGGCGATTCGCCGGGCTCAGGCCGGAAGGCGGCGTCGAATCCCTCGCCTGTTCCGCTGGTCTCGATCAGCGGCAGGCCGGTCAGTAGGCGATGGCGGAAGGCGCGGTAAAGCGGCTCGGTCTCGGCGGCCAGGAAGCCCAACTCCACCGGCACCCCCGCCTCCGCCAGCCGGATCAGCCCAAGGCCCGCTGACAGGGGGCTGGGATTGTCGGCGGCGATCACGACCCGCCCGATTTCCGCCAGGGCCAGACGTTCGGAGCAGGAGGGCGTGTCGGTCGAGCGCCGTCCGCAGGGCTCCAGGGTCACATAGGCGGTGGCGCCGCGCGCCGCCTCGCCGATCAGGGCCAGCGCCTGCTCCTCCGCATGAGGCCGTCCGCCGTCCGCCGTGGCGGCCTCCGCCAGCAACACGCCGTCCCGGGCGATGACGCAGCCGACCACCGGATTGGGCCAGGCCCGGCCCAGGCGGGCGTGGGCCGCAGCGATGGCGCGGCGCATATACTGCTCATCGAGCGCGCGGCTCACTTGGCTCCGGTCGGCAGGGCCGGCAGCGGGGTCGCCCGCGCGGTGTCCAGATAGCGCGCGGCGGTCGGGCGCAGCTTGGCGTCCAGCTCAATCAGCAGCGGATTGCCGGTGGGGATTTCAACCTCGACGATGGCGTCGTCGGGCACGGCGAAGAGCAGCTTGACGATGGCCCGCAGACTGTTGCCGTGGGCGGCGATCAGCAGGGTCTCGCCGACCAGCAGTTCCGGCGCGATTTCCTCGTCCCAGTAGGGTTCGACCCGGTCCAGCGTGGTCTTCAGGCTTTCGGTGTCCGGCGCCTCGACGCCCCGATAGCGGGGGTCGGCGGCGAAATCGTACTCTCCACCCTCCTCCAGCGGCGGCGGCGGAACATCATAGGAGCGGCGCCAGATCTTGACCTGCTCGTCGCCGTGGCGCGCCGCAGTCTCGGCCTTGTCCAGTCCCGTCAGCCCGCCGTAGTGGCGCTCGTTCAGATGCCAGTCCTTGGTCACCGGCACCCACGCCTGGCCGGCGGCTGTCAGGGCCAGGTTGCAGGTGCGGACGGCGCGGGTCAGCACCGAGGTGAAGGCGTGGTCGAACACGATACCCGCCGCCTTGATCAGCTCCCCGCCCTTCTTCGCCTGGGCCTCGCCCTCGGCGGTCAGGTTGACGTCCACCCAGCCGGTGAAGCGGTTTTCCAGGTTCCACTGGCTCTGGCCGTGACGCAGGAGGACGAGGGTGGGCATGAGCGGATTTCGCCGTGAAGGAGCCGGTGGGATGCTGGGCGCGGGCTAAGCCCTCGCGGCCAGGGCGTCAAGGCGCTGAGGTAAAGCTGGAGCGCGATTGGCCCACGCGCCCGGCGGCTGATATAGACGCGGGGCAGACGCTTCATATGGGCCCCATGACTCCGGACCGCATCTTCTATCCCCTGGCCGTCCTGGCCGCCTTGGCGCTGATCGCCCTGGCGGCGGTCTATCCGCAGGGCCAGGGCGCCCGTTCCTGGGGCCCCTTCGGCCATCTGACCGAGCAGGCGCCCGGTCCCTACGCGCCCGGCGGCGCCCTGGCCGACACGCCCGCCAAATGAGCGATTTCGACGCCGCCCTGGTCGGCCGCCGTGTCCTGACCGTGGAAGCCGAGGCGCTGGGCGCCCTAGCCGCCGGGCTGGGGGACAGCTTCAACGCCGCTGTAGAGGCCCTGTTCAGCGCCAAGGGCAAGATCGTCTGCACCGGCATGGGCAAGTCGGGCCATGTGGCGCGCAAGATCGCCGCCACCCTCGCCTCCACCGGCTCCCCCGCCGCCTTCGTCCACCCCGCCGAAGCCAGTCACGGCGATCTCGGCATGGTCGGGCCAGGCGATGTGGTGCTGGCCCTGTCCAAGTCCGGCGAGGCCAGCGAGCTGGCTGATATCGTCGCCTACGCCAAGCGGTTCGACATGCCGCTCCTGGCCATGACCGCCGCCGCCGACAGCGCGCTCGGTCGCGCCGCGGACATCCTGCTGCTGATGCCCGACGCCCCCGAGGCGACGCCCGAGGTCAACGCCCCCACCACCTCCACCACCCTGCAGCTGGCCCTGGGCGACGCCCTGGCGGTGGCTCTGCTGGAGCGGCGCGGCTTCACCCCCGGCGACTTCCGCGTCTTCCACCCCGGCGGCAAGCTTGGCGCGATGCTGCGCACGGTCGGCGAGCTGATGCACGGCGCGGACGAGACTCCCCTGGTCGAGCCCTGGACCCCGATGCGCGAGGCCCTGCTGGTGATGACCGAAAAGCGGTTCGGCTGCGTCGGCGTGCTCGGCCCCGGCGGCACCCTGGCCGGGATCATCACCGACGGCGATCTGCGCCGCCATATCGACGGCCTGTTCGACCATACCGCCGGCGACGTCATGACCGCCTCGCCCAAGACCGCCGTCCCATCCATGCTCGCCGCCGAGGCGCTCAAGCGCATGACCGCCACCGCCCCCGCCTCCACCGTCCTGTTCGTGATCGACAACGGCAAGCCGGTCGGCATCCTGCACATCCACGACCTGGTGCGCGCCGGGGTCATCTAAACGGCGGATCGTCCGCCCACTGTCATCGAATCGGAACCATCCCCAGCCATAGCTATTCGGCTGGCCTTGGCCTCGGCTTTGCCGCTATGAGGCGCCAGCGCTTTTGAACGAGAGATTCCATGCTTGCCGCGCCGCGCGCAGACCTGAAGCCCAATACCCTCGATTATGAGAACCAGCCCCTCGTCAAAGCCACCGGCTTTCGCGAATACGACGCCCGCTGGCTGTTCGGGCCGGACATCAACCTGCTGGGCATCGAGGCCCTGGGCCTGGGCCTGGGCACCTACATCCAGGAGCTGGGCCAGACCAAGATCGTGGTCGGTCACGACTTCCGCTCCTATTCCCTGTCGATCAAGAACGCCCTGATGCTGGGCCTGGTGGCCGCCGGCTGCGAGGTGCTGGACATCGGCCTGGCCGTCTCGCCGATGGCCTATTTCGCCCAGTTCGACCTGGACGCTCCCTGCGTGGCCATGGTCACCGCCAGCCACAACGAGAACGGCTGGACCGGCGTCAAGATGGGGGCCCAGAAGCCCCTCACCTTTGGCCCCGACGAAATGGGCCGGCTGAAGGAGATCGTGCTCGGCGGGACCTGGAAGGAAAAGCCCGGCGGTAAGGTGACCCATGTGGCGGGCGTGGCCGAGCGCTACATCGCCGACGTCGCCTCGCGGGTGAAGCTTACCCGCCCGCTCAAGGTGGTCGCCGCCTGCGGCAACGGCACCGCCGGAGCCTTCGCTCCGGACGCCCTGCGCCGCATGGGCGTGGCGGTGGTGATCGAGATGGACGCCGAGCTCGACTACACCTTCCCACGCTATAATCCGAACCCGGAAGATCAGGTCATGCTGCACGCCATGGCCGATGCCGTGCGCGAGTTCGGCGCGGATCTGGCGCTCGGTTTCGACGGCGACGGCGACCGCTGCGGCGTGGTCGACGACGAGGGCGAGGAGATCTTCGCCGACAAGATCGGCCTGATGCTGGCGCGCGACCTGTCGGGCCTGCACCCCAACGCCACCTTCATCGTCGACGTGAAGTCCACCGGCCTGTTCATCACCGACGAGGTGCTCAAGAAGAACGGCGCCAAGACCGTCTACTGGAAGACCGGCCACAGCTACATCAAGCGCAAGACCGCTGAGCTTGGGGCCCTGGCCGGGTTCGAGAAGTCAGGCCACTTCTTCTTCAACGCACCGCTCGGACGCGGCTATGACGATGGCCTCGTCGCCGCCGCCGCCATACTGGCCATGATGGATCGCAACCCCGGCAAGAAGCTCTCCGACCTGAAGAAGGCCCTGCCGGTCGCCTACACTTCCCTGACCATGTCGCCCCACGCCTCGGACGAGACCAAGTATGCGACGGTCGACAAGGTGGTGAAGGAGTACGAGGACCTGTTCGCCGCCGGCGGCTCTATCCTCGGCCGCAAGATCGCCAGCGTGCTGACGGTCAACGGCGTGCGCGTGACGCTGGAGGACGCATCGTGGGTTCTGGTGCGCGCCTCGTCCAACAAGCCGGAGATGGTGGTGGTGGTGGAGAGCGCCCAATCGGACGCGGACATGCGCGCCCTGTTCCATCAGGAAGTGAAGCCGCGCCTGGCCAAATATCCGGGCGTCGGCCCCTATAACCAGGAAGTCTGATCCCAGAGCATGATAGCCAAAAGTGGATGCCGGTTTTGGCGGCCATCATGCTCCAACACTTAAACTAGGAGCAGGTTTAGCAGCATGCGCGTCGCGATGATCGGAACGGGCTATGTCGGACTAGTGTCCGGCGCCTGTTTCGCCGACTTCGGCCACACGGTCACCTGCATCGACAAGGATGCCTCGAAGATCGCGCGGCTCGAAGAGGGCCAGATCCCGATCTTCGAGCCCGGCCTGGAAGATTTGGTTTCGCGCAATGCCCGCGAGGGCCGGCTGTTCTTCGCCACCGACGCCGCCAAGGCGGTGCGCGAGGCCGACGCGGTTTTCATCGCCGTGGGCACCCCCTCGCGCCGGGGCGACGGTCACGCCGACCTCAGCTACGTCTACGCAGCCGCCGAGGAGATCGCCGGACTGATCGATGGCTTCACCGTGGTGGTCACCAAGTCCACCGTGCCGGTGGGCACCGGCGACGAGATCGAGGCCATCCTGCGCCGCACCCGCCCTGACGGCGACTTCGCCGTGGTCTCCAATCCGGAATTCCTGCGCGAGGGCGCGGCGATCAACGACTTCAAGCGGCCGGACCGGGTGGTGGTGGGGACAGAGGACGACCGCGCCCAGACGGTGATGCGCGAGCTCTACCGCCCGCTCAACCTCAACGAAACGCCGATCCTGTTCACCAGCCGGCGCACCTCCGAGCTGGTCAAGTATGCGGCCAACGCTTTCCTCGCCATGAAGATCACCTTCATCAACGAGATGGCCGACCTCTGCGAAGCGCTGGACGCCGATGTGCAGCAGGTGGCGCGCGGGATCGGCCTGGACAAGCGGATCGGCTCCAAGTTCCTGCACGCCGGCCCCGGCTACGGCGGCTCCTGCTTTCCCAAGGACACCCTGGCCCTGGTGCGCACGGCAGCAGACGCCGGCTCGCCGATCCGGCTGGTGGAGACCACCGTCGCGGTCAACGACGCGCGCAAAAAGTCGATGGCCGACAAGATCGTCAAAGCGCTCGGCGGCGACGTCAAAGGCCGACGCATCGGCATCCTCGGCCTGACCTTCAAGCCCAATACCGACGATATGCGCGACGCCCCGTCGCTCGATATCGTCCCGGCCCTGATCGCCGGCGGCGCGGTGGTTCAGGCCTATGATCCCGAGGGCCACGAGGCGCGCCAGCTGCTGCGCGACGTCGAATTCAAGTCCGGTCCCTACGAGGCCGCCGAGGACGCCGATGTGCTGGTGATCCTGACCGAATGGGACCAGTTCCGCGCCCTGGACCTTGACCGCGTCAAACTGCTGATGCGCCGCCCTCTGGTGGTGGACCTGCGCAACATCTACCGCCCGGCGGAAATGAAGGCGCGCGGCTTCGAATACCGCAGCGTCGGCCGGATTTAGATCGCGGCCAGGTCCCGGCTGACGGCGGCCAATGGCCCGCTCCAATCCCAGTCGGCGCCCTGCCGATAGAGGCGCATCGACCGGTACCAGGGGCTGTCGTCACGCCCCAGCAGCCACCGCCAGTCGACGTTCGCCCGGGGCAACAGCACCCAGGCCGGCCTGCCCATCGCGCCCGCAAGGTGCGCCACGCCGGTGTCGACGCTGATCACCACGTCCATCAGGCCCGCCAGCGCGGCGGTGTCGGTGAAGTCCTGCAGATCGTCGCCGAAGTGGCGGATTTGGGAGCCCCCCAGCACCGGGGCGTCCGCCTCGCGCACCTCCTTCTGCAGGCTGATGTAGTCGTAGCCATCAGGCAGCCCGGCCATCAGCTGCACCAGCGGAATGCTGCGGTGGCGGTCATTGGAGTGGCCGGTGCTGCCGCTCCAGGCCAAGCCCACGCGCGGGCGGGTCTTCGGCCCGAGGCGGTCGGACCAAGCCTTGGTCTTGGCCGGATCGGCGGCGAGATAGCCTTCGGTCGAGGGCAGGTTGTCCGGCGTAGCGCCGAAGGCCAGCGGCAGGGAGCCCAGCGGCGTGTGGAAGTCGAAAGACGGCAGGGGATCGCCCGCGGCGATCAGCTGATCCACACCGGCCAGCCCGGTCAGCAGGCCCTTCAGAGGCGCCTGGACCTCCAGGATCACGCGGGCGCCCTGCGCCTTGGCCAGCCGGGCGTAGCGGGCGAACTGAATGGTGTCGCCCAAGCCCTGTTCGCTGTGCAGCAGGATGGTCTTGCCCTGCAGCGACGGCTCGCCCAGCCAGAGCGGCTTATCCATGACGCGGGGCTGAGGCCCATCCTTGCCGCGCCGCCAGCGCCATTCGTAGAGCTCAAAGCCTTCCTCGAACCGGCCGGTCAGCAGCAGGGCCCCCGCCCGGTTCAGCCGCGCATCCGTGAACTCGGGATCGAGCGCGATGCCCTTGGCGAAACTGTCCAGCGCCTCGTCCATTCGACCCAGATCACGCAGCGCATTGCCCCGGTTGGAGTGAGCCAGGGCGTTGCTGGGCTCCAGCCGAATAGCCTTGTCGAAATCGGCCAGGGCCTCGGCGGGGCGGTTGAGGTCACGCAGCCCATTGCCCCGGTTGGAATAGCTGTCGGCTCGAGCCGGCTCGGCCTCCACCGCCTGGCTGTAGCTGGCCAAGGCGTCATCTAGACGCCCGAGGTTCTTCAGCGCCACGCCTCGGTTGGACAAGGCGTCGGCGTAGCGAGGCTTCAGCGTAACCGCGCGGTCGTAGCTGGCCACCGCCTCGTCCAGCCGGCCCAGGTCCTTCAAGGCGTTGCCGCGGTTGGAGTGGGCTTCGGCGTAACTCGGCGCGACGGCGATGGCGGCATCGTAGTCGGCAAGCGCCGCCTCGGAACGGCCCAAGTCCCTGAGCGCATTGCCCCGGTTGGAATAGGCTTCGGCGTTCCTCGGGTCAGCCGCTATAGCGCCGGCGTAGCTGGCCAGGGCCTCGTCCAGCCGTCCCAGCCGCCTCAAGGCCACGCCCCGGTTGGAATGGGCGTCGCTATGGCGTGGATTGAGCGCGAGGGTCCGGTCATAGGCGGCCAGGGCTTCGTTCGTTCGCCCAAGCGCCAGCAGCACATTGGCCAGATTGGCCTGCGCCTCGACATAGTTCGGTTGCAGCGCCAGCGCCTTGCCGTAGCTGGCCGCCGCCGGCTCCAACTGGCCCAGTGCGTGCTGCATCTGGCCGCGCCGCGCCCAGGCGTCCGCATCGTCGGGCCGAAGGGCCACGGTCCGCTCGAAGCAGGCGGCGGCCGAGTCCAGCCGGCCCATGTCCTGGTAGATCAGGCCGCGGTTGTAGTGGAACGAGGCGTTCTTCGGATTGAGCTTGATGGCCTTGCCGATCAGCTCGACGGCCCGCTGGTGCTCCCCCTTCTGGTAGAGCAGGAAGCCCAGCAGGTGCAGGGAGTCGAAGTTCCCCGGGAATTTTTTGACGATATACTCGTAGATGCCCTGGGCCTGATCGAGCTGCCCGCTCTGGTGCAGGGCCACGGCCTCCTTGAACTTGGCCTGGGCCAGGGCCGCCGGCAGTCCCGGCGCCATGGGGCGGAACGGCGGCGGCACCTCTTAGCCCGCGGCCTTCTTGACTACCCCGACCAGTTCCTTGACCAGCTTGCCGACCACCGCTTCGTCGTCGCCTTCGGCCATGATGCGGATCAGGGGTTCGGTGCCCGAGGCGCGGATCACCAGCCGCCCTGAGCCCTTCAGCATAGCCTCAGCGTCGGCGATCGCCTTCTTGACCTCGGCCTGCTCCAACGGCTTGCCGCCCGAAAAGCGGACGTTCTCCAGCTTCTGCGGCACCGGCTCGAACTGACGCGCCAAGGTGCTCATCGGCTTGCCGCTCTTGACCATCACCGCCAGCACCTGCAGCGCCGCGATCATGCCGTCGCCGGTGGTGGACACGTCCGACAGGATCACATGGCCCGACTGTTCGCCGCCCAGGTTGAAGCCGCCCGAACGCATCTTCTCCATCACATAGCGGTCGCCGACCTGGGTCCGCTCCAGCTTCAGGTCCATCTTGCCCAGGAACCGCTCCAGACCGAGGTTGGACATCACCGTGGCGACCACCCCGCCGCCGCTGAGCCGCCCGCTGTCGGCCCAGGACTTGGCGATGATGGCCATGATCTGATCGCCGTCGACCACCGCGCCCTTCTCGTCGCAGATCACCAGCCGGTCCGCGTCGCCGTCCAGCGCGATGCCGATATCGGCGCGGTATTCCTTGACCGCCGCGGCCATCGCCTTGGGATGGGTCGAGCCGCAGTCCTCGTTGATGTTCATGCCGTTGGGGCTGACCCCGACCTCGATCACCTCCGCGCCCAGCTCATAGAGGGCGGTGGGCGCGACCTTGTAGGCGGCGCCATTGGCGCAATCGATCACGACCCTGAGGCCGGTCAGGCTCAGGTGGCGCGGGAAGGTGGCCTTGAGAATTTCCACGTAGCGGGCCTGTGCGTCGTCTATCCGCACCACCCGGCCGAGCTCGCGCGGAGCCGCCAGGCTCTCCTGCAGGCCCTCGTCCATGTGCGCCTCGATCTCCAGCTCGCGGGTGTCGGACAGCTTGTAGCCGTCCGGGCCGAACAGCTTGATGCCGTTGTCCTCGAAGGAGTTGTGCGAGGCGGAGATCATCACTCCGAGGTCCGCGCGCATCGATCGGGTCATCATCGCCACGGCCGGGGTCGGCAAGGGCCCAAACAGGCGCACGTCCATGCCGACGCTGGTGAAGCCCGCCACCAGGGCCGGCTCGATCATGTAGCCGGACAGGCGCGTGTCCTTGCCGATCACCACCAGATGGCGCCGCTCGCCGCCCGAGCGGAACAGCCTGCCCGCCGCCAACCCCACCCGCAGGGCGACTTCCGCCGTCATGGGATGCTTGTTGGCCGGGCCGCGGATGCCGTCGGTGCCGAAATAGGAGCGTTTGCTCATGCGGATTCGTCTCTGGGCCTGTGTCGCTGCACCTCTTCTAATCCCCAATCGTTACCGCACAAAGCACCCCGCTAGCCGGATCGCCCCGCTTCCACTAACTAGACCCCGATCACGGAGACGCCGTCCGCATGAAACCCGTCCGCAAAGCCGTCCTGCCTGTCGCCGGTCTGGGCACCCGCGTCCTGCCGGGCTCCAAGATCGTGCCCAAGGAGCTGCTCAACGTGGTCGACCGGCCGATCCTGTCCTACGTCGTGGCCGAGGGCCGGGCGGCGGGGATCGAGCACTTCGTCTTCGTCACCGGGCGCGGCAAGGGCGCCATCGAGGACTATTTCGATCACCACATCGAGTTGGAGGCCCAGCTCCAGGCCAAGGGCAAGACCTCGCTTCTGGCGGAGATCGTCGGCGAGCTGCCGCGGCCCGGCGAGATGTCCTTCGTGCGCCAGATGCAACCGCACGGCCTGGGCCACGCCGTCTGGTGCGCCCGCGACATCGTCGGCGACGAGCCCTTCGCTGTGATGCTGCCCGACGTGCTGATGACCGGCCCGGTCTCTCCCCTGCGCCAAGCCATCGACGCCTATCAGGCGGTCGGCGGCAATATCATCGTGGTGGAGGCCTGCCCCGAAGGCGAGGCGCACAAGTACGGGGTTGTCGCCCTGGAAAGCGCCACTGGCCGCCGTAACAAGATGACCGGCATGGTCGAGAAGCCGCCCAAGGGGACAGAGCCGTCCAACCTGTCCATCTCCGGCCGCTATGTCCTGCAACCCGAGATCTTCGCCATCCTGGCCGATCAGGAACGCGGCGCCGGCAACGAAATCCAGCTGACCGACGCCATGGCCCGGCTGATGAAGACCCAGGACTTCCACGCCCTGGAGTACGAGGGCGTCACCTATGACTGCGGCGACAAGCTTGGGCTGCTGCGCGCCAACGTCGCCATGGCCCTGCAACGGGACGATCTCGGTCCGGTGCGGGACGCGCTGCTCGACCTTCTGAAATAGCCCCGCCTTGAACCTACTGGTCTTCGGCTTCGGCTACAGCGGCAAGGCCCTCGCCCGGCGCCTGATGGCCAAGGGCTGGAGCGTATCGGCGACGGTGCGCAGAACCGAGGATCGGCAAGACGCGCTGGCGCTCGGCGTGACGCCTGTCGACCCCGCCGACGAGTCCGCCCTGGCGAACGCCGCCGCGCAGGCCCGCGCCATCCTGGTGACCGCGCCTCCCGGCGAGCGCGGCTGCCCCGGCCTGGCCGCCCTGGCGCCCGCTATCGCCGCCTCCGGCGCCTTTCCCGACTGGATCGGCTATCTGTCGACAACCGGAGTCTACGGTGACCGCGAGGGCCGCTGGGTGTCGGAGACCAGCGCGCTCAACGCGCATTCGGTGGAAGGCGCGCGCCGCGTAGCCGCTGAACGCGACTGGCGCCAGATCGGCCGCGGCATGGGGCTGACCGTCACCGCCTTCCGCCTGCCCGGCATCTACGGCCCCGGCCGCTCGCCCTTCGACCGGCTGCGCCGGGGGACCGCGCGCCGCCTGGTCAAGCCCGGTCACGTCTTCTCGCGCATCCATGTTGAGGATCTGGCTTCCGGTCTGGAGGCCTCCATCGCCCGCCCCCGCGCCGCGGGGATCTACAACCTCTGCGACGACGAGCCCGCCTCCGCCGCCGAGGTCACCGCCTACGCCGCCGGTCTGCTGGGCATTGATCCGCCCCCGGAAGAACCGTTCGACGCCGCCGCTCTGACACCCGCCGCCCAGCGCTTCTACGAGGAGTGCAAACGCGTCTCCAACGCCCGCGCCAAGGCCGAGCTCGACTGGTTTCCGGCCTATCGCACCTATCGCGAGGGGCTGGCCGCCATTCTGGCGCAGGAACAGGCGAACGGCCTCAAATCGTCATCGAACTGACAAGGCGCGCACCCATGTTGCGCGGCTTGGCGGTAAGCGCATAACTGAGCGGACAAACGGCAGGGGCGGCAACGGTGAACAGCAGACTGATCGCGACATTCACGGCGGCCCTGGCGCTGGCCGCCTCCGGTCTGGCTTTTGCGGCTGACGACCCCATCCAATCCGCCTTTGTCGTGCTGGGCGACAACGGCGCGGCCCAGGCCCGCGTGGTCACAACCGACGCCGCCTGCCCCGCCATCCAGGCCGACGGCAAGGCCTTGCCAATGACTGTGCGCGCCGCGCCGGGAACCCTGCCGCTGCGGCCGACCCGCTCGACCCCGGCGGAGACCAAACCGTCGGAATTCCCCGTCACCGTATGCGAAGCCGCCCTGCCGCGCGGAGTGCGCAAGGCCGCCGTCGGCAGCCACCCCCTGCCCGCGCCCGTGTCCGACCCCAAGCGTATCGTCGTGATCGGCGACACCGGCTGCCGCATCAAGACCGCCGACAACGCCGCCCAGGCTTGCAACGACGTGAACGAATACCCCTTCGGCAGGGTCGCCGCGGCGGCCGCCGCCTTCAAGCCGGACCTTGTCATCCACGTGGGCGACTACCTCTATCGCGAGAACCCTTGCCCCGCCGGCAACGCGGGCTGCGCGGGCAGCGTCTGGGGTTACGGTTGGGATGCGTGGAACGCCGACTTCTTCGCCCCCGCCGCGCCGCTGCTGGCCGCCGCGCCCTGGGCCGCCGCACGGGGCAATCACGAGAGCTGCAACCGAGGCGGCCAAGGCTGGTGGCGGATCGTCGAGCCGCGCGCCCTGAAGGCGGGCCGCGACTGCATCGACGCGGCCAATGACGGCGTCGGCGACTACGACGATCCTTACGCCGTGCCGCTGGGCAACGGGGCTCAGCTGATCGTGCTGGACTCCTCCAACACCCCCAACAAGGACGTCGATCCCGCCAGCCACATCGGGGCCGAATACAAGGACATGTACGTCAAGTTCTCCGCCCTGGCCGCTAAGACCCCCTATTCGATCATGGTGGAACACCACCCGATCCTAGCGCTCGCCGCCGAGCAGAACGGCAAGGACGTCAGATATTTCGGCGGCAATCCCGGCCTGCTGTCGGTGTTCGGCGCAGGCAACCCCTGGTACGTGCCGGGCTCGGTCAAGCTGCTACTGGCCGGCCATGTCCATGTGTGGGAACAGCTGAGCTTCTCCACCAGCCACCCCTCCCAGTTCGTCGCCGGCTTCTCGGGCACCCTGGAGGACATCGTGCCCCTGCCCGCCTCCATGCCCGCCGAGCTCAACGTCGCGCCCGGCGCCGTGGCCGCGTCCTTCAGCAACTGGGTCGATGGCTTCGGCTTCATGACCATGGAGCGCACCGGCAAGGAGGCCTGGACCGTGCTGGTCCACGACGTCAACGGCAAGGTGGTCAACCACTGCACCGCCCAGGGCAAGGTCTCGTCCTGCGACATCCAGCAGGTCAAGGCGGCCAGAGCGGGTTAGAGGCCTTAGCCGGCTAGGTCAGCTCTTCCACCGCAGCGATGATGCGCTCGAGATCCTGAGGTCGCGACAGGCGGTGGTCGCCGTCCTTGATCAGGGTGAAGACCACGTCCTCCCCGGCCAGCGCCTTCACCAGCTCCTGCGCATGGGTCCAGGGCACCGCGTCGTCCCGGCCGCCCTGCAGAATGCGCACCGGCGCCTGGACGCCCAGCGGCCCCGGCAGCACCGACCAGCGGGCGCCGTCCTCTAGCAGCAGACGGGTGATCGGAACGCCGGCGCCTTCGAAGACGCCATCGCGGGCAAGGGATCGCGCCGCTTCCGGCGACAGGTTCGGTTTGACCAGGGCCTCGGTGAAGTCCGGCGCCGGGGCGATCAGAACCATGCCGCCGATCCGTTCGGGGCGCGCCACCGCCGCCAGGACCGACAGCCAGCCGCCCATGGAAGAGCCCACCAGCACCAGCGGCCCCTGCGTCATCTCGTCGATCACCGCCAGGACGTCGGCCCGCCAGCGGGTGATGCTGCCCTGAAGGAAATTCCCCGACGAAGCGCCGTGACCCGAATAGTCGAAGCGAAGGTAGTCGTGGCCCCGCCGCTCGGCCCAATCGGCCAGGGCCTGAGCCTTGGTTCCGGTCATGTCGGAGCCGAAACCGCCCAGCCAGACCACTGTCGGCCCGGCGCCCGCCGTGCGCCGCCAAGCCAGCTGCCCGCCGTCTGGGCGTGCGAGCGCGCCGCTGGTTTCACTCATGGCGCGACGGCCTTCTATCGGCTAACTAGACTGCCAGTGGCTTATCCCCCCAGAGCCTCTGCGGAAACCGGCTTGAACGCCCTACCCTCCAATTTCACCCTGCTGCAGGTTGTGCCCCGGCTCGAAACCGGCGGCGCCGAACAGACCACGCTGGACATCGCCGCCGCCGTGCAGGCGGAAGGCGGCCGCGCCCTCGTCGCCTCCATGGGCGGGCGGATGGAAGGCGGCCTTCAGCACCTGAAGCGGATGCCGGTCCACTCGAAGAATCCCCTGGTGATGATCGGCAACGCCGTGCGGCTGGCTTGGCTGATCAGGCGCCACAAGGTCAGCCTGGTGCATGTGCGCTCGCGGGCGCCGGCGTTCAGCGCCCTATGGGCCGCCAAGGCCACCGGGGCGCCCCTGATCGCCACCTATCACGGGGTCTACAACGCCCGCTCGGCGCTGAAGCGCTGGTACAATGGGGTGATGACCCGCGGGAAGGTGGTCATCGCCAACTCCGAATACACGCGCCAGCACGTCATCGCCCAGCACGGCGTGGACCCAGACAAGGTCATCGCCGTCCCGCGCGGCGTCGATATCCACCGTTTCGATCCTGCCGCCGTAGCACTTGAACGGCTGGACGCCCTGCGTCAGTCCTGGAAGCTGGAGCCCACCGATCACCGGGTGAAGATCCTGCTCGCCGGCCGTCTCACCCGCTGGAAGGGCCAGACCCTGGCCATCGAGGCCGCCGGGCGGCTGAAGGCGGAGGGCGAAAACGGCTTCCTGCTGATCCTGGCCGGCGACAGCCAGGGCCGCGTCAACTATCTGGCTGAACTGGAGGCGGCCGTGCGCGCCAAGGGGCTGGAGGACAATGTGCGGATCGTCGGCCATTGCGCCGACATGCCCGCCGCCTATCTGCTCGCCGACATCGCCATCGCCCCCTCGCTGGACCCGGAAGCCTTCGGCCGCACCGCCGTGGAGCCCCAGGCCATGGGCCGGCCAGTGATCGCCGCCGACCACGGCGCCACTCGCGAGACCGTCGCCCCTGGCGAAACCGGCTGGCTGGCCAAGCCCGGCGACGCCGCCGCCTGGACCGAAGCCCTGGGGCAGGCGCTCGCCGCCGGGCCCGAGCGCCGCGCCGCCATGGGCGAAGCCGCCATGCAACGGGTGCGTCGTCTCTACTCGGTCGACGTCATGGCCGCCGCCACGCTCAAGGTCTACGCCGAGGTGCTGGAGGGGCGGCTTTGAGTGGCGCGCCAATCAAGCCCCTGGACGCCTATCGCCGGATACTAGTGATCAAGCTCGGCGCCCTGGGCGACTTCGTTCAGGCCATGCGCGCCATGGCCGAAATCCGCCGGGCCCATCCCTCCGCGAAGATCACCCTACTCACCACCCCCACCTATGCCGAGCTGGCCAGGGCCAGCGGCTATTTCGACGCGATCGACGCCGACGGCAGGCCCAGCGGCGTGCTGGCCATGTTGCGCATGATCCTGCGCCTGCGGATGGGCCGCTACGAGAGGGTCTATGATCTGCAGACGTCGTCGCGCAGCCGGAACTACTACTACGCCTTCGCGCCCAATTTCCCCGAATGGTCGGGGATCACCCCCGGCGCCTCGCACCACCACGCCAATCCGCGCCGCGACTTGATGCAGACCCTCGACCGCCTGTGGGATCAGCTGGCTGGAACCGGAGTGGTGACGCCGCTGCCGGAAGGCCGGGCGCCCGGGCCGGACCTGTCCTGGGCCATCGAGGCGGCCGCCCGCGAAAACCCTCCCCTGGCCAAGCGTTTCACCATGCCCGACCGCTACGCCCTGCTGGCGCCGGGGGCCTCGCCCGGCCGTCCCGGGAAACGCTGGCCGCTGCGCAACTTCATCGCCCTGGCCAAGGCGCTCGAAGCCCGAGGGGTCACTCCGGTGGTGATCGGTGGCGGACAGGAAATCGCCCTGGCGGAAGCCATCGTCCGCGAAGCGCCCTCCAGCCTGGCCCTGACGGGACGGACCAAGATGATCGAGCTGGCCGCGCTGGGCGCGGGCGCCGTCTTGACTGTCGGCAACGACACCGGACCGACCTATCTGGCCGCCTTCGCCGGGGCGCCGACCCTGGTGCTGTTCTCCGCTGATTCCGATCCGGCCCTGTGCGCGCCGCGCTCGGCAGGGGTGCGGGTGTTGCAGCGGGATGACCTCGCCGATCTTTCGGTCGATGAGGTGACGAAAGCGGTGGATCGGATCATCGGCGCCGCTTGATAGCGCATCGCCCCTTGTTCATATATCGTGTGTGGCGTGTGATCGGTTCGCACCTCTGCGACCCGCGCGCCTCTTTGTGTAATTAGCCTCCCGGAGTTTACGCCTATTCGCCGTCCTATGCCCGCACCCCCGTCCAAAGATGGACCCCGCATCAACGATGAAATCCGCGCCCAAAAGGTGCTGCTGATCGACCAAAACGGCGAGAAGCAAGGGATTATGCCGATCACATCAGCGATCGAAGCCGCGGAAGAAGTGGGCATGGACCTGGTGGAAATCTCCCCCAACTCCGATCCGCCCGTCTGCAAGATCCTGGACTACGGCAAGTACAAGTTCCAGGAGCAGAAAAAGAAGAACGAGGCGCGCAAGCGTCAAAAGACGGTCGAAATCAAAGAGATCAAGCTGCGGCCCAACATCGACACCCACGACTATGAGGTGAAGGCCAAGGCGATGCACCGCTTCTTCGAGGAGGGCGACAAGGTCAAGGTGACCCTGCGCTTCCGTGGCCGCGAGATGGCCCACCCGGAGCTGGGCATGAAGCTGCTGATGCAGGTCAAAAGCGACTTCGACCCGGTGGCCAAGGTCGAGTACGAGCCGCGCATGGAAGGCCGCCAGATGATCATGATCCTGGCGCCCCGCTAAAACAGAGGATGTCGGTCGAGGCCCCTCCGCCCGGCCGGGCCGCCACGCTCGTGCTGCTGGCGGTCGTTTTCATCAATCTGATGGGCTTCGGCATCCTGAT
>CAIYVC010000129.1 GCA_903929535.1 uncultured Caulobacteraceae bacterium | reverse complement strand
TCGCCCGCGTCGGCGCCCAGAAGCTCTGGGCCGGCACGGTGCACATCCACGCCAACGCCAAGACCGGCGCCCACCATCACGGGCCGCTGGAAAGCGTCATCTACATCGTCAAGGGCCGCGCCCGCATGCGCTGGGGCGAGCGGCTGGAGTTCGTGGCCGAGGCCGGTCCCGGCGACTTCATCTATGTGCCGCCCTACGTCCCCCATCAGGAGATCAACGCCTCCAGCGAAGAGACTCTGGAATGCGTGCTGGTGCGCAGCGACAACGAGGCCGTAGTGGTCAATCTCGACATCGAGCCCGTCGAAAAGCCCGAAGGCGTCGCCTGGATCGACCCGACCCACCGTCATTAGTGACCAGGCAAAGCTTCCCTCTTTCCCGTTTCCAGCCAAGATGTCCCCAACGCGGCCGCCAATGACCGCGACGGGAGAACGCTCATGAAGACCATCGCCCTGGCCGCGGGGATCGCCGCCCTGATGCTCACCACCATCGCCGCCGCCCAGACCGCGCCTCGGGGGGCGCAGCCCTTCCCTAATCCGCCCGTGCGCTCGCCCTACGGAACCCCGATCACCTTGGAACAGGCCGAGGCGGTCATGGCGGCGGCCAAGGCCGAGGCGCGCAAGCGCAACGTCTACGGCACCGTGGCCATCGCCATCGTCGAACCGTCCGGTGAGCTGGTCACCTACATCAAGGGCACTTCTGCTCAGTACGCCGCCTATGAGTTCTCCATGGGCAAGGCGCGCACCTCCGCCCGCTACCAGCGCTCCACCAAGCTGCTGGCCGATCAGCTGGCCACCGGCAGCCTGCAGCCCCTCGCCTTCCCTGGCGCCACCGTGGCCGGCGCGGGCGGCCTGCCCATCGTGGTCGGCGGGCGGACCATCGGCGCCATCGGCACGACAGGCGGCTTCGACGAGGAAGTGGCTCAGGCCGGTCTCGCCGCCCTCAAATAATCGCTCCGTCCACGCACGGCGTGGGGTGCGACCCCACACCGCTGCGGAGCTGGATTTCAATTCAGCTACAATCTTCGCGCGTGATGCGAGGAGCCAAGGTGGGCTTTGAACAATTGCCGGGTGTCCGGCGCCTTCAGGCCTATGCCCTTGTGGGGCTGATGGTCCTCTGCGCTGCTCTGGCGGCGGTAGCGGTCCTGTGGATGGTCGACTCCGCCCGGGTGCGCACCGACCAGATCGCGGCGGAGCGTGAGCAGCGCCTCGCCGACAACGGTTTCCAGCAGCGTATCCGCGACATGCAGAAGACGGTCACGACGGAGACCGTCTGGGACGACGCCGTACGCAATCTCGACAAGAAATTCGATCCGCGCTGGGCGGAAGCCAACATGGTCGCCTTCTTCGAGGAGACCAGCGGCTACGAACTGATGACCGTCCTGGACGGCGCCGACCATCCCGTCATCAGCCACATGCCGGGCCCCGACCCCAAACCGGTCATGCCGCAGATTCAGGGCGACCTGGACCGAATGCTGGCCTCGATCCGGGCGCGCGAGGCCGCGGTTCATCGTCCGACCCAAAACCTGCCCTCCAAGACCATGATCTCCCAGCCGATCGACGCGACCACGGTCGTCAGCGTCGGCGGACAGCCCTACCTGCTCACCGCGGCCCTAGTGCAGCCCGACTTCGGCACGGTGCTGCCCAACACCCGCGCACCGATCGTGGTGGTCGGCGACGCCATCGACGCCGGCTTCCTCAGGAACTACGGCCGCGCCTTCCTGCTGCACGACGTGCGCCTGATGCCAGTGGGAACGTCCGGCGCCGGCCTGTCGGTCCTGCCGATCCGCAACCTGCAGAATCAGGTCGTCGCCCAGCTTGGTTGGGTTCCCGAGGCCCCCGCCGTCGATCTGATCCATCACCTGAGCAAGCCCCTGGGCGCCCTCATTTTGGTGCTCGTCCTGATGCCCATCGCCCTTCTGGGCTGGGAGCTGACGCGGGCGGCGCAGCTCCAGGCGCGGGTAGACGAGCGCGACGGCGCCCTGCAGGAAGTGCGTACCGCCATGGCCTCGATGGTCGAGCTGCGCGAACACAACGCCCGCCAGAAGGTGCTGCTCGACGAGCTCAATCACCGGGTCAAGAACTCCCTGGCCTCGGTCCAGTCCATCGCCCTGCAGACCCTCAAGGGCGCCGCCGACTTGGATCAGTTCAGCGAAACCTTCCAGGCGCGCCTGATCGCCCTGTCCAAGACGCACGAGTTGCTGGTCAGCGGCCGCTGGACCAGCGTCTCCCTCGGCGCCCTGGTTCGTCAGCATCTGGACCACTACGGCCGCCGCTACGTCATCGAGGGCGAGGACCTGCTGCTGTCGCCCAACTTCGCCCTTAGCCTGGGTCTGGCCCTGCACGAGCTGGCGACCAATGCGGTGAAGTACGGCGCCTGGTCCAAGGGCGAGCGCGGCGTGATCGTGATCCATGTCCGCACGGAAGAGGCCGACGACATGTTCGACCTGACCTGGACCGAGCACGGCGGCCCCGAGGTTACCGACCCGCGCCGCAAGGGCTTCGGCTCCAAGCTGCTGCGCAGCGTCGGGGCGGAGATGGGCGGCGGCGTGTGACGTGACCCCCTGAAACTCCTCCAGGAATAATTAGAGTCCGCCCCAGGAAAGGGACGGACGGATGAAGCGATCAAGGTTCACGGAAGAGCAGATCATCGCGATCTTGCGCGAGCAGGAGGCCGGCGTGCCGGTGATGG
>CAIYVC010000128.1 GCA_903929535.1 uncultured Caulobacteraceae bacterium | reverse complement strand
GCCGCCACCCGCTTGGGTCGCTTGGCAAGGCCGGTCATGCCGCCCGCCGACAGCAGGCTGATGTCGATCAGCGACAGGGAAATGGCCCATTTGTTGGCGGCGGCGATGTAGCGGGGCTGCCAGACCGGATCGTACTTGTCCTTGTACCGACGCACGCCCTGGAAATTGTAGAGCTCCTCGCCGCGCTCGAACACCAGCCGGCCTAGACGCGACATCCACGGCGCCAGAGGCCGCGCCTCCAGGCCCGCCAGGGGCGCCATGCCGAACTCGAACGCCTTGTAGCCCTGCTCGCGGCCCCACCCCAAAAGCTCCACGAACAGATAGTCCATGATGTTCTTGGGCGCCTCGGCGCCGTAGCGCATCAGGTCCATGGAAAAGGAGTTGTGGTTGGCCGTGGTCCACAGATTGGCGAAGGCGACGATGCGGCCCTCGACACGCACCAGAGCGCAGGGGAATTCGCCGACGTAGTGGGGGTCGAACCGGCCCATGGAGAAGCTCTTCTCGCCGCCCGCGTGGTGCGACAGCCAGGCTTCGGAAATGGCTTGCAGCTCCGGCAGCAGCACTCGCGTCTGCTCGGGCCCCACCACCTCGAACTGCGCGCCCGCCTCACCGGCCTTGCGCCAGTTGCGCCGCAGGACCTCGCGCTTGCGGCCCTGCAGGTTGAAGCCCTCAAGCAGCACATTGGCGGACTCGCCGGTCTTTTGCAGGGCGAAGCCCATCTCCACGATCTCGGGCAGCATGTTCGGGCACATGAAGTAGAGCACCGGCCGCGCGGCGTGGGCGTCGGCCAGTTCGCGGAACCGCCACAGCAGTTCCTGACGCTCCGACACCAGTCCGACCGGAGCGCCCAGCGCCACCCACGAGCGGCCACGTACGCCGAACATCAGGAAGGTCTTGCCGGAGGCGGAGAACAGGAACCGCTTGTCGCCCAGAAGCGCCAGATTGGAATCAGGCGAGGGGTCCTCAGCCTCCGCCAGGATGGCGCGCACGCGCTCGAACTGGGGATCGGAGTCCTCCACGATGGGCGGCGTCGCGGGGGTCGAGATCAGCCGCCAGAGGCCGACGGCCAGCAGGAACACGCCCGCGCCGGTCCAGGCGCGCAGCGAGCGGGAGGCGTCGGCGCTGACCATCACCCGCCACCACAGCTGGTCGCCATAGGCCACATTGTGGAACGACCACAGGCTCAGCATGCCGGTGCCGATCAGGGCCATCAGGGCCGACAGCAACCAGCCGGGAGTGATGTCCAGGCGGCTGAGGCGGGCCATGCGCGGGAAGGCGGCGTGCAGGGGCAGCAGCATCACGCAGAGGGCGGCCAGCACCGCCGTCTCCTCCCAGTTCACTCCCTTGAGCAGCGCCAGGGTGGCGGCCACCGCAAGCAGCGAACAGGCCGAGGCCCAGGCTGCGTCGAGACGCTGCCGCAGGCCGACGGCGACCAGCACCAGCATCAGGCCGATAATGCTTGAAACGAAGTGGCTGACCTCGATCACGGGCAGGGGCGCGTGATCGGCCAGCCAGCGCAGCCGCTCCGGATCGCCCGGAGTCGCGCCGGAAGCCAGCAGCATCACGCCGGCGCCGAGGGTCAACAGGGCCATGAGGTTGGGCGCAACCACCAGGGCCGCGGGTCTGACGTCCCGCCATTGGATCATGAATGGTCTCGCGGCGGCTTCGCCCCTGAAAGGGCGGTGACGTTATAGCGCTCAACCCACCGACGTCGCCAGACATCTCGATCCCGTAGTTTGGCCAAAGCCCGCGCCCGCATGTCGCAGCAGCATAGCTTCACAGTAAACGCAGGAAATCGTGAGGAACCGGCAAAGGTTCAAGGAGTTTAACAAGTGTCGCCTCAGTGCTTTTTCAGGGGGCGGCAAAGTCCAGTAAAGTGATTGTGTCTGCTTTGTGTCTCGCGTTCGGTAGGCGCGGTAAAACAATCTTTGACTGGAGGCTTACTCCAATGACGGAACCTTGACTTTAGGATAGATGCCCGACGCCGCGCCGCTTCGTGCGCCTTAGAGACGTCAGGCAAACGGTCCGTCCTAGCAGCGCCGCGGGGCCGATTTTCTTAACAAATCTAACAAGCGCCAGCCTCGTCAGGCCCACCGATAATGGCCGAGCGCACAATGTCGTGCGGTCGACTTAGATACATTTGAAATTATGAGACTGATGCGGCCGCTGGACTTATCGACGAAGCGCAGCATACACACGGTTACACAACAATAGAGAAGACTCTGCTATGTCGTCAACTCGACATTACATGGAAATCGCAGAACTCGGCTCTCCGAACATTTCGGAGGTCTATGCATGACTGCGGCCAAGACAAACAGTCTACAGGCGTCGCAAAACCGTCTTCTGGCGGCGCTGGATGCAGAAGACTTGCAGTTGGTGGCCCCGCGCCTGACGCCAATCACGCTGGACAAGGGCGCCTTGCTCTATGAGCCGGGCGACCTGATCGACATGGTCTACTTCCCCGACGATTGCGTGATCTCTCTTCTGACTCTGATGGAGACGGGCGCGGCAATCGAGTCCGCCGCGATCGGGCGCGAAGGCGCGCTCGGCCTGATGTCCGCCGTCTCGCCGCGCCAGTCCCTGAGCCGCGCCATCGTGCAGGTGCCGGGCCGCGCCCGCCGCATCGCCTCGCCCCATCTGCACCGCGCCTGGGAGCAGAGCGCACTGATCCGCGATCTGGTGGACCGCCACAACGAGGCCCTGTTCGCCCACGCTATCCAGTCTGTAGCCTGCAACGCCCTGCACTCGGTGGAGGCCCGCTTCTGCCGCTGGCTGCTGTCCTGCCGCGACCGGATCGACAGCAACACCGTGGCCCTGACCCAGGAATTCCTGGCCGACATGCTGGGGGTCCAGCGCACCACCGTCACCGTGGTCGCCCGCACCCTGCAGGGCGCCGGCCTGATCCGCTATCGCCGGGGCATCGTCGACATCCTCGACCGGGCCGGTCTGGAGGCCATCGCCTGCGAGTGCTACGGCGCTGTGCGCGACAATTACGAAAGATTGCTGCCGACCCCCTTCTCCGACCGAAACTGAGCCTTGCCCTGAGGGGCCTGGAACGGTCAGATGCGCCGCCATCCAGCCCCCCAGGAGGCCCCATGACTGTGCAGCTTCGCTCTCTCGGCCGATCCGGATTGAAGGTCCCGCCGCTCTGCTTCGGCGGCAATGTGTTCGGCTGGACCGTCGATCAGGCGGGCGCGGATCGGCTGCTGGACGGCCTGACCGGCGGGGGCCTCAACTTCATCGACACCGCCGACGTCTATTCCGCCTGGGCGCCCGGCAACCGGGGCGGCGAATCCGAGACCATGATCGGACATTGGCTGAAGGCGCGCGGCGGGCGCGACAAGGTCATCATCGCCACCAAGGTCGGCATGGACATGGGCCAGGGACGCAAGGGTCTGTCGCGGGCCCACATCCGCCGCTCGGTCGACGACAGCCTCCAGCGCCTGCAGACCGACTACATCGACCTCTATCAGGCCCACGCCGACGATGAAGGGACGCCGCTCGCCGAAACCCTGCATGCGTTCAACGAGCTGATCGCGGAGGGCAAGGTGCGCGCCATCGGCGCTTCCAACTATTCGGCCGAACGGCTGGCGGAGGCCCTGCAGGTGAGCGCGGCGGAAGGCCTGGCCCGCTACGAGTCGCTGCAGCCCCACTACAACCTCTACACCCGCGACAAGTTCGAGGGACCGAGCGCGGCGGTGTGCCTGGAGCAGGACGTCGGCGTGATCCCCTACTACAGCCTGGCCAGCGGCTTCCTGAGCGGCAAGTACCGCTCCAAGGCCGACCTGCACGGCGCCCGGGGCGGCGGGGTCGGCGCCATGCTCAATCCGCGCGGCTTCGCCATCCTCGACGCTCTGGACGCGGCCTCCGCCGAACTGAACGCCCGCCCGGCCCAGGTCGCCCTGGCCTGGCTGATGGCCAAGCCGGCCATCACCGCTCCCATCGCCAGCGCCACCAGCCTGGAACAGCTGCAGGACCTGATCGCTTCAGTACAGTTGAAGCTGCCTGCGGAGGTCATGACGCGGCTCGATCAGGCCGGGACCTGATCCGCCCCCTTGACCGACTCTTCCCCCCCTTCCGGCGCCAAGCCTTTGCCTATTGGGTTTTTTGGGCGTCACAGTGGGGCGGGCCAAGCGAGCTCCCGGCAAGGGAGGCGAGGCGCGCTGGGGAACAGCATCGTGGCGGAGCGTCTGCGCAACGGCAGGGCTTGGGCGATCGGGACCAGCGCGGCGGACCTGCGGCCATGACGCGGGCAATCCTGATCCTTGCCGCGTCAGCGGCGGTTTGTTCCGGCGCCGCCCTGGCGCAAACTCCGCTGGAGACCGCGGTCAAGGCCGCATACCTCTACAAGTTCGGCGGCTTCGTCGAATGGCCGGCCACCGCCTTTCCCACCGCCGAGTCCCCCGCCGCCATCTGTCTGGTGGGCGCGGACCCGTTCGGGGCGCTGCTGGATCAGGCCATCCGTGGACAGAGGATCGGCGGCCACCCCGTGACGGTTACGCGCTTGGATCGGGTCGACAAGGGCTCGCCCTGCCAGATCCTGTTCGTGTCGCCCTCGCCGCGCCAGCCGGTGGCCGAGGCGCTCGAGCGGGTGCGCGGCGCCCCGATCCTGACGGTGACCGACGGCGGCGCCGACGGGGCCAGCCGGGGGGTGATCGACTTCGTGCTCCGCGACAACCGCATCCGCTTCCGCATCGACAGCAAGACGGCGGGCGAGGACGGGCTGTCGATCAGCTCCAAACTGCTCAGCCTGGCGGTGAAACCATGACCCAGGCCGCCGCCTCCACCTCTCGCCGGCGCACCCGCTCCACCGTCGTGGCGGCCATCGCCGCCTTCGCCCTGGTCCTCGCCGGCCTGCTGGTCGCCGCCTACAACGAAGGCGCCTTCAAGGCTCAGGCGACCCGCGAAGCCCAGGTCCAGGCCGACATTCTGGCCGCCAGCGTCACCGCCGCTCTGGCCTTCGACGACGAGGGCGCCGCCCAGGAATATCTGAACGCCCTGCGCGCCAATCCGGAGGTCGAGGCCGCCGGCCTCTATGCCTCCAGCGGCGCCCTTCTGGCGGGTTATCGTCGATCCGCGGGCCAGGTCCTGCCGGTGCGCCAGATCAAACCCGCCGCGGCCAATTCCGAGGGTCACATCATCGTCGGCGCCCCGGTGATCCAGGCCGGCGAGGTGCTGGGCTCGGTCTATCTGCGCACGGCGGCCGAACCGTTGAGCGGACGCATCCTGCGCTACGCCGCCATCGGCCTGCTGGGCGTGATGGCCTCGCTGGTGGTGGTGGTGCTGGCGGTATTCAACGCCGGCCAGAGACGCGCCAACCGCGCCCTGGGCGAAGCCAACGAGGCCCTGCGGCTGCAGATCGAGCAGCGCCAGAAGGCGGAAGAGGCCCTGCGCCAGAGCCAGAAGATGGAGGCCATGGGTCAGCTGACCGGCGGCGTGGCCCACGACTTCAACAACCTCCTGATGGTCGCCTCCAGCGGCCTGGACCTGCTGGACCGGACCGCTGATCCGGCGCGGCGCGAGGTGCTGAAGGGCGCGGTGCGCCAGGCGCTGGACCGGGGCGCGGGACTGACCCGCCAACTGCTGGCCTTCTCGCGCCGCAGTCCCCTGAAATCCACCGTGGTCGACCTAGCCGCCCAGATCGAGGGCATGCGGGTGCTGCTGGACCGGTCGCTGCGCGAGGATATCACCGTGCGGATCGAGACCGCGCCCGACCTGTGGCCGGTGGAGGTCGACGCGGGCCAGCTTGAGGTGGCCGTGCTCAACATCGCCGTCAACGCCCGCGACGCCATGCCCAGCGGCGGAACCATCACCATCCGCGTGGTCAACCGGCCCGACCAGGAGATCGAGGAACTGGACGGCGACTTCGTGGAGCTCAGCGTCACCGACACCGGCAAGGGCATGTCCGCGGAAACCATCCAGCGGGTGTTCGAGCCCTTCTTCACCACCAAGGATGTGGGCAAGGGCACGGGCCTGGGCCTGAGCCAGGTCTATGGCTTCACCCGCGCGTCCGGCGGCGACGCCCGCATCATGAGCGAGCCCGGCAAGGGCTCGACGGTGGCCCTCTACTTCCCCCGTTCGACCAACGCCCTGGCCGAGCCTGTGGAAGAGGCGGCGCCGACGGCGCCTCTGCAGGCTCCCGCCGGGTATCGCATCCTGCTGGTGGAAGATGACGACGCGGTCGCCGCCGCCGTGGGGGGCATGCTGTCGGAGCTTGGCTATCGCCATGTGCGCGTCGCCAACGCCACCGCCGCCCTGGAGGCGCTGGAATCGGGCGAGGCGGTGGATCTGGTCTTCTCGGACATGGTCATGCCGGGCGTGATCGATGGGGTGACCCTGGCGCAGTCGATCCGCGCCCGCTGGCCTGAGCTGCCGGTGGTGCTGACCAGCGGTTTCAGCGAGGCGGCGGACACGGCCAGCCGCGAGGGCTGGCGGCTGCTGGCCAAGCCCTATCGCATCGACGCCCTGGCGGCCGAACTGGCGGCGGCCAGAGCTGAAGCTTCAGCCAAGCGCTAGCTGCGCAGGTAGGGTTCGACGAGGCCGTTGAGCTTGATGGTCAGGGGGCGGCCGTGACGGTCGACCTTGTTGCCCAGCGCCAGGCGCACCCAGCCCTCGCTGACGCAATATTCCTCGACGTTGTTCTTCTCTTCGCCCTTGAAGCGGATGCCCACGCCGCGCGCCAGCAGGGTTTCGTCATGGAACGGGCTGCCCGGATCCGTCGACAGGCGGTCGGGCATGGTCGGGGTTTCGGCGTCGGACATGGGGCGTCTCATAGGAAGGCGTCAGGCGGACGGCCTTGGACCACAGATGGCGGCGTATGGCTAGTTAGGGGCGATTGCGCCGGAAGCGCGCCGCCTCGGCGGCCAGCGAGGACGACAGGTTCTCCTCCTTGGCGTCGGGCACGAAGGGCAACTCGCCGGCCACCCCGCGCAGGGCCAGCCACAGCTGGCTCGAGAAATGGCCCAGCAGCCGCAGCGGGCGGCGCTTGTCGTCGGTGACGTCCCAGCCCTCGGCCTCGAAGGCCGCTGCCTGATCCCGCTCGGGCTTCAGGTCGATCCGGTCCCAGCCGGCGGGGCGTTCCACGTCATCCGCCTCGTCGGCGGTGAGGCCGAACAGGGCTTTGGACACTTCGTCCAGTTCAGGGAAGTCGGGGCGCGCGTCGGCGTCGGCCATGCGCGGCTTCATCAGCGCCTTGTACTCAAGGTCGCGGACGCCGGGCAGATCGATCAGGCGTTTGAGGGTATCGGACATGGCGCGAGACAAGCCCCTCGCGGACGGGCCGTCAAGCAGGAGCTAGGCGCTGCGCAGAACCTGGTCCACCAGACGCTCGCCGTCCCAGATCTGCACGGAGGCGGCGCGGCGGTAAGTGTCCAGCACCGTCAGGGCATGCATCTTGGCCAGCCGATCGGACGGCAAGTTCACGAACCGCATCAGCATCGAGGGCCCGTCAGACTTGTCCGGGCGAAAGGTGTAGATGGCCATGTAAGCGCCTCCGTCATCTAAGCGACGTCGCAGGCGCGGGCTTTCCCCCATTCTCTATGGAAATCAGAGCGCTCAAGCAGCGAAGATCTGGCGAAAGCCTCGCGCTCAAGCAGCCGTTAGGCGGTAGCGCAAAAGCCCTGCGCTCAAGCAGCCGCTAGGCGGTAGCGAAAAAAAGACTCAGTGGTCCCAGGCGCCTGAGCGCGCCACATGGAACTGGCCGCTGTGGGACAGCACGATCCAGTCGCCCGGCCGCGCCACCACCGGTCCGGTCCCTGTGGAGACCTGTACGGCCCCCCGGTCGTCCAGCGGAAATCCGCCGTCCTCGAGCCATAGGAACAGCTGGCGCCGCCCATGGGTGTCATGAGCGGGCGGGACCCGCAGGGCGGCCCCGTGATCGAATTGCGGTAACTGACGAACGACTCGCATTCCCCTAGGAGAAACTGCGTCGGTCACCAGAGTCTTAAACCTGCGGTTGTTGAGCAGAATACGGATTTTCCGGTATGGAGTCGGGGACCGAGGAAACGCCTGATGTCATCGCCCCCGTCCAAGACCTGCGGCTCCTGCAGCCTCTGCTGCAAGGTCATGAGCGTCGACGATCTGGGCAAGCTGCAGGGCGTCTGGTGCTCCTACTTCAAGAAGGGCCCGGGCTGCTCGATCCACGGATCGCACCCCCTGTCCTGCCAGGCCTTCCAGTGCCTGTGGCTGCTGTCGCCGACCATGCCCGACGCCGTGCGGCCGGACCGCTCCAAGATCGTCTTCTCGCTTGACGACGAAGGCCGCCGGATCATCGCCCGCTGCGATCCGGACCATCCCAATGCCTGGCGCCAGCCGGACATCTACCGCCAGCTCAAGCACTGGTCCAAGGACGGCTGGGGAAAGGGGCGCACGGTCTGGGCCATGATCAACCGGCACATGTGGCTGATCGCGCCGGACCAGGATGTCGACGTCGGCGAGACCGACCCCCGCTCGCCCTTCTTTTATGAAACCGCGCCGAACGGCCGGATCACCGTGACGGTCCTGCCGCCCCTGGCCGAGGGCGAGGACTACGATCCCAACGCGGTGATGGAAAAGGTCGGCCGGGGCCCGCCGACGACCGGGTCCTGAAACCCCGCCGCCGGCGACCCGTCTTGCGTCTTCAGTAGCGGACCGAAGCCTGCAGCCCGATTTCGCGCGGCCTGAAGGTGGCCGCCGTGACCAGGGCAGACGCCGCGCCGTGAGCGAGGTAGATCGGCTCCTGCGAGTTGGTCAGGTTGTTGACGAACAGGTTCACGTCCCAGCCGTTGAGCGCGACACCGGCCCTGGCCGTGGCGAAGTGGGTCGGCGAACCGTTCACCGTCACAGGGTCGTAGCCGGACGCCCCAGGCCCGACGCCGCGCTGATAGGCGCCGCTGTACTGGTAGTCGCCGCGGATATAGGCGGCGAAACGGTCCATGACCCTGAAGTCATACTGCCCGCCCAGGGTGACCTGCCAATCGGGCGAGCCCAGCCCATCACCCTTGTTGACGATGGTGATCGGCCCGGCAGTGCCGGGAATGACGTAGGACGAGGTGTATTTGGCGTCGGTGTAGGAAATCGCGCCGTTGAAGGTGAAGTCGGCGATCCGCGTGCGGCCTTGCAGATCGAAGCCTTTGGACACCGCCTCGCCGGCGTTGACGATGTAGTTCTGGCCGCAGCGCAGACGGTTCTGCAGCTGAGGGTTTTTCCAGTCGATATAGAAGACGCTGGTTTCGATCTGGGCGCGGTTCTCGAACAGGCGGCTCTTGTAACCGGCCTCATAGCTCCAGACGCTGTCTGAATTGTAGGTCTGCGGCGTGGAGGTGAGGCCCAGCGTCGCCAGATCCTGACCGCATTGCAGCACCGGCACCGGCTGGTTCAGGCCGCCCTCGCGGAAACCCTTGGCCGCCGTGACGTAGAAAAGATCCCGCTCGTTGGCCTGGTAGGACAGACCGAACTTCGGCGTGACCGGGGTTTCCAGCTGTGTGCCGGAGAAGGATATCAGATAGCTGGTCGACGGGTCCGAGGCCTGGTTCGGGAAGACGTGGAAGGTCGCCGAGTTGCAGCTGACCGGATTGGCGCCGCAGACCGGATTGGTCACCGTGGCGCCGCCGTTCGTGCCGACGAAGCCGGGCGCCGCGCCCTGCACCGAAGACCCCGTCGACTGGTTGAAGGTCAGCTCGCTTCGGGTCACCCGCACGCCCGCCGTGGCCTTCAGCTTGGACGTGATCATGAAGTTGAGTTCGCCGAACCCGGCCAGTTCATTGTCGGTCACATACAGATTGCGTTGGGAAATGTTCTGTCCGGGGAAGTTGGTATTGCCCAGCAGCCAGCCTTCGGAAATCCCGCGCAGCGCGATGGAAACATCGTCTTCGTTGGCGTTCTGCACCGTGAACTGATGCTGGTTGGTGTTGGCGTAATAAAGACCGGCGACCCAGCTCAGCCTTTGCGGCTCGCCCGAGGAGGCGAAGCGCAGTTCCTCGATCACGCCCTGCTGGGTGTTGAGGAAGTTGAAGTAGGAATATTCGGTGGGAACGCCCGGCAGGATGATCGCCGCCGCGCCGGTTCCGCCCGGCACCGGAACGCCGGCCGCGCTGACGAATCCGGCGTTGGTGGAGGTGGGAAGCAGGGCGGTGCGGGCGCCGAACTGGCCGCCGGTATAGCCCTCGTTACGGTCCATGGGCAGCGAGGTCACCGACTTCACCGTCATATGGTCGAAGGCGTAGTCGAACGTCAGGGTCGGCAGCTGCAGCGTGGTGGTCTTGGGCGAATAGGCCGGAGCCGCTCCCCCGGTGGTGTTGCTGTAAATGGCGTTGCCGGTCTTACCCGGGCCGAACTGGTTGTACGGACCGAAGGTGCCGCCGGGGAAGGCCTTGTCGGGGAAGTCGAACTTCACGCCGTTCACGGTGCCCGCATTGGTGAAGATGCCCGCGTTGAGCGTGAACTGCGGGATGTTCTGCCAGTAGATATCCTCGGCCTGCACATGTTCCTGAGAATAGTAGAAGGAGGGCGTGATCTTCAGCCGGTCGGTCGGCGCCCAGGTCAAGGCCAGACGGCCGGTCTTGATGTCGCCGCTGTTCACGTCCGGCGCGATCGTGTGCCCGTCGTAGATCGACACCTCATCGATCCAGCCGCCGGTGTGGCGGGCGAATACGCTGGCGCGGAAGCCGAGCTTGTCCTGAATAATCGGCCCGCCGGCGGCCACGCCGCCTTCATAGCTGGTTCCGCCGCCCTGGGTGCTGGACACCTCGGTGCGGCCGTAGACCTGGTATCGGGTCAGGCTGGGCTGGGGCGTGATGAAGCGGATGGCCCCGCCTTCGGCCGAGCCGCCGTAGAGTGTGCCTTGGGGTCCGCGCAGGATTTCCACCCGCTCCAGGTCGAACAGCTGCGGAAATGGAGTGCCGTTGCCGGAAGCCGAGCCGGCGTTGTCGCGCTTCTGCAGCGGCGTGTCGTCCAGATAGACCCCGGTGGTAGGCGCCCCAAGGGTGGAGGTGATGCCGCGGATCGCGACGGCCGGATTACCCTCGCCGCCGTTGCGGCGGAAGATGACCGACGGCACGGTGCGCGCCAGATCCTGGGTGCTCTTGATACCCTGCTGATCCAGGTTCTTCTGCGTCACCGCCGTGATGCTGAGCGCGACCTTGCTGACGGTGTCGGACTGACGCGTGGCGGTTACGATCACCTCGGTGAGCGCCGATCCAGAGCTCGCCCCCGGCGAGGGGGCCTGAGCGTTCGCCTGGGAGGCCGCGGCGATCATCACGAGCGCCGCCGATCCGCACAACATCCGTGTACGGGCGATATTTTGGGTGGGCATCCGAATCTTCCCTATTTTTGGGCTTTTCGGCCCAGTTTTTTGTCGGGAAAGCCCGATATAACTGGTACTGACGCCCGATTATCGGTTATTTATTCGTGTACCGGATTAGGCTGATCCCGTATCCCTGACTCGTCAAGGCTCTTGCGCCTGTTACAGGCGGGCGGCTTTGGCGGCGCGCGGGGACGCCGAAATCCAAGAGCGGGACGAGGAGCGCGAGGGGGCCGGGAAACGCGGGGACGCGTGGCCATTTCTGCCGAACGCTGGAGCGGGCGAAGGGAATCGAACCCTCGTCGTGAGCTTGGGAAGCTCCTGCTCTACCATTGAGCTACGCCCGCGTGCGGAGGGTGTAGCTGTTCCGGGCGCAGGGCTCAAGATTGGCGCACGCCTTAGCCGACCGGGTCCGCGTAGGCCCGCTGCACCGACTGGGGCACGTTGCCCAGACCGCTCCAGCCCGAGTATTTGACAGCGAACGCCTCGCTGATCCGCTTGCTCGCATCCTCCACGGACACGCCTTGGGCCTTGAGCGCCATCGCCTGGGTCTGCAGGTCGCGCAGGAAGCCCTGCTCCTGCGTGATCAGGGCGCCGTCGCCGATATCGCCGTGATCGGGGAACACCAGGCGCGGCTTCAGGGGCGCGATCTTGTCCAGCACCAGCAGCCATTGGCGCGGGCTGCAGCGGTCGCAGATCACGTTGGGCGACAGATGGTTCTGCACCACGTCGCCGGAGATCAGGGCGCTGTCCTCGGGGATCATGATCAGCTCGTCGCCGAGCGTATGGGCCGTGCCGAAGAACATCATCTTCGCCTTCACCCCGCCCAGATCCAGCGTGTAGTCGCTGTCGTAGAGCACATCGGCCTTGCCGATCACGGCGCCCTGCAACAGGTCCTTGATCTCAGGCGTGAAGCCGGAAAAACGGACGTTCATGCGCGGCCCGTCCGCCTCCAGCTCCGCCTGCTGGGCCCGGTTGCGGATCACGGTGTAGCCGGCGGGGAAGCCGCCTTGGCCCGAGGCGTGCTCGGGGTGGTAGTGGGTGGTGGTCAGGTAGAATTTCGCGCCCTTGGGCGAGAGCCTGGCCGCCTCGCGCGCCAGTATGGCCCCGTTGCGCGCGCCCAGGCCCGTATCCACCACCAGGGTGGCCTTGCTCCCGATCACGAAGAAGATGTTGGGAAAGCCGACGATCTCGAACACATGCGGCGAGATCTTCTTGGCCGAACCCTCCTTCAGCACCGGCTCGCCCAGCCCCTGCTGAGCCAGGGCCCGGCCGCCGGCCATCGCCAGCAGCAGCGCACAGGTCATCGCGGTAAGCCCAGCCTTGCGCATCGCGCCCTCCCAAATCGGTTCGTTGGAGAAGGCTACGCCCGCCACGGCCCGGAAAGAAGGGGCCCCGCCAAAGCGACATTTGCGCGCAGCCTAGCCAGGTGGCCAGGCCTTAAGCCTCTTTGAACCCTGTGATGGAACAGTGTTCGCGCTGGAGAGGAATCATGGACCGCGCCGAAGCCGAACGCCTGAACGAACTCTACAGCTACGGCGTGCTCGATACGGCTCCGGAAGAAGCCTTCGATCGGGTAACCGCCCTGGCCGCCGAGATGTTCGACGCGCCCATCGCCCTGGTCTCGCTGGTGGACGAGGATCGCCAGTGGTTCAAGTCGCGCGTCGGCATCGACGCCGAGGGCACCGAACGCAAGTGGTCCTTCTGCTCCCACTCGATCCGCCAGGGGCGCGACGCGGTGATGGTGGTGGAGGACGCCACGGCCGATCCGCGCTTTTCCGACAATCCTTATGTCGCCGGCGCGCCGGAAGTCCGCTTCTACGCCGGCGCCGTGCTGACCACCCCGATGGGCCACAACCTCGGCACCCTGTGCGTGGTCGACACCAAGCCGCGCCCCGCGCCCACACCCAGTCAGCTGCGGCAGCTGCGCACCCTGGCGCGCATCGTCGTCGACGAGCTGGAGCTGCGCCGCGCAAACCGCGAGACGCACGAGAAGAACCGCCTGCTGGATCTGGCCGAGTCCCTGGCCGGGCTAGGGCGTTGGCGGCTGGAGACCGCGAGCGGGCGCCAGACCTGGTCGGACGCCGTCTACGCCATCCACGGGGTCAGCCGCGAAACATTCGACCCCAACACCAGCCCGGCGATGGACTTCTACCACCCCGAGGACCGGCCCATCCTCTCCGCCGCCCTCCAGGCCGCCCTTACCGCCAAAAGCTCCTTTCAACTGCCGTTCCGCCTGACCCGCACCGACGGCGAGGAACGCCATGTGGTGTCCAGAGGCGCCTGCGATCTGGACGCCTCCGGAGAGGTCATCGCCCTGTTCGGCGTGTTCCAGGACATCACCGATCAGGTGCGCAGCCTGCAGGACATCCGCCGCAGCGAGGCCCGCTACCGTCTTCTGGCCGAGAACGCCTGCGACCTCATCATGCGCAGCGACGAGACCGGCCGGCTGACCTACATCTCGCCCGCCGCCATGGCCATGACCGGCTACGCCCCTGAGGATCTGCTGGGCCGCCGCTGGTCCGAATTCGTCTGCGCCGAGGACGCCGCGCGCGTCGAAGGGGCCATGCTGGCTCAGCTGGCCTGGCGCGGGACCATGGCGCCCAAGTCCATCGAATACCGGGCCCGCCACCGCGACGGCCATCTTATCTGGCTGGAAGGCCGCCCGACCTTCGCCATCGACCCGGCGACCGGCGAGGCCACCGGCGTCACCGACGTGGTGCGCGACATCAGCGCTCACAAGGAAGACGAAGAGGAGCTGCGCAAGGCGCGCGAGGACGCCGAGACGGCGCTGGAGGTCAAATCCCAGTTCCTAGCCAATATGAGCCACGAGCTCAGAACACCCCTGACCTCGGTGCTGGGTTTCTCGTCGCTGATCGCCGAGCAGCCGGGCCTGACCCCCGAGGCGCGCCGATACCTCAGCCGCATCTCCAACGCCGGCGAGGTGCTGCTGGCCACGGTCAACGGCGTGCTGGAGTTCTCCAAGCTGGAATCCGGCCAGGTCGAGATCAAGGCGCGGCCCGCCAATCCGGCCCAGGTCGGCCAGGAGATGCTGGACCTGTTCACCCAGCAGTGCGCCGAGAAGGGCCTGACGCTGACGGCGACGGGCTTCGAAGCCCTGCCCGAGACCCTGGCCATGGACGCCGCCCGGGTCCGCCAGATCCTGCACAACCTGCTGGGCAACGCCATCAAGTTCACAGCCGAGGGCGAGGTGCGCCTGGAAGCGCAGTTCGACGCCGAAACCGGCTGGCTGACCTACGCGGTTCACGACAACGGCCTCGGCATCGCGGCGGAAGACTGCGACCGGCTGTTCAGGCGCTTTTCCCAGGTGGATGGCTCCACCACCCGCCGCCACAGCGGGACCGGCCTGGGCCTAGCCATCTGCAAGGGCCTGGTCGAGGCCATGGGCGGTGACATCGGGCTGGATTCCAAGGCCGGCGAAGGCTCGAAATTCTGGTTCTCGATCCCGACGGCGCCTGACGACTCTGTTGTCGGCCAAGCGGTGTCCGCCGCCGGCTACGGCGCGGTCGGTCCCCGCTGCCGCGTGCTGCTGGCCGAGGACAACCAGGTCAACCGCAACCTGGTTCGCACTATCCTGGCGACCCTGGAGGTCGAACTGACCGAAGTTCCGGACGGGCTGGAAGCGGTCGAGGCTGCGCAGAACATGCCCTTCGACATCATCCTGATGGATCTGCGCATGCCGCGCCTGGACGGCGTGGCCGCCGCGCGGCGCATCCGCTCGGAGGCCGGGCCCAACATCTGTTCGCCGATCATTGCCCTGTCCGCCAACGCCGCTTCCCAGATGGGCGCTGGCCTGTTCGACGCGCTTGTCACCAAACCCCTTTCAGCCACGGCCCTGATCCAGGCCATGGCCGATGTCCTGACCCCGCAACAAGAGACCGCCGATGCCGCTCGATAAACCCAGGCCCCATGTCTTCGTCGCCGAGGACGATCCCGCCACTCTGGACCTGCTGGTCACCCGCCTGGGCGTGGCCGGCTATTCCGTGAGCTATGCCCGCGACGGGCAGGAAGCGGTCAACATGATCCTGAACAGCCGCCCAAACGCCGCGATCCTCGACGTCAACATGCCCCTGCTGGACGGCTTCGGCGTGATGCGGACCCTGCGTGACAATCCGGCGATCGCCGGGCGCATCCCGATCATGGTGCTGACCGCGCGCAATTCCCCCGAAGACGTGCAGCGCGCGATTCAGCTCGGCGCGCGCGATTTCCTGTCCAAGCCCTTCAAGGATGCACAGCTGCTGGATCGGGTGGCGAGACTGCTGCGCGCCCCGCCCGTGGCCGCCAAGCCGACGGTCTACGTCTAACGCCAGGGCTTGAAGTGCTTGGACAGCTTCAGACCCTGCCCCTGATAGTGTGAGCCGTCCTGGCCATAGAGGCGCTGGGGCCGCTCGGTCAGGGGTTCGAACACCAGCCGCGCCACCGTCTGCCCGTCCTCCAGCAGGAAGGGCGTCTCGTGACTGCGCACCTCCAGCACGCCTTTCGAGCCGACGCTCTGGGTCTCCTCGGCGCCGAAGCCTGGATCAAAGAAGCCGGCGTAGTGGACTCGGAATTCGCCCACCGACGGATCGATGGGGGTCATTTCGGCGGCCTGCATCACCGGGATGGTGACCGCCTCCTTGGATGCCAGGATGTAGAATTCGCGGGGGTCCAGCAGCAGCTCCCCGTGGCGCGGCTCCAGCGCCTCCCAGAAATCGCGCGGGTCGTGGCCGTCTTCGTGGTCCAGGTCGATGACCCCGGCATGGCGGCGGCCTCTGAAACCGGCCAGGTCCTGGGTCAGATCGACCCCGACGCTGGTGATGGACAAATGCGGCGGGGAGCCCCGCTTCAGGCGCAGCTGGTTCAACCGTGTGCCTGACCGGGCCAGCACCGAGAAGGTCTGGGGCGCGATCTCGACATACATCGGCCCGTCGTAAGCCTCGGCCACGTCGTCGAAGGCGCGGCTGTGGTCGGTCAGCAGACGCACGAACACGTCGACCCGGCCGGTGGAGCTCTTGGGGTTGGCCCGCGCGGCGATCCCCGCCGGCAGCTTCAGCCGCTCCTGCAGCTCGGCGATATAGACGCAGCCCTTCTCGAACACCGCCCCGCCCTTCGTCAGGTCGAGCTGGTGCATGGCCACGTCCTTCAGGCGCTCGGTGACCTTGCGGCCCAGGCCCGGCAGGAAGGAGGCGCGCACCCGCCAGGCGCGCTCGCCCAGGCGCAGATCGAGGCTGGCCGGCTGCACCTGATCGGCGTCGAACGGGGTCTGCGAGGTGATCGCCCCGGTCTTGATCAGGGCGTCGATAGCCTGCGACGGCAGAATGCCGGGGGAAAGGAGGTCTGGTGTCATCGCCGAGACACTCGCCGAGTCTGAGCGGAGTCTCAAGTCAATCCCAGCCTTGACCTGGATCACCCCGGCGCCTAAGCCGCCCGCTGAAGGACAAGTGTCATGGCCAATTCCAAAGAACCGACCGATCCCTCCACCTGGGAGACGGCGACCAAGCTGATCCGCGGCGGCATCAATCGCTCCATGTTCGGCGAGACCGCCGAGGCTCTCTACCTGACCCAGGGCTTTGTCTACGACACCGCCGAGCAGGCCGATGCGCGCTTCGCGGGCGACGAGCCGGGCTTCGTCTATTCTCGCTACGCCAACCCCACCTGCCGCATGTTCGAGGAGCGTCTGGCGCTGCTCGAAGGCGCCGAGACGTGCCGCTCGGCGGCGTCCGGGATGGCCGCCGTGGCCATGGCCGTGCAGGGCCTGGTCAAGGCCGGCGACCACATGATCGCGGGGCGCGCCCTGTTCGGCTCCTGCCGTTGGATCGCCGCCAGCTGGCTGCCGCGCTTCGGTGTGGAAACCAGCTTCGTGCCCGGCTTCGACATCGCCGCCTGGCGCAACGCCGTGCGCCCGAACACCAAGCTGCTGTTCATCGAGACCCCGGCCAATCCCCTGCTGGAGATGACCGACATCGCCGCCGTCTGCGCCCTGGCCAAGGAGATCGGGGCCAAGGTGGTGGTCGATAACGTGTTCGCCACCCCCATCTTCCAGAAGCCGCTGGAGCTGGGCGCCGACATCGTCGTCTATTCCGCCACCAAGCACATCGACGGCGGCGGAAGGGTGCTGGGCGGGGCCCTGCTGGGCAAGGCCGACCTGATCGAGGAAGCCTACCGCGACCCCTTCCGCCATCTCGGACCGGCCCTTTCGCCGTTCAACGCCTGGGTGCTGTTGAAGGGAATGGAGACGCTGGACCTGCGCGTGCGCCGTCAGAGCGAAACCGCAGCCATGCTGGCGGACGAGATGGGCGGCCATAAGAAGGTGCAGCGCATCTTCTATCCGACCCACGCCGACTTCCCGCACGCCGACATCGTCAAGAAGCAGATGACCGGCGGCAGCAACATCATCGCTTTCGACGTCGGCAGCGCCCGCGCCGCATTCAATGTGCTGAACGCCCTGGAGCTGGTGGACATCTCCAACAACCTCGGCGACGCCAAGTCGATGGCCACCCATCCCTGGACCACGACCCACCGGTCGACTCCGGAAGAAGAGCGGCTGGCCATCGGCCTGACCGATGGGTGCGTGCGCCTGTCTGTCGGTCTGGAAGGCGCCGAAGACCTCAAGCGGGACATCCTCAGCGCCCTGGACCGGGCCTAGAGCATGACCGCGGTTCAGCAGCGCCTTCCCCGCAGGCCCAAGCCCGGCGACGCCCCCGCCTATGAGCAGGTGACGCGGGGCGTGACCGTGCGCGTGACGCCTAGCTTCCTGCCCGAGCAATCGAGCCGCGAGCGGGGCCGTTATGTGTGGGCCTATAAGGTGGAGATCGAGAACCGCACCGCCTCGCAGATTCAGCTGGTGTCGCGCCACTGGATCATCACCGACGCGCTCAACCGGACCGAAGAGGTCAAGGGCGCGGGCGTGGTGGGCGAGCAGCCCGAGCTGAAGCCGGGCGAGGCCTACCGCTACACCTCCGCCTGTCCCCTATCGACCGCCTCGGGCCTGATGAGCGGCAGCTATCACATGGTCACCCCGCAGGGCGACGCCTTCGACGTGATGGTGCCGTCCTTCTCGCTGGACATGCCGGACGCCGGACGGCGGGCGAACTGAGGCCAGCGCGCTCAAGTAGCCGCTAGGCGATAGCGCAAAAAAGACTCAGCCCACAGCTTCCGGTTCGACCTCATAGGTGCGCGAGCAGTATTCGCAGGTGACGCGGATCTTGCCGTCTGCCTCGATCATGTCCTGACGCTCGTCCGCGCCGAAAGCCTGCAGCACGCCCAGAATGCGGTCGTTCGAGCAGCGGCAGAAGGCGCGCAGCTGCCTGGGTTCGAACAGCCGCACGCCGTCCTCGTTGAACAACCGCCAGAGCAGGGTCTGCGACGGGACCTGCGGGTCCACCAACTCATCCTCGCCCAGGGTCGCGAACAGCGCCTGGGCCCGCTCCCAGACGTCCTGGGTGGAGCCGCGCGCGTCATCCTCGGCGACGTTCTGCAGCATCATGCCGCCGGCGCGCCACACGAAGCCCTCATCGGTCGCCAGCTGGGCCACGGCCAGTCGGATACGCGTCGGGGTCTGTTCGGATTGATCGAAATACTGCTCGGCGCACAGGGCCAGGGTCTCGCCCTCGATGGCGGTGATGCCCTGATGGCGCTCGCGGTCCGGACCCTGGTCGATGGTCATAACGAACACGCCGTCGCCCAGCAGGGTGCGCGCGCCGGGCCGCACGAAACCCTTGGAAGCCTCCGCCACCCGCACGGCGTCGAACCGGCAGTAGCCGCGCAGAGAGCCGTCGCTGTCGTAGTCGCAGACCACATAGTTCACCGGCCCGTCGCCCTGGGCCTGCACGATCAGCCGGCCCTCGAACTTCAGGCTGGAACCCACCAGGGCGGCCAGGGCGCAGGCTTCGCCCAGAAGATTGGCCACCGGTTCGGGATAGGCATGACGGTTGAGGATGTCGTTGACCACGTCGGACAGGCGCGCCACGCGGCCACGCACCGGCCAGCCCTCGATCTGAAAGGGAGCGACGAAATCGTCGGCGAACGGATCGGGGGCGAACGGATCGGGCAGGGTCTCGGTCAAAGGTTCACACCGGAAAGAAGCAGGATCGCGCCTAGATAGGGGCTTGGCGCGGGCGATGCGAGGGCGGCCCAGAGCATGATAGCCAAAAGTGGACGCCGGTTTTGGCGGCCATCATGCTCTAAACACTAGAAATAGAGCCCTTTCCAAAGGGCTC
>CAIYVC010000127.1 GCA_903929535.1 uncultured Caulobacteraceae bacterium | reverse complement strand
GGAAGCGGCCGAAGATGTTGCTTTCGCCAGGCTTCTCGATGTGGCTTTCCAGGGCGATCACGCCCTTGGATTTCATGGTCTTGGTCAGCAGGAACAGCAGGGACAGCAGGTCCCGGTAGTCCTGGGCCTTCCACTTGGGACCCTTGAACACCTTGCCGAAGCCGCCGCCGGTGCCCTTGATGGTGGCTACGCTGTTGGAGATCAGGAAGGCGGCCACGCCGGCGCCGCCGATGGCCATCAGTTCGTGCGGCGCGGCCTCCAGGATGACGGGCATCTTACCGCCCGACATGAGGTAGCTGCCGAACACCGCGCCGAACAGCACGCCGATGCCGATGATCTGAAACATGAGGTCGTGGTCCCGGTTAGGGGGCCAGAATCACGGTTAATGCTTAATTCTGCGTTGCGGCGGGCGCGGCCGCTGAAGGCGGCGGCGCGGGCGGCGCCAACAGGCCGGCTTCGATCCTGATCTGCATCGACAGGGCCGGGGTCAGATAGCCGTCCGGCGCGATGCCCTTGGCCTTCTGCCAGGCGCGGATGGCGACCCGGGTGGCGACCCCGATCACGCCGTCGGCGGCGCCGGGCGTGTAGCCCAGCGCGATCAGTCCCTTCTGCGCGCCGACCCGGTCCTCCAACGACAGGGACTGGCCTGTGGGCCAAGCCACGCTCAGGGGGCCCGCGCCGCTGATCCGGTCTGCCAGCAGACCCACGGCCAGGGCGTAGGCGGTGGAGTTGTTGTATTTGCGGATCGCGAAATGGTTGGGGAAGAGCAGGAAGGCGGGCCCCTGCGCCCCCGCCGGGATCACCAGCTCCGCCTTGCTCGCCTTGTCCACGTCGTTCCAGGGCAGGCCGTCGGCGCGCGTAACGCCCATCGCCGCCCATTCAGGGTGTGTGTGATAGGGCCCCTCGGCTAGCATCAGGTCGAACCCGGGCGCCAGGGTCACCTCGCGGGCCCAGATTTCGCCGCGCCGCCAGCCGCCCTTGGCCAGCAGATTGGCCGCCGAGGCCAGGGCGTCGGGGGCCGAATGCCAGATGTCGCGCTTGCCGTCGCCGTCCGCGTCCACGGCGGTAGAGAGATAGGCTTCGGGGATGAACTGGGTCTGGCCCATGGCCCCGGCCCAGGAGCCGCGCATCTGATCTCGCGTGGCGTCTCCCTCCTGGATCATCTTCAGCGCGGCGTAGATCTGGGTCTCGGCCCAGTCGCGGCGCCGCCCTTCGGCGGCCAGGGTGGCCAGGGAGCGGATCACATCGAGGTCGCCCTGGAAGGTCCCGAACGCCGATTCCTGCGCCCAGATCGCCACCAGGATGTCGCCCGGCACGCCGAAGCGCAGCTCGATGTCGGGCATCTGCGAAATCTCGGCCCGCTTGGCGCGCCCGGTGGCCCCCCGCGCGTCGGTGACGGAGGAGCGCATATAGTCGCCGAAGGGTTTTAAGAACTCCGGCTGCTGGTTATCCAGCGCCAGCACCCGGGGGTTGGGGGTCAGGCCCAGCAGCTCGCGGGTGACCAGCTCCGGCGGCCAGCCGCCGGCGATGGCGCGAATCTGGAAATCGCGCATCCAGGCGTCGAACTGAGCCTGTACCGGATCGGGCATGGGCGGGGGCGGCGCCACGGGCACTGCCGGGACGGGCGTCGATCCTTCCGGCTGCAGCAGGCCGGAGGCGGTCAGGATCAGGAAGACGCGGCGGTCCATGATCGATACGCTAGACGCAGCCGGGGGGACGCCTCAATGCAAAAGCCCGCGATTGACTCAAAACGGGCTTGCCCCTATAGCCACGCCCTCCTAATCACAGGCCCGCTGGACTGAAGCGGCCCGCCAACAGAGTAGACGTCATGAAGGTCCGCAGCTCTCTCAAGTCGCTCAAGAGCCGCCATCGCGACTGCAAGCTCGTGCGCCGCAAGGGCCGGCTGTACGTGATCAACAAGACCGACCCGCGCTTTAAAGCCCGCCAGGGCTAAGACGCCGCGCATCGGCAGACTATCGGACGCCGTCTGGACCTCCAGGCGGCGTTTTTGATTCTGGAACTCATGCGCCTCAAAATTCAGGGCAGCGCCTTGCGTGGCAGAGCCTTGATCTCTTCGGGCGTCAGCTTTTGGATGCTGCCGACGATGCAGGCGGTCGAGTTGGAAAAGCCCTGGGGTCCAACCGCGATCTGCATGTCGGCGGCGGCGCAGATCTCATTTGAGCCGCTGACGACGGAGTCGATCCGCACCGGGCCGGGAAACCGCGCGCCGGGGCAGTCCTCGGCCATGCCGATATGCCAGATGTCCTTGATGCCGACGCGGATGTAGAGGTCGCGGGGTCCGGTGGACATGCTGCCGTGCCAGTCCATGGCGCGGAAGCATTGGCGCAGGCTGGGTTGGGCGGCGGCCTTGTTGAGCGGCGCGGAGGCGGCCATGGCGGCGCCGAGGGCTCCCAGAGCGCAGACGGCGGCCAGACGGGACAAGTAAGCAGGCTGCATGGATGCTCCTCCGCGCTTCTTATTCAAAGCCTTGGCCCGATAGTGGTCCCTTTCCGCAGCGGAGGAAAGAGTCGGCCACGGCCATGGACGAGCGGGGCGTCCAGCCTCTAAGACACCGCCATGTCTCCCCTGCTTTTGCCCATCCTGATCCTGCTCGGCTCCGCCGCGGTCATCTATCTGGCCTGCGAGTTCTTCGTGAACGGGGTCGAATGGATCGGCCACCGCTTCGACGTGGGTCAGAAGGCGACCGGCACCATCCTGGCGGCGTTCGGCACCGCCCTGCCCGAAAGCGTGGTGACTCTGGTGGCCGTGGCGTTCGGCTCGACCCCCGCCCAGAAGCAGATCGGCGTCGGCGCCGCGCTGGGGGGGCCGCTGGTTCTGGCCACCATCGCCTATGCCGTCGCCGGCTGGACCCTATACGCCGCCAAGCGTCCGCTGAGTTCAGCCGGCGCCCAGGCCGACTTCAAGGGGCTCAGCCGCGACCAGGGCTGGTTCCTGTGTATCTTCGTGTTCAAGCTTACCGCCGGCCTGATCGCCTTCGCCTTCAAGCCCTGGTTGGGCGTGCTGTTCCTGGCGGCCTACGGCGCCTATGTCTGGCAGGAAACCCGGGGCGAGCAGGGCGAGGCGGAGGGCGAGCTTGAGCCGCTGAAGCTGGCCCCGAAATCCGAGCATCCGCCCACCAGCCTGGCGGTGGTGCAGACGGTGGCGGCGGTGCTGGTGATCTTCGTCGCCTCGCGCCTGTTCGTCGGCCAGATCGACACCCTCGGCCAGCACCTCGGGCTGAAACCCCAGCTCCTGGCCCTGCTGCTCAGCCCCATCGCCACCGAACTGCCCGAGACGCTGAACGCCATCATCTGGATCCGCCAGGGCAAGATCCGCCTGGCCCTGGCCAACATCTCCGGCGCCATGATGATCCAGGCAACCATCCCCACAGCCCTGGGTATTTTCTTCACGCCCTGGATTCTGGACCCGGCCCTGATCGTGGCCGGCGGCGTGACCCTGGCGGCCGTGATCCTGCTCTATCTGGGCTTCCGTAGCGGGCGGATGTCGCGCGGCTGGCTGTCGGGCATGGCGCTGTTCTACGCCGCCTTCATCGCCATCATCCTAGGCATGGGCCTGACCTGAAATCGGCCACCGGACTTGGGTATGTCTGGGGATAAGTCGGCGAAATCCGTTCAACCCGCCCGGGTGACCCGCTAGGGTCGCGGCCAACCCCTATTTTACGCGCTCTTGGAGACGCTTTCCGCATGGCCGACGATTCCTCCAGCATCGATGTGCTGAACTCCACCGCCCAGACCCGCCTGAAGACCATCATCGAGCGTGTCGAACGTCTCGAAGAGGACAAGGCCGCGGTCGCCGCCGATATCAAGGAAGTGTTCGCCGAGGCCAAGGGCGAGGGCTTTGACGTCAAAATCCTGCGCAAGGTCGTGCGCCTGCGCAAACAGGACAAGGCCAAGCGGCTGGAGGAGGAGGCGATCCTCGACCTCTATCTGTCGGCCATCGGCGGGCTGTAAGGGCCTTCGCCATCGGTGAAGAGCAACAAGCCGCCCAAACGTCCCGATCCCCGCGAGGCGGCCAAGCGCGCCGCTCTCAACGCCCTGCGCCGCGCCAAGCGGACGGCGGACAAGGCGGGGATCGAACTGTCGGAATGGGAGGGCGAGTTCCTCGAGTCCGTGGTCCAGCGGGTCAAGACTTATGGCCGGGCCTTCGCCGATCCGGATAAGGGCGCCGCGGGCGCGCCGCTGTCGGCGATGCAGGGCTACAAGCTCAAGGAGATCGCGGCCAAGGCCAGCGGCAAGCCCCGCGCCAAGCCCAAGACCAGGAGCCGATTCGGGCGGCGCGATCCGCGCGCTGCGGCCTCCGGTTCGGACGACGAATAGAGACCAATCGCCGCTGCACCTCTGGGGACCGCCTCGGCAAGCGTCACTTTGATCCGCTCAAGGCTTGACTCCGGCCCCTTCGGACGCAAAACCCCGCGTCCAAACACCTATATTCGCCCCACGCAGGGCGCCGCATCCAAAAGTTCAGGCGCCCGCAGCAGGAGTTCGACATGGCTCTCCGCGTCGCCATCAATGGTTTCGGCCGCATCGGCCGGCTGGTTCTGCGCTCCATCTACGAGCATGGCCGCCGCGATATCGAGGTGGTGGCGATCAACGACCTCGGCCCGATCGAAACCAACGCCCACCTGCTGCGCTACGACTCCACCCATGGCCGCTTCCCCGGTCTGGTGAAGGTCGACGGCGACAGCCTGGATATCGGTTCGGGCCCGATCAAGGTCACCGCCATCCGCGACCCCTCGCAGCTGCCGCACAGGGACCTCGGCGTCGATATCGCCCTGGAATGCACCGGCATCTTCACCACCAAGGAAAAGGCCGCCGCCCACCTGACCGGCGGGGCCAAGCGCGTTCTGGTGTCCGCCCCCTGCGACGGCGCCGACAAGACCATCGTCTACGGCGTGAACCATCAGAGCCTGAAGGCGGACGACCTGGTCGTCTCCAACGCCTCCTGCACCACCAACTGTCTGGCCCCGGTGGCCAAGGTGCTGCACGACCTGTTCGGCATCCAGCGCGGCTACATGACCACCGTGCACAGCTACACCAACGACCAGCCCTCGCTGGACCAGATGCACAAGGATATCTATCGCGGCCGCGCGGCTGCGGTGTCGATGATCCCGACCTCGACCGGGGCGGCCAAGGCCGTTGGCCTGGTTCTGCCCGAACTGGCCGGCAAGCTGGACGGCTCCTCGATCCGCGTGCCCACGCCCAACGTCTCGGTCATCGACCTCAAGGTGGTGCCGGGCCGCAAGACCTCGGTGGAGGAGATCAACGCCGCGATCCGCGCCGCCGCCGCCGACGGCCCGATGAAGGGTATCCTGGCCATCACCGATGAGCCCCTGGTGTCGATCGACTTCAACCACATCGCCGCCTCCTCGACCGTGGCCCTGAACCAGACCCAGGTGATCGACGGCGAACTGGCCCGGGTGCTGAGCTGGTACGACAACGAATGGGGCTTCTCGACCCGCATGGCCGACACGGCCCTGGCCATGGGCAAGTTCCTCTAGATGCCGTTCCGCACCCTGGATGAAGCCAAGGATGTCCAGGGCAAGACGGCTCTGGTGCGCGTGGATTTCAACGTGCCCATGGCCGATAGCGGCATCGGTAAGGTGGTGTCGGACGACACCCGGCTGCGCGCCGCCATCCCCACCATCCGCAAGCTGATGGGCAAGGGGGCCAAGGTGGTGCTGCTGTCCCACTTCGACCGACCCAAGGGCAAGCGTGTCGCTTCCATGAGCCTGAAGCCGGTGGTCGGTCCCCTGGCTGCCCTGCTGGGCCAGGATGTCGCCTTCGCCGACGACTGCGTCGGTCCCTCCGCCAAGTCCGCCATCGCCGCCCTGCCGGCGGGCCGCGTGCTGCTGCTGGAGAACGTCCGCTACCACGCCGGCGAAGAGAAGAACGACCCCGCCTTCGCCAAGCAACTGGCCGAACTGGCCGACATCTATGTCGACGACGCCTTCTCGGCCGCCCACCGCGCGCATGCCTCGACCGAAGGTGTCGCCCGCCTGATCCCAGCCTTTGCCGGCGAGTCCATGCGCGCCGAGCTGCAGGCCTTGGACAAGGCCCTCGGCAACCCCGAGCGGCCGGTCATGGCGATCGTCGGCGGGTCGAAAGTCTCCAGCAAGCTCGAATTGCTGCGCCATCTGGTGACCAAGCTGGACAAGCTGGCCATCGGCGGCGGCATGGCCAACACCTTCCTCTACGCCCAGGGCCACGACGTCGGCGCCTCCTATTGCGAGAAAGAGCTGGCCGAGACCGCGCGTGAGATCATCCGCCTGGCCGGGCAGAACAACTGCAAGCTGTTCCTGCCGCTGGACATCGTGGTCGCCGAGAAGCTGGCGCCGGGCGCCGCGGCGCGGGTGCGTGGCCTGGGCGAAGTGGACGAGGACGAGCGCATCCTGGACGCGGGTCCCGAGACCGTGGAGCGCCTGTGCCGCGCCATCGGCAACTCCAAGACCCTGGTCTGGAACGGCCCGCTCGGGGTGTTCGAGATTCCGCCCTTCGACAAGGGCACCATGGAGGCCGCGCGCCATGCCGCGGCCCTGGCGAAATCTGGTAAGCTGGTGGCGGTAGCCGGCGGCGGTGATACGGTGGCGGCCCTGAACGCGGCGGGCGTGACGGGGGACTTCACCTTCGTGTCGACCGCCGGGGGAGCGTTCCTGGAATGGATGGAAGGCAAGACCCTGCCCGGCGTGGCGGCGTTGGAAGCCTGATAGGGGACTGAGGATATGGCTCGCATTACGCTTCGGCAGCTTCTGGACCACGCGGCGGAGAACGACTACGGCCTGCCCGCCTTCAATATCAACAACATGGAGCAGGGTCTGGCGATCATGGAGGCGGCCGAGGCGGTCAACGCGCCGGTCATCATCCAGGCCAGCCGCGGCGCCCGCTCCTACGCCAACGACATCGTCCTGAAGTACCTGATCGACGGTCTGGTCGAGCTCTACCCCAACATCCCGATCTGCATGCACCAGGACCACGGCAACAGCCCGTCCACCTGCGCCACCGCCATTCAGTACGGCTTCACCAGCGTGATGATGGACGGCAGCCTGAAGGCCGACGCCAAGACCCCCGCCGACTATGACTACAACGTCGAGACCACCCGCGAAGTGGTGGCCATGGCCCATGCCTGTGGCGTGTCGGTGGAGGGCGAGCTGGGCGTGCTCGGCAGCCTGGAAACCGGCATGGGCGAGGCGGAGGACGGCCACGGCTTCGAGGGCAAGCTGGACCACTCCCAGCTGTTGACCGACCCGGATCAGGCGGTCGATTTCGTCAAGGCCACCGGCGTGGACGCCCTGGCCATCGCCATGGGCACCAGCCACGGCGCCTACAAGTTCTCGCGCAAGCCCGACGGCGACGTCCTGGCCATGAACGTGATCGAGGAAATCCACCGCCGCCTGCCCAACACCCATCTGGTGATGCACGGCTCATCCTCGGTGCCGCAGGAGCTGCAGGACATCATCAACAGCCACGGCGGCAAGATGCACCAGACCTGGGGCGTGCCGGTGGAAGAGATCCAGCGCGGCATCAAGAACGGCGTGCGCAAGGTCAATATCGACACCGACAACCGCATGGCCATGACCGCCGCGGTGCGCAAGATCATGATGGAGAAGCCGGACGACTTCGATCCGCGCGCCTATCTGAAGCCGGCCAAGGAGGCCATGCGCAAGCTCTGCCAGGAGCGGTTCGTGCAGTTTGGGGCCGAGGGCCAGGCTTCCAAGATCAAGCCGATGTCCACCGCCCAGATGGCCAAGCGCTACGCCTCCGGCGAACTCGGCGCCAAGATCAGCTCGACGCGGCAGGCCGCCGAGTAGACCCTTCGGTGATCCGGCCGCCCGCCTGATCCGTATCAGGCGCGATGCCTCAGCCGCGCGGCTCCGACCGACCGATCATCCTATGGCTTCGCCAGGACCTGCGCCTGGCGGACAACCCCGCCTTGGCCGCCGCCATCGCGACCGGGCGGCCGGTCATTCCCCTGTTCGTCCTGCACGAGGCGTCCGATGGCCGCCCCTGGGGCGCCGCCTCGCTGTGGTGGCTGGACAAGTCGCTGCGGGCGCTGGGCGCGGACCTGCGTGAGCGCGGTTCGCGCCTGATCCTGAGGCGCGGCGACCCTGCCATGATCGTCCCTGCCCTGGCCCAGGAACTGGGCGCCGACGTCCATTGGAACCGCCTCTACGGGCACGCCGCGGTGGCCCGTGACAGCGACCTGAAGGCCGAGCTTGGCGCGACCTCCTGCAACGCCTCCCTGCTGACCGAGCCCTGGACGGTCAAGACCGGCGCCGGCGGCGTTTTCCAGGTGTTCACGCCCTTCTGGCGGGCGGCCCAGGCGGTGATCGAGGACGCGCCGATCGCGCCCGCGCCTCGCCATATCCCAGCGCCGAACGAATGGCCGGGATCGGACGATCTGAAGGACTGGAAGCTGCACCCGACCGCGCCGGACTGGTCGACGGGCTTTGGCGATTGGACGCCGGGCGAGGCGGGGGCCCAGGCTCAGCTCAAGACTTTCATCAAACAGGGTCTGGACGACTACCCGCGCGGACGCGACCGGCCGGACCTGGACTCCACCTCGCGCCTGTCGCCGCACCTGCATTGGGGCGAGATCGGGCCGCGCCAAGTGCGCGCGGCGGCGCACGGACCGTCAGCCGACAAATACATGGCCGAGATCGGCTGGCGCGAGTTCAACCACCATCTGCTCTACCAGCATGGGGACCTGTTCCGCCGCAACATCCGCCGCGACTTTGACGGCTTCCCCTGGCGCGATGATCCGCCGAGCCTTGCAGCCTGGCGCGAGGGGCGGACGGGCTATCCCCTGGTCGACGCGGGCATGCGCCAGCTATGGGCCACGGGCTTCATGCACAACCGGGTGCGGATGGTTGTCGCGTCCTTCCTGATCAAGCATTTGCTGATCGACTGGCGCGAGGGCGAGGCCTGGTTCTGGGACACGCTCCTGGACGCCTGCGAGGCCAACAACCCCGCCAACTGGCAATGGAGCGCAGGCTCCGGCGCCGACGCCGCGCCCTTCTTCCGGGTGTTCAACCCCGTGCTGCAGGGCGAACGCTACGATCCCGACGGTGGCTATGTGCGCCGTTGGATTCCCGAGCTCGCTCACCTACCGGCCAAGCAGATTCACCAGCCGTGGACCGCGGACGTTTCAGGTTATCCAAAGCCCATCGTCGACCACGCGATGGCGCGGCAGCGGGCGCTGGATGCATTCAAGGAAATGCGGGCGGAGGACTAGCCTTCCAGCTCGCCCATGGCGCTTTGCAGGTAGTTCTGGTCGCCGAGGCTGCCCAGCAGCGCCACCTGGGTTTCCAGGAAGTCGATGTGCTCTTCGGTGTCCGACAGGATCTCCACCAGCAGTTCGCGGGTTACGTAGTCCTTGGCGGCTTCGCACTGGGCCACGCCGGGGACAAGGGTCGCGCGGCCGGTGTATTCCAGCGCCAGATCGGCGCGCATCACCTCGCCCACCGTCTCGCCGATGGCCAGCTTGTGCAGGTCCTGCAGGTTGGGCAGGCCGTCCAGGAACAGGATGCGTTTGATCAGCTTATCGGCGTGTTTCATCTCCTCGATGGATTCGTCGTAGACGATCTTGCCGAGGCGATTGAGCCCCCAGTTCTGCAGCATGCGCGCGTGCAGGAAGTACTGGTTGACCGAGGTCAGCTCGTTGGTGAGGACCGCATTGAGCAGCTTGATGATGTCGCGATCGCCCTGCATGGCCGCACCCTTCTATTGGGCGGCGTAGCGCAGAGCCTCGTCTGAAGCCTGAATCATGCGCCGCATGTCACAGACGCATTTGGCGCATTGCGGTGCGGCCTGGCAATGACGGAAAACGTCGGCGGGGCGTTCCGCGCCGGCTTCAAGGGCAGACTGGACGTCTCTTTCGCGGATGCCGTTGCAGTTGCAGACGTACATGGACTTCGCGGTTCCCGCCGCCTCGGAGAATCCCGCTGCGAGCCATTCTTATGTAGCACATGCGAATGCCGTTGCAACTCATTCGCAGCTAAATTCGTGCGGCAAAATAGCTTGGCTTTGATGCGCCGCCGCCGGGTTCTATAAGAGCGCGGATCGGAGGGCGTGATGCATCTGGACGCGATCTTGCTGGCGCGGCTGCAGTTCGCCTTCACCATCGCCTGGCACATCATCTTCCCCAGCTTCTCCATCGGCCTGGCCAGCTATCTGGCGGTGCTGGAGGGGTTGTGGCTGGCGACCCGGCGCGAGGCCTTTCTCACCCTCTACAAATTCTGGATCAAGATCTTCGCCATCTCCTTCGGCATGGGCGTCGTGTCTGGCGTGGTGATGAGCTACGAGTTCGGCACCAACTGGAGCGTGTTCGCCGCCAGGGCCTCGCCGGTGATCGGGCCGCTGCTGGCCTTCGAGATCATGGCCGCCTTCTTCCTGGAGGCCAGCTTCCTGGGCGTCATGCTGTTCGGCGGCAAGAAGGTCGGGCCGGGTCTGCATTTCGCCGCCACCTGCATCGTCGCCTTCGGCACCCTGGTCTCGGCCTTCTCGATCATCTCGGCCAACAGCTGGATGCAGCATCCGGTAGGCTTCATCGTCGACGGGCGCGGGCGGTTCGTGGCGACCGACTGGATGCAGGTGATCTTCTCGCCGACCTTCCCGCTGCGCCTGACCCATATGGTGCTGGCGGCCTATCTGTCGACGGCCCTGGCGGTTGGCGGGGCCTCAGCCTGGCGGTTGCTGCGCAAACCCGACGAGGAAGAATCCCGGATCGCCCTCGCCATGGCCATCGGCATGGCTCTGGTCGTTGCGCCGCTGCAGCTTTTGGTCGGAGACGCCTCCGGCAAGTTGGTCGGCGAGGTGCAGCCCGCCAAGCTGGCGGCCATCGAGGCCTTCTGGGACACTCGCGCCCATCAGCCGTTCAACATCGCCGCTTGGCCGGACCGAAGCGTGCAGGGCAATCGCTTCGCCCTGTCGATTCCCGAGCTTGGTAGCCTGATCACCCACGGCCGGGCCGACGCGGTGGTCCAGGGCCTAAAGGCGTTCCGCCCCGCCGATCAGCCGCCCGTCGCGGTGGTGTTCTGGGCCTTCCGCGTGATGGTCGGGCTGGGGATGCTGATGATCCTGCAAGGGCTGGTCGGCGCCGTGCTGCTAGCCCGAAGGGCGGTCGAGAAGACCAAACTCTTTCTATGGTTCTCCACGGCCATGGGCCCCGCTGGCTTCATCGCCGTGATCGCCGGCTGGATGACCGCCGAGGTCGGGCGTCAGCCCTATGTCGTCTATGGCCAGCTGCGCACCCAAGACGCCGTGTCGCCGGTGGGCGCCGGGCCGATCTCGATCTCACTCTTGACCTTCCTGGTGGTCTACGCGGTCGTCTTCTGCGTCGGGGCGCTCTACATCCTGCGGCTGGTGGCTGAGGGGCCCGTCGTCATCGCCGCCGAGCCGCCGGACAGGGGCCATTCGCCCGGATCGGCGCTCGGCGCCGCGCCGAAGGGGAAGGCTCCATGATCGTTGACCTGCCCCTGATCTGGGCCGGCCTGCTGGCTCTGGCGGTGCTGCTCTATGTGGTGCTGGACGGTTTCGACCTCGGCATCGGCCTGCTCTTCCCTTTCGCCGGCAGCGACAAGGATCGGGATGTGATGATGGCCTCCATCGCGCCGGTCTGGGATGGCAATGAGACCTGGTTGGTGTTCGGCGGAGCGGGGCTGATGGTCGCCTTCCCCGCCGCCTACGCGGTCCTGATGCCGGCCCTTTATCTGCCGGTCATGTTCATGCTGGCGGGCCTGATCCTGCGCGGCGTGGCCTTCGAGTTCCGTCTGCACGGCCGCGCACGCGGCAGGCCCTTCTGGACCTGGGCCTTCTCTGTCGGCTCCTTGATCGCCACCCTGGCCCAGGGCTTCGTGCTCGGCGGCTTCATCCAGGGGATCAAGGTGACCGGCGGCCAGTTCTCCGGCGGGCCGCTCGACTGGGCGACGCCCTACAGCGTGGCGGTGGCGCTGGGACTGGTGGCCGGATACGCGCTCCTGGGCGCCGGATGGCTGATGCTGAAGACCGAGGACGATCTGCATGGCCTGGGCCGCCTCTGGGTGATGCGCGCGGCGGGGGCGGTCGGCGTGATCCTGGCCCTGGTGAGCGTCGCCACCCTGTTTCTGCATCCGGAGGTCGCCATCCGCTGGGGGATCGGCGCCGGCTTCAACATCGACTTCGCCCGCTTCGGGCCGCTCATGCCCATCCCGCTGATGGGCCTGGTTGGCCTGCTGATGGCTTTCGGCGGCGCGCGCAGCCCCGACGCTCATCCCCAGGCGCCGCTGATCGGCGGCATGCTGGCCTTCCTGTCGGGTTATCTCGGCCTCGCCATCGGCTTCATCCCCTACGTCGTGCCCTACGCCCTGACCTATGAGGAGGCGGCCTCCACGCCGGGAGCGTTGAAGATCACCCTCTGGGCGGCGGGCATTCTTCTGCCCCTGACCTTGGCCTACAGCGCCTGGGTCTACTGGGTCTTCCGCGGCAAGGTCGGGCCCGATGCCGGATACCACTGAGCCGGCGCCGCTCTGGGTTCGCCTGGCCTGGTTCGCCGGCATCGCCGCCGTCAGCGCCGTGGCCGTTGCGGTGGTAGCCGAGGGGCTGCGCTGGCTGCTCCTGCATTGACGCGGCGCCTCGGGCGGCTTAGCGCCAGGGCATGAGCCTGCCCGCCTGCCGCCTGTACCTGATCACACCCCCGGCCATCTCCGACATGCCCGCCTTCCTCGGCGCGTTGGAGGCCGCGCTTGGCGCCGGCGACGTGGCCGCGCTGCAAATCCGGCTGAAGAACATTTCCGACGCCCAGGTCGAGGGGGCCGTCCGCGCCATCCTGCCGGTGGCCCAGCGCCACGGCGTGGCGGCGATCCTCAACGACCGGCCCGACCTTGCCGCCCGCACCGGCTGCGACGGCGTGCACATCGGTCAGGAAGACGGCACGGTGGCCGCCGCACGCAAGGCGATGGGCCCCCACGCCATGATCGGCGTCACCTGCCACGACAGCCGCCACCTGGCCATGGAGGCCGCCGAGGCCGGCGCCGACTATGTCGCCTTCGGCGCCTTCTTTCCGACTGGCACGAAAGAGACAGTCACGCCTGCGCCGGAGCTTGAGACCCTGTCGATCTGGCAGGAGGTGATGTCGGTCCCCTGCGTCGCCATCGGCGGCATCACGGTCGAGAACTGCCGCCCGCTGGTCGAAGAGGGCGCGGATTTCCTGGCGGTCAGCGCGGGCGTCTGGGCCTATCCCGAGGGTCCGGCGGCGGCGGTGCAGGCCTATCTCGCCGAGATCGCCGAGGGTCTGAAGGCGCGATCGTAGCAGACGGAGGATCTAAGCGATGAGAGTGACTGTATCCATCGACGTACCCTCTCTTGAGGAAGGCATCGCCTTCTACGGCAGCGCCTTCGGCTTTGTGGAAACGTCACGACCTCATCCAGGCTACGCGGTGCTCAGCGAGGGCGAGGCGACCCTTGGCTTGCTGGCGAAACCGGCGGGGTCTTCTCCCGCGAAGGGATCAGCGGACGTACGCAAATACGATCGTCACTGGACGCCGATCCACGTCGACTTCCGTGTCGCGGACTTCGAGGAGGCTCTGGCTCGCGCCTTGGGGGCCGGAGCCAAGTCCGAACAGGTTCACCGGATGCCGGGCTATCCACCGGTCGCCTTCTGCAGCGATCCCTTCGGCCACGGCTTCTGCATCGTCGGTTCGGCGCCGCTCTAGGCCCGCAGCTTGCTTCCCCTGGCCCGCGCCGCTAGTTTCCGCGCCCATTCTCTCCCCAGGTGACTCCGCGTGACCACGCCTACCGCCCTTCTCAAGGTGATGATCGACGCCGCCCGCAAGGCCGGGCGCGGACTGGCGCGCGACTTCGGCGAGCTCAACGAACTGCAGGTCTCCAAGAAGGGCCTGGGCGACTACGTCTCCGCCGCCGACATCAAGGCCGAGCAGGTCGTGATCGAAGAGCTGACCAAGGCGCGCCCCGGCTACGGCTTCCTGTGCGAGGAAAGCGGCCTGACCGAGGGCACCGACAAGACCCATACCTGGATCGTCGATCCTCTGGACGGCACCACCAACTTCCTGCACGCCATCCCGCAGTTCGCGGTCAACATCGCCCTGAAGCGCGGCGACATGATCGTGGCCGCCGTCACCTACAACCCCGCCACCAACGAGCTGTTCTGGTCCGAGCGGGGCAAGGGCGCCTTTCTCAACGACAAGCGCATCCGCGTGGCCGCCCGCACCCACCTGGCCGACACCCTTATCGGCTGCGGCGTGCCCTTCATCGGCCGCCCGGGTCACGCCACCCTGCTGAAGGAACTGCACCAGATCACCCAGCGGGTCTCCGGCGTGCGCCGCTTCGGCTCAGCCGCGCTGGACATGGCCTGGGTCGCCGCCGGACGGCTGGACGGCTTCTGGGAGCGCTCTCTGCGCCCCTGGGACATCGCGGCGGGTATCCTCCTGATCACCGAAGCGGGCGGCAAGGTCTCCGGGATCGAAGAGGGCGAGGACGTGCTGGAAACCGGCAATGTCGTGGCCGGCAACATGGAACTGCACCCGCTGCTCCTGGAGCGGATCCGGGCCGCCTCCGCCTAAGCAGGCGCGGCGATCGCCTCGGCCTCGCTGACGGCGGGGCCCAGCTGCCCCTCCCATTTGCTGACCACCACCGTGGCCACCGAATTGCCCACCACGTTCGTGGCGCTGCGGCCCATGTCGAGGATGTGGTCCACCCCCAGCACCAGGGCGATGCCCTCCACCGGCAGGTGGAAGAAGGGCAGCACCGCCATGATCACCACAAGCGACGCGCGCGGCACCCCGGCGATGCCCTTGGACGTGATCATCAGCATGGCCATCATCAGCATCTGCTCGCCGAAGGAGAGGTGGATGCCGTAGGCCTGGGCGATGAAGAGGGCGGCGAAGGTGGTGTACATGGTCGACCCGTCCAGATTGAACGAGTAGCCCAGCGGCAGCACGAAGCTGACGATCCGGCGGGGCGCGCCGAACTTCTGCAGCCCTTCCAGGATGCCGGGATAGGCGGCCTCGGAGGTGGCGGTGGAAAAGGCCAGCAGCGCCGGCTCACGCATCATCTGGATGAATTCCCCCAGCCGCGGGCCCACCGCGATGGTCGAGGCGCCCAGCAGCAGGGCCCACAGAATGGCCAGCGACAGGTAGAAGCCGCCGACGAACTTGGCGTAGACCGCGATGATCCCCAGGCCCTGGGTGGCGACGGTGGAGGCCAGTGAGGCGAAGATCACCAGCGGCGCCAGCACCATCACATAGGTGGTCACCTTGAGCATGACCGAGGCCAGCTGTTCGGCCGCGGCGACCAGCACCGGCGCGCCTTTTTCGAGCTGGGCGATGGCCGTGCCCACGAAGATCGAGAAGATCACGATCTGCAGGACCTCGTTCCTGGCCATGGCATCGACGATCGAGGAGGGGACCAGGTGGGCGATGAAGTCTTTCAGGGTGAAGGCTGAGGTCGAGACCCCCGAGGCCGCCTCCACCGCCGCGTTCTGGGGCAGATGCACGCCCGCGCCCGGATTGATCAGCTGCACCATCACCAGACCGATGGTTAGCGAGATCAGGGCGGCGCCGAAGAACCAGCCCATACTCTTGATGCCGACCCGGCCGATGGCGGCGGTGTCCTCCATGTGAGCGATGCCCGCCACCAGGGTCGAGAAGACCAGGGGCGCGATCACCATGCGGATCAGCCGCAGAAAGACGTCGGTGATAATCGATAAGTTGCCCGCAGCCGCCTTGGCGTCCGCCGCGCTCATGTTGGTGTTGATCAGATATCCGGCGAGGACGCCCAGGATCATCGCCGCGACGATCAGGATCGGCATATAACGCTTCAAGGGCTTGTCCTGTCTTCTGGCGGGCCCTGACCACAGCACCCGGCGGGGGTTTTGGAAAGCCCGGAGCCGCGGATGCCGCGATGGTCCGGTGGACTTGCCAATCGAGGCCTGTTTGGCTATACGCCCCGTTCCCTATTCACCCGCCGCCCTGGCGGGCTTCTCCGTTCCGGTCAGACGATGAAACAAGACATCCATCCCGACTATCACTTCATCACCGTCGTGATGACGAATGGCGACAAGTATCAGACGCGCTCCACCTACCAGAAGGAAGGCGCGACCCTGAACCTGGATATCGATCCGACCACTCACCCGGCCTGGACCGGCGGCAACCAGACGCTGCTGGACCGCGGCGGCCGCGTGTCGCGCTTCAACTCGAAGTTCGCGGGCTTCATCAAGTCGTAAGTCCGGCGATAGCCAGACACGCAAAAGCCGGCCCTCGGGCCGGCTTTTTTCGTTTCAGCTCAGATGGTCAGCTCAGATGGCGCCCTCAGCTCTCGCTGCGGAAGTGAGCCTCGAGCATCTCGATTTGGGACAAAACGGGGTGGGCGGCCTCTTCGGCCTGCTCCTGGACATACATCCGCCGATCCAGGTGCAGCACCCGTTCATAGAGGCGCGCGGAGCGGTCCAGCAGGGCCAGCAGGCCGCCGGGCAGATCGTCGGCGCGGTCCTCGGCATAGTCGTCCTTGGCCGGCTCGGCGATGCGATAGCGTTCCTGACAGGCCTCGGTTGCGGCCATGTCGCCTTCGCGCACGGCGCGCTGCACCAGCAGCCAAGAGGCCACCTGCATCAGGCGCGTGGTGAGGCGCATGCTCTCGCCCGCATAGGCCAGGGCGGCGCTGCGCGACAGGAGCTTGGAGTCCTGGCGGCCCGATCCATCCAGATAGGCGGCGGTCTCCTCGACCAGCTCCATGCCTTCCTGGAAGGTGCGGTCGAACAGCTCGGAAGCGGCGAAATCCTGCACGCCGCTGGTCCGGAAACGCCCCGCCCCGCCAATGCTTGCATCGCTCATAGACATCCGCCCTTTCCAGGCATCGGACACTCAGCCCGTTTACACGGCGTTAACTGCAATCCCCGTGCCAACAGGGCGTGAGCGGGGATTTTAGAGGGCGGGGGTTAATCCTTGCCGAACCGGAACAGGGCGTCGGCGGCATCGCGTCCGGCCTTCTTCTTCTCGAGTTGCGCCTGGGTGCGGACGATTTCCGCCTGCAGGTGCTCGATGCGGTTTTCCAGCTCGGCCACGCCGTAAAGCTCCAGGTCTTCCCTGGCGATCTCGACAAGCGCGGCCCCGCGGGCGCGCCGCGGCTCAACCGGTTCCTCCAGCATGGGGCGTCCTCCCTTTGCTCGATCGGTTCACCAGTCTATCTGAAACAGGTCGGTAAGGCGAAGCAAGCTTGGCTGACGGCTAGGAGACCGCTGCATGCCCCCGCAAATGATGACCGCGATCCGTATCGAAGGCGGCAAGGGTCCCGCTTCGGCTCTGCAGCCGCATAGCGTTCCACGTCCGGAGCCGGGGCCCGGCCAGATCCTGATCGCGGTCAAGGCGGCGGGCGTGAACCGGCCTGATATCGCCCAGCGCAACGGCCATTATCCGCCGCCCCCGGGCGCGCCCGACACCCTCGGTCTGGAAGTCGCGGGCGAGGTCGCGGCGCTGGGCCCAGGCGCTGCGCGCTGGCGTGTCGGCGACAAGGTGACGGCCCTGCTGGGCGGCGGCGGGTATGCTGAGTTCGCCGTGGTCGACGCGCGCCACGCCCTGCCGGTCCCGCAAGGGCTGGACCTGATCCAGGCGGCGGCTCTGCCGGAGACCGTGTTCACCGTCTTCTCCAACATGGTCGAGATCGGCGGGCTGAAGGCGGGCGAGACCCTGCTGCTGCACGGCGCCACCTCGGGCATCGGCGTCACCGCCATCCAGCTGGCCAAGGCGCGCGGCGCGCGGGTGATCGCCACCTCGCGCACGGCCAGGAAGGCTCAGGAGGCGACAAAGCTCGGGGCCGACATCTCCATCGACGTGGGCGCGCAAGAATTCGTGGAAGCGGTCAAGGCGGCAGGCGGCGCCGACGTAGTGCTAGACATGGTGGGCGGGGACTATGTGGCCAAGGACATCGCCGCCCTCAATCCCTTTGGACGGCTGGTATTCATCTCGTTCCAGGCGGGGGCGAGGGTCGAGGTCGACCTGCTGCCGGTGCAGCGCAAGCGGCTGATTGTAACGGGCTCGACCTTGCGTCCGCGCGACGCAGACGAGAAGGCGCGGCTGGCGGCGGCGGTAGAGGCGCAGGTCTGGCCGCTGATCGGCTCAGGCGCCTTCCGCTGCATCGTCGACCGCACCTTCCCGCTGGAGCAGGCCGCCGAGGCCCACGCCTATCTGGAAGCGGGAGATCACCTCGGCAAGGTGGTCCTGACGGTCTAGCCGGCTACCAGGTGACGTGGCCGGTGCTGGTCATCAGCCCGATGGCCATGGCGGCCCCGACCAGCAGGGCTACTCCAACGGAGGCCCAGCCGACCCAGGTCTCCATCTTTCCCAGGCGTTCGTAGCTATGCGACGGATGTTCGTGATGCAGTGACTTGGTCATAGCGATCTCCATCAACTTCCTTGGAAGTTATCCACAGAGTACGCCCACCGCCGGCTTTCGCCTAGGCGATAGTCAAGCTAAATGTCCAATAATATATTGAAATATAACAGAAAAAGGAGAGCCAAAGCTCTCCCTTTTCCTCATCCGTTGCGAGCAAGCTCGCGGTGACTTGAGTCACAATGCGCTCAGTCGAGCGCTCAAAGATTCAAATTGTGTCGAGCTGAACAAAGCCCGCTGTGCTGGGTGCTTCACTCGGCTCTTTTGAGTTGGCTGGGTGGATCGTTCGCCATGCGCGTCTCTGTGAAGACAAGCCTGATAGCCCGCACACAGAGGATACGCCTGTGGTCCCGGATCAGCGCATCACGAGGTCGCGACTAGCTTGGCCTTGGGCCTGCCGAGACGCGCAACAGCTTCATTGGATTGCCGTTTCCTTCCGCCGGAAAGGGTCCTATATGTGGCGCAATTCCATCCCGCCCGGCCGCAAGGTCGGGCGCCGTCGTTTCTGGAGCCCG
>CAIYVC010000126.1 GCA_903929535.1 uncultured Caulobacteraceae bacterium | reverse complement strand
CTTGCCTTCCATCACCGGCTTTGACGCCAGCGCGCCCAGCGCGCCGAGACCGAGGATGGCGGTGCCGTTGGAGATCACGGCCACCAGGTTGCCCTTGGAGGTGTAGTCGTAAGCCGTCTCCGGGTCGTCGGCGATGGCCCGCACCGGAACCGCCACGCCCGGCGAATAGGCCAGCGACAGATCGCGCTGGGTCGCCATCGGTTTGGTCGCCACCACGGCGATCTTGCCCGGGGTCGGATATTTGTGGAACGCGAGCGCTTCCTCGTCGGTGAAGGTGCGCTTGTCGGAGTCTTCCATGCGTTGTCTTTATTTTTTGCGGCAGGCGAAGGTGCGGTAGGGCAAACTAGCGGCCCGGCGCGGCCGTCACAACCGTAGTTCCGCCAGTGCGGCGCACAATAAAGCCAAGCTTGTTCGGCAGTTGACCGGTTCGGCCCGAAGCGGGATAGCCTTAGCCAAGGCCGCATGACGCGGCGCGGGGAAAACGGCGATGAGCGGGACGCAAGGCGTCAGGATCGGCGTGGCGGGCGCGCGCGGGCGCATGGGCCGCGCCGTGGCCGCCGCCGTCCAGGCGCGGCCGGGCCTGGTCCTGGCCACCCTGTTCGATCATGAGGGGACCGAAGGCGAAACCGTAGACGGTCGCGTTCTGGGGTCGCGCAACGATATCTTCGGCGCCTGCGACGTGGTCATCGACTTTTCGACTCCCTCAGCCTCGGCGGAGCTGGCGTCGATCGCCTCGGTTCGGGGCGGCCCTTGCCTGGTGATCGGCTCGACGGGCTTTGACCCCGCCAGCGAAAAGACGGTTCAGGAGGCCGCGCGCAAGCTGGCGATCGTCAAGTCCGGCAATTTTTCACTGGGGGTGAACGTGCTCCTGGGCCTGGTGGCCCGGGCGGCCCGGGCGCTGCCTGACAGCGTCTATGACGTCGAGATCTCCGAAGAGCACCACAAGCGCAAGGTGGATGCGCCCTCCGGCACCGCCCTGATGCTCGGCGAGGCGGTCGCGCAAGGCCGAGGCGTCAAGCTGCAGGACGCGATGGCGCCCGCCCGTCACGGCATCACCGGCCCGCGCAAGGTCGGAAGCATCGGCTTCTCGTCGCTGCGCCTGGGCGATGTGATCGGCGAGCACAGCGTCCTGTTCGCCGCCGAGGACGAAATCCTGACCCTGTCCCACTCCGCCCGTGGCCGCAGCCTGTTCGCCCGGGGCGCTGTGGAGGCCGCCGCCTGGGTCGCCGGGAAACCGGCGGGCCTCTACGACATGCAGGATGTGCTGGGAATGAAGGGCTGAGGGCGGCAGGGGAATGGGCGCGCTCGATGGACTGCCGTGGCGGCTCAAACGGAGTATCCGCCGGCTGAAATGGGACGCCCGCGGGCGCCAGGATCCGCAGGGCGCGGCGGCGTTCGACGCTCAATATGAACGGGGCGACTGGGCGTTTCTGGAAAATCTGGCAGAGCTGGCGCACCACAGCGTCATCGCCGGCTATTGCGCCCATGTGGCGGCGCGCTCGGTGCTGGATATCGGATGCGGCGCGGGCATGCTGACGCCGCGCCTGCGGCATCCCGAGCTGCAGAGCTATGTCGGCATCGATTTTTCGGCCGCCGCGATCGGTCAGGCGGTCGCGGCGGCGCCCTCCGCCTCGTTCGAGGTGGCGGACGCGGTGACTTATCAGCCCGCGCGGCGGTTCGACGTCATCGTCTGCAACGAGGTGCTCTACTATTTGGACGATCCGCTGGCGGTGGTGCGGCGTTATCTCGACTATCTAGAGCCCCGTGGCCATTTCATCGTCTCCGTCCACGACCGGTCGTCGCAGAACGGGGTCTGGACCGAGATCGGCAAGGCGCTGGCGGTGCGCGACAGCGTGACCCTGACCAACGGCGACGGCGTCAGCTGGCGGGTCAAACTGATGCAGCCGGCCTAGCTGGCGTTCAGGCTGTCTGGACGGCTTCGCCCCAGGCCACGGGCGCCTCGACCGGGCGCTCTGGGCGGACGCCGGGAATCTGATAGCCGCGCCGCTGTTCGAAATAGGCGTAGCCGAAGTCGTGCTTCAGATGCCGGGTCAGGATGGCGCCCAGCGTGGCCAGATCGGCTGCGGAAAAGCGCGTGTCTCCGGCGCCGTCGGGGCGGACCGGCTTTTCGTTGACTTCCGGGTCCTGATGGCGGGCCATGATGTCCTTGGAGCCGACCGCGATGCCGGCGCGCAGGTCGTCGTCGGACAGGTCCAGGCTGAAGTGGCGGGCCAGGGCGCGCAAGTTGGCCAGGGGGTCGCGGCGGAAGTCCTCGTAGCGCAGGACCAAGGTTTGTTCGGGATGGCGGCGGGCGATCGCCCCCCACTGGTTGAGGAAGCGCACATACCACCAAGCGTCGCAGATGTAGGCCTTGCCGCGCGGATCGCCCTCTACATACCGGCTGAAGGGGACCGCGTAGTCGTGACGCCACTTCTCATAGTTGGAGACCAGCACATCGCGCACATCGCGCACCACCACGGCGTAGGGCGGCGGCGAGCGCAGGCTGCGCAGCCAGGACCAGTTCAGGGCGTAGGGCGGGATGGAATGGGAACTGGCGATGCGGGGAAGATGCGGGCGCCGGCGCGGATGGCGCGGGTGGCCGATCAGCGCGTTTGAGGAGCTGTTGTTGAAATAGCGCGGGGGCTCTACCCCGTAGCGGTGGGCCAGGGCGTGGCTCAGCATCCATTTGATCCAATGGGTGCCGGAATGCTGTCCGGTGATCAGGAAGCCCTGGAAGTCGAAATATTTCAGGATTGATAAGTTTGTGCTGTGACGATTCAGACAATGGACGTCGAAAATCAGATCGGACAACATGCCCGAGCGCTTAGAGAAAGCAGATGCCGCGTGATCGAGGTATCCAGGCGTGATGGAAATCTGATGCTGCATGATACTGTTCCGCGGCGTACTGGTTGCCGGGAATGGCGCAGTTTCACTGCACTAGATCGAAGGCCCCGGAGGGGTTCACGTTACTGTCGTCCGTCAGACTCATAATCCCCGATTATCCGCATGGGCTGTTAAGCTGAGCGGGACAATGGCGATCCTAGGCGGTCTGTTGGACAGCCTCTTGGGCCCGAAAGTCCGCTGACCGCGCCGCCGCGCGCCGTCGCGGGGCCTCGGCCTCCGAGGTCAAGAATTCGGCGAACAGCCTCAGCGGCTGGGTCATGTGGCGGCGGCTGGGATAGTAGAGGAAGAAGCCGGGGAAGGGCGCGGCGTAGGCCTCCAGAAGCGCTTCGAGCCGTCCACTGTCCAGATGGGCGCGGGCGTGGGTCTCGATCATGTAGCCGATCCCGGCGCCGTCCACCGCGGCGCTGAGCAGGAATCCGCCGTTGTCGGTCACCAGGCTGCCGCTGACCTGGGCCTCGAAGGGCCGCCCGTCCTCGACAAAGGCCCAGGGATAGAGCCGTCCGGTGCGGGTGCGCAGCAGGATGCAGTTGTGGGCGATCAGCTCGCCGGGATGCATAGGGCGGCCGTGAGCGGCCAGATAGTCGGGCGAGGCCACGGCCAGGTACCGGCTGGGCTCGCCGACGCGGATGGCCACCATGTCCTGGGGAATGTTAGCCTTGCTGCGGATGCCGGCGTCCATCGCCCCGTCCAGATCCGCCTCGTCGGTGATCGCCACCTCGACCTGGATCGCCGGATGCGCCGCCAGGAAGCGGGCCACCATCGGCGCCACCACCATCGACAGAGACAGGGTGGAGACCGACAGCTTGAGCAGGCCCGCCGGTTCGGCGCGGTAGGCGTTCAGCCCCTCCAGGGCGCCGTCGAGCTCGGTCAAAGCGCGCTGCACCCGATGCAGCAGATAGGCGCCGGCCTCGGTCAGGGCGACACTGCGGGTGGTGCGGTTGAGCAGGCGTAGGCCCAGCCGGTCCTCAAGCGTGCGGATCGCCTGGCTGACGCTGGAGGTCGACAGGCCCAGCCACGCGGCCGCCTTGACGAAGCTGCCTCGTTCCGCGACCGCGGCGAACACCTTGAGCTTCTCGAAATCGGACGCGCGCACAACCAGCTCCAGCCGGCGGCGACGCTAGAATTACAACTTCTCGGCGATATTGCAGGAAAGATACGCTCGGATAAGAAGCGGAACCCGCTCGGGACAGGCTCAGCCCTGGCCGGTCGAGCCGAAGCCGCCCGCGCCACGCTGGGTTTCGTCCAGGCTGTCAACCTCGCGCCAGACCGCGCTGGCCACCGGCGCGATCACCATCTGGGCGATGCGGTCGCCCCGGCGGATGACGAAGTCCTCGGCGCCGAGATTGATCAGGATCACCTGCACCTCACCGCGATAATCGCTGTCCACGGTGCCGGGCGTGTTGAGGCAGGTGATCCCGGCCTTGGCCGCCAGGCCCGAGCGGGGCCGGATCTGAGCCTCGAAGCCGGGGGGGACGGCGATGCACAGGCCGGTGGGCGCGCGGTCGCGGGTGCCGGGGCGCAGCACCATCGTCTCGCCTTCGGGAATGGCGGCGCGCAGGTCCATGCCGGCGGCGCCGGGGGTTTCATAGGCCGGCAGGGGCAGGCCTTCGGCGTGGGGCAGGCGGCGGATGGCGATCTCGGGCTTCATGCCCAAGGTCTGGCCGGATTCGAGGCGCTTGTCAGGTGAGTGCTATGGCCATCCGCTCGGCCAGGTGGCGGCCGATCTCGGCCTTGGAGGCCATCGGCCAGGCTTCCGCGCCTTCGGCGGTGAGGAAGAGGACGCTGTTGCTGTCGCCGCCCATGACACCCGCCTGGGTCACGTCATTGGCCACGATCCAGTCGCAGCCCTTGCGCAGGCGCTTGGCGCGGGCGTGCTCTTCAACGTCGTTGGTCTCGGCGGCGAAGCCGACCACCAGGCCCGGCCGCTGCGGGCCGTGTTGGGACAGAGTCGCCAGGATGTCGGGGTTTTCGGTCAGCTCCAGGGGCTGGGCCGCGCCGCTCTTCTTGATCTTGAGGTCGCCGGGTGCCGCGGGGCGCCAGTCGGCCACCGCCGCCACGCACACCGCCGCGTCCGCCGGCAGGGCCGCGCGGCAGGCCGCCAGCATCTCGTCCGCCGTCTCCACATCGACCCGCTGCACGCCGGTCGGGACGCCGAGGGCGGTGGGGCCGGAAACCAGGGTCACCCGCGCGCCCAGCTGCTCCAGGGCGGCGGCCACCGCATAGCCCTGCTTGCCGCTTGAGCGGTTGGTCATCACCCGCACCGGGTCGATCGGCTCGACGGTGGGACCTGCCGTGACGAGGACATGCTTGCCGGCCAGGGGGCGGGCGCCGGACCCGGTCAAGGCGGCGCTGACGGCTTCGAAAATCGCCTCGGGTTCCGCCAGCCGGCCAGGACCGAACTCACCGCAGGCCATGGCGCCCTCGTCGGGGCCGACGATGGTCACGCCGCGCGCCTTCAGCGTCTGCTGATTGGCCTGGGTCGCGGGGTGCAGCCACATGCGCACATTCATGGCCGGGGCCATCAGGATGGCGGTATCGGTGGCCAGAAGGGTGGTGGAGGCCAGGTCGTCGGCCAGGCCCAGGGCGGCCTTGGCCATCAGGTCGGCGGTGGCCGGCGCGACCACGATCAGGTCCGCCGAGCGCGACAGCTCGATATGGCCCATCTCCGCCTCATCGGTGAGGGAGAAGAGATCGCGGTAGACCTTGTCCTCGGCCAGGGCGCCCAGCGAGAGGGGGGTGACGAACTCAGCGCCCGCCCGCGTCAGGATCGGACGCACCAGCACGCCCGCCTTGCGCAGCAGCCGGGTCAGTTCCAGCGCCTTGTAGGCGGCGATGCCGCCGCCGACGATCAGCAGAACCCGCTTTCCTTGGATCGGCATTGTCCATTCCTCGCCGCGCCGATCTCCCATAGCGGTTTTGACCCCCTAGACAAATCCTGAACAATGTTCTTTATTTGTTCCGGCTGTACGGGTCGGGCTGAAAAAACATCGGCTCTAGGTGGGAGAATCCACAATGCAATCACACTCTTGGGCGCTGACGCCCCTTCGTTTGGGCGTCGTTTCGGCGCTCGCCATCCTCACATTGGCGGCCTGCGACAGCGCGCCGTCGGCCATCGCCGCCCGTTCGCACGGCGCGGGCGACGGCGTTGACCGCAGGCTGGCCGATACCGCGCCGGAAGGCGGCGAGGCGCGGCAGGCGGCGCCGCGTTATGCCGGTTCCGGCGACGCGCGCGTGCAGCAGGCCGATACGCCTCTGTTCCACGGCAAACCGATTTGGGCGGCCAACAAGAACCACAGCGGCCAGGAAAACGCCGACTACCACTTCAAGCGCGACGGCGAGGTGTTCGGCTCGACCACAGAAGACGATTTCCTGACCAAGGTCCACGCCTTCATCGACAGCCCGCCACAAGGGGTGCTGACCCTGACCCGTTCCAACGGCGACAAGCTGATCTACGACCCCAAGGGCAACATCTTCGCCGTGGCCGACAAGCAGGGCGCCCCGCGCACCCTGTTCAAGCCCAAGGACGGCCAGGCCTATTGGGACAAGCAGAAGGACGCTGAGGCCAAGGGCGAGGACTTCCGCGGCCAGCGCCGCTCGGCCCGCCGCTCGGGATCGGACGACAACGGCTGATCGCCGCTTCCCGTCCCTTCATCGATCGTGCCAATGATCGGGAAGGGACGGGGATGCGATGAGCGATACGGCTGAAATTCAGAGCGCGAAGGCGGCGGCGGTGCATCGCATTGCTGTGCTCGACAGCTTCCGCGCCCTGGCTATCGTACCGGTGCTGCTGTTCCACTACACGATGCGCTGGGTCCCACCTCAGGGCCCTCTGGCGCAGACCCAGTTCCTGCCGCTGGACGGGCCGTTCTCGCTGGGCTGGCTCGGGGTCGAGTTCTTTTTCATGATCTCGGGCTTCGTCATCTTCATGACGCTGCACACCTGCGGATCGCTTCGCGAATTCGCCGCCCGGCGCTTCGTACGCCTCTATCCGACGCTAGCGGTCGCAGCCCTGATCACCCTTCTGCTCACGCCCGTGATCGGGATGCGCATGGCGCCGATCGGGGCGCGGGACCTCGGGGGCAGCCTGATCCTTGCGCCGACCCTGGTGCATGGGCTGTGGGTGGACCAGGCCTACTGGTCGCTGCAGATCGAAGCCATCTTCTACGCCTGGATCGGGCTTTTGTTCTTCGCGGCCCGCGAGCGCTTCGTCACCACCTGGCTGTTGCTGCTGGCGGGCTCCACCCTGGTGAGCCTGGCTATCCCCACCTCGCACCTTCTGCTGCTGGTGGCTTCGCCCTATCTGCCCTTCTTCAGCTTCGGCATGGCCGCCTATATGCGCTTCTCGGAGGGCCGCATCTCGCGGCGGACCGGCCTGCTGCTGGCGGCCAGCGCGGCCAGCTACGTGATCCTGTGGCATGAGCGCGATCCGGGCGTGCACATCGGCATCGGCGTCATGGTGCTGCTGTTCGAGGGCTTGCTGCGCGGCTGGCTGAAGTGGCTCGCTCACCCTGTCGTGGTCTGGGTCGGACGTATCTCCTACCCGCTCTATCTGCTGCACGACGTGCTGGGTCAGTCGATCCTGACGCGCCTCTATGCGGCGGGCAGCCTGAGTCAGCCGCTGGCCGTCGCGCTTGTGGCGCTGCTCATGCTGGCGCTCGCCGCCGGGGTGCATAGTCTGGTGGAGGCCCCCGTGCAGAAACGGGCCCGGTCGATTATACGGCGGCTGGCGCCGGTTTAGCGGACGACCAGGGCCGCGATCATGAAGGCCGCTCCAGCGACCGCCGCCCCGACCGCGAACCACAGCAGGCGAGAGGCCGTCGATTGGGTTTCGACGACGACGGCGGACGGCTCCACCGGCGCCTTGGCGTGGCGGGCGAGGCCTTCCAGGATCGACAGGGCGTCCTGGGCGAGCTTGTGGATGCGGGCGGGCGGGGCCAGTTCGCGGGTGATCCAGCGGCGCACCACCGGTTCGGCGGCGGCCCAGATGTCGTGCTGATGATCGATGCGCCGGGCCACGCCCTCGACCGTGACCATGGTCTTCTGCAGCAGGACAAGTTCCGGGCGCAGGCGCATGTCGAACAGGGCGGTGATCTCGAACAGCTGGCCGAGGATGCGCCCCATGGAGACGGCCTCGGCGTTGTGGCCGAAGATCGGCTCGCCGACCGCGCGGATCGCCTGGGCGAAGGCGTCGACCGAATGATGGGTGGGCACATAGCCGGCCTGGAAGTGGACCAGGGCGACGCGGTGGTAGTCGCGTTCCAGGAAGCCCCACAGGATTTCCGCCAGATAGCGCCGCTCGGCGGGCCCCAGACGGCCGATGATGCCGTAGTCCACCGCCACCAGCCGGTCCGGCGACGCCACGAACAGGTTTCCCTCGTGCAGGTCGGCGTGGAAGACGCCGTGGTCGAGGGCCTGGGCCAGGAAGGCGCGGATCAGGTTGGTGGCCAGGGCCGGGCGGTCCATGTCTGGCTGATCCAGAGCCGCGAGGTCCGACAGGGCCATGCCCTCGGCCCAGGCCAGGGTCAGGACCCGCTTGCCGACGCCCTCCCAGATCACCTGGGGCGCGCGCATATAGGGATCACGGGCCATCACCTCGCCCAGCTCCGAGGCTCCGGCGGCCTCCAGCCGCAGGTCCAGCTCCAGCTCCAGCGAACGCGCCACGGTGGCGACCAGGGCGCGCGGCTCCAGCCGTCTGGCCTCCGGCCCCATGCGCTCGGCCCAGCGAGCCAGCAGGGTCATGGCCCGGATGTCGGCGCGGATGCGGTGCTCGACGCCCGGGCGAAGGATCTTCACCGCCACCTTGCGCCCGTCCAGCAGCCGGGCCGGGTGGGCCTGGGCCAGGGAGGCGGCGGCCACGGGGGGGCCGAATTCCGAAAACATGTCGCTGACCGGCTTGCCCAGGGACTTGGCGACTTCGCCCAGGGCGATCTCCAGCGCGAAGGGCTCTAGCTGATCCTTCAGCCGGGCCAGGTCGTCGGCGAAGGTCTGGCCGAAGATGTCGGCGCGGGTAGAGAGCAACTGGCCGAGCTTGATCGCGGCGGGACCAAGCCGCTCCAGCACCACCGCCAGCCGTTGGCCGGGGCGGCCGCGACGGCCCTGCGGCCCCGCGAACAGCCGCAGGAAACGGGCCAACAGCCGCGCGCCGGGGGGCAAATAGGGATCGAGCGCGCGCGGGAACACCGCGTCGGCGCGCACCAGCACCCAGAAGGCGCCCATCAGCCGGAAGAAGGCGGCGAGATCGCTCATGGAGAGGGCTAGACCGCCCAGCCTTGGTGCAGGGCCGCGACCCCGGCGGTGAAGTTGGTGTAGCCGACCCGGCCAAAGCCGGCGGTGCGCATCATGGCGGCCAGATCGTCCTGCACCGGGAAGCGGCGGATGCTCTCCACCAGATACTGATAGGCGGCGCGGTCCTGGGCCACCAGTTGGCCGATGGCGGGGATGACCTTGAAGCTGTAGGCGTCATAGGCCTTCTGCAGCGGCTCGGTGACCGGGCGCGAGAATTCCAGACAGAGGAAGCGACCGCCGGGCTTCAGCACCCGCCGCGCTTCGCCGAGCGCGCCCTGAATGTCGGTAACGTTGCGCAGGCCGAAGGAGATGACATAGGCGTCCGCCTCGCCGTCCCGGAGCGGCAGGCGCTGGGCGTCGCCCACGGCCCAGGCCACCTCAGGCTCGCCGCCGCGCTTGATGCCCGCGGCCACCATCTCGGCATTGTAGTCGACCACGATCACCCGGGCGTCAGGCCCGCCCCGGCGCTGCTGGGCGCGGTGGGCCATGTGGGCGAAGCGGTTGGCCATGTCGCCGGTGCCGCCGGCGCAGTCGATGATGGTCTCGCCGGGCTGTGGATTGAGCCGCGCGGCGGTCATGTCCTTCCAGACGCGATGCACGCCCGCCGACATCAGGTCGTTCATCAGGTCGTAGCGGCGCGCCACGCGGTCGAACACGCCCCGCACCATCCCCGGCTTGCTCGCCGCGTCCACGTCCTGAAAGCCGAAGGTGGCCGAACTGTCGCCCATCACATGATCCCTAAGCGCCATCTGCTTGATGTCTTTGGCGCAAATGGCGCGTGCGCGCCAGCACCGGCTATTTGGCTGCGCGGGCCAGGTCGACGATGTCGAGGGTATTGGGATCGGTCTCCACGACCAGAAGCGTGCGGCCGTCGGCGGTCAGGGCGGCGCTTACGGGACCGCCCTTCACGGCGATGGAGCCGGGCGCGGCGCCGGGTTTCAGCACCGCCACCGAAGCATCCGATCCGGTCACGAACAGGGCGCCGGGGCCCGCCGCGATGGCGACCGGCGCGCCGACGCCCTTGATCGGCGCCTGGACGCTCATCGTCTTGGCGGCGATTGCCGTGACCGCGTCGTCGCCCCTGGCGGTGACGTATGCGGTGTCGCCGGAAGGGGAGAGGGCGACGCGGGCGGGGTTGCAGCCGGCGGCGGCGCGGCCGACCACCGCCGCCTTGGCCACGTCGATCACGGCCAGTTCGCCCGGCGACATCCACGAGGCCTGACCGTCGGGCGGGCTGCAGTCGGCGGCCTTGCCGTCGACGAACTGAACGGTGGCGTAGAGCCGCGCGCCGTCCGGCGACAGGGCCAGGCCCGAGGACCAGCGACCGACGGCGATCTCGCCCGTCCGCGCCAGCTTGCCCGTCTCGAAGACTCCCACCGCCTCGGAGGCGCCGCCGGCGACGAACAGCGACCGGCTGTCCTTGCCGAACACGACATTGATGCCGCCGCCCTTTTCCTGGACCGCGCCGATGACCGGATCGCCCTGGCCCGACAGCAGGCGTGCGGTGTCGAGCACAGTCGCGCCTTCGCCCGTCGCCGCCGCCAGCATCCTGCCGTCCGGGCTGACCGCCAGAGCGCCGCCAAGGCCCTTCACCGGCGAGCGATGCAGCAGCGTGGCGGCGCCATCGGCCCGCGACAGCACCGCGATCTCTCCGGGCAGTGAGACATAGAGCGTGCAGCCATCCGGGCCGGCCACGGCGGCGGCCGGCGCGGCGGGCAGGGCGATGCTGAGCACCGCATCCTTGGCCGGAGCGTTGCAGGCCTTCGGCTGCGCCAGGGCCGGGGCGGCGGGAAGCAGCAGACTCAGGGCGATCAGTAGAAGCGTCGGTTTCATGGCTGCGGCATTCTCTTTAGCGCTATCGCTTCGCTGCTTGAGCGCGGAACCTGTCATCGGCGGTTGGGCGAGGCAAGCGGACGCGCTATGTCCGAAACCATGATCATGGCCAACCATGCCTGAACTGCCCGAGGTCGAAACCGTCCGTCGGGGCCTGGCTCCGGTGCTGGAAGGCGCGCGGCTGACCCATGTCCTGGCGCGGAGGCCCGATCTGCGCTTCCCCCTGCCCGACGACTTCAAGGGACGGCTTGAGGGCGCGACTGTGGAGGCGCTGGAGCGGCGGGCCAAATATCTGCAGGCGCGGCTGGACACCGGCGAGACCCTGGTGATGCACCTGGGGATGACCGGACGTTTTGATATCGAAAGTGCGGCGGGCTCGACGACGCCCGGCGCCTTCGCCCATCCCGTTCCGGACGGGGCCAAGCACGCCCATGTGGTGTTCGAGACGGATGGCGGCGCCCGCATCACCTACAGCGACCCACGCCGGTTCGGCTTTATGGGCCTGGTTCCCACCGCCCATCTGGCGGAGCACCCCTGGTTCAAGGGCATGGGACCCGAACCTCTGGGCCCCGATTTCAACGCGGCCTATCTGGCCGACGCCCTGGAGGGCCGCTCCCAGGCGATCAAGACCCTGCTGCTGGACCAGCGGATCGTGGCGGGGCTGGGGAATATATATGTGTGCGAGGCCCTGCACCGGGCGCACATCTCGCCGATGAAGGCCGGCGGCAAGGTCACCAAGGCCAGGCTTGCGGCGCTGACCGAAGACATCCGGCTGGTGCTGGAGGAAGCCATCGAGGCGGGCGGTTCGACCCTGCGCGACTTCGCCGCCACCGACGGCGCGCTCGGCTATTTTCAGCACAGCTTCCGCGCCTATGGCCGCGAGGACGAGCCCTGCCTGACCCCGGCCTGCCGCGGCGTGATCCGGCGAAAGGTGCAGGGAGGCCGCTCCACCTTCTACTGCCCGGTCTGCCAGAAATGAGGAGGGTCGCGCTCGCCCTAGCCCTGCTGCTGGCCTGGAGCGCTCCGGCCTGGGCCAAGCCGCCGATGTGGGTGGCGCATGGGGCGGGCGGAGCGACGGTGGTGCTGTTCGGCTCGGTCCATATCCTGCCCGGCCAGCTGGACTGGGAGCCGGAGGCGCTGAAGTCGGCGCTGAGCGAAGCGGACGAACTGTGGTTCGAGACCCCGATCGACGCCTCCAACCAGCTGGACGGCGCGCGCATGGTCATGACCCGGGGAATGTTGCCGCAGGGCGAGACCCTGTCGGCCCTACTGCCGGACGACAAGGCGCGGGCCAAACTGGCCACGGTGGCCGCCGGTCTGCACGTGCCCATGCCGCAACTGGAGCGTCTGCGCCCCTGGCTGGCCGAACTGACCCTGGCCCAGGCCGCCTATGCCCGCGAGGGAGCGGACGCCGCCGACGGGGTGGAGCGCCAGCTGACCGACACCGCCGCGCCCCAGGCGGAGCGCCGCGCCTTCGAGACGGTCTCCCAGCAGATCGCCATGTTCGCCGACACCTCCGCAGCCGATCAGGTCGCCTCGCTGATGGACACCCTGCGCGAAGTGCAGGACGACCCGGGCGTCTACCGGCGGCTGATGCAGGCGTGGCTGGCCGGCGATCTCAAGGCGATCGACAGGGAGGGGGTGCAGCCCCTACGCAAGACCAGCCCCAGTCTGTTCAAGATTCTGCTGACCGACCGCAACGCCGCCTGGCGCGCCGTCATGCTCGACCGGCTCAAGGGCAAGGGCCGGGTGGTGGTGATCGTCGGCATCGGCCATCTGATCGGCCCCGGCGGCCTACCGCAGCTTCTGCGCGATAGCGGGGTTCGCGTGGACGGCCCGAAGCCTTAAGGTGGCCTTCCACATCTGGAGGCGGCGCGCGTGAGCTTTGAAAACCTGATCGTCGAGCCGCAGGACGGCTTCCAGGTGATCCGCCTGAACCGGCCCCAGGCGCTGAACGCGCTGAACACCGCCATGATGGTGGAGCTGGGCCAGGCGCTAGACGCCGCCGGGGCCGACGACGCATTGCGCTGCGTGGTCCTGACCGGGTCGGACAAGGCCTTCGCCGCTGGCGCCGACATCAAGGAGATGTCCGGCCTGAGCTATCCGGACAGCTTCCTGTCCGACTTCCTGACCGGCACCCATGACCGGGCGGCGAGCTTCCGCAAGCCGCTGATCTGCGCGGTCGCGGGCTATGCTCTGGGCGGCGGCTGCGAGCTGGCCATGATGTGCGACATCGTCATCGCCGCCGACACCGCCAAGTTCGGCCAGCCGGAGATCACGCTCGGCATCGCCCCCGGCATCGGCGGCAGCCAGCGCCTGACCCGGGCGGTGGGCAAGGCCAAGGCCATGGACATGATCCTGACCGGCAGGATGATCGACGCGGTGGAGGCCGAGCGGATCGGCCTGGTCAGCCGCATCGTTCCGGCCGCGGACCTGATGACCGAAGCCTTGGCCGCCGCCACCAAGATCGCCGCCCTGTCGCCGGTCGCCCTGGCCATGTGCAAGGAGATGGTCGAAGCCGCCTTCGAGACCACCCTGGACCAGGGGGTGAAGCTGGAGCGGCGGCTGTTCCAGTCGCTGTTCGCCACCGCCGATCAGAAGGAGGGGATGGCCGCCTTCCTGGAAAAGCGCAAACCGGTATTCCTCGGGCGGTAAGCGGTATTTGCTTTGTCCGGGATGGGCGATTAGCGTCTGTCTGCTGGCCTCGACGCCGGCCTGAGAAACAAGATCAAGATAGGGAGTTCGCGCATGAAGCATCCCCGCCTGGCCATGGCTACCGTGGCCCTTATCGCCATCACCGGATCCATCGCGGCCCGCCCAGCCGGCGCCCAGCCGCCGGCGGCGTCGGGCAAGCCCGCCGCCGGCACGCCACCGGTGCTGCGTCCGGGTCTGTTCTGGAAGGAAGACTGGAAGGCCAACGACAAGGGCGTGGAGCTGGCCATCGGCCCCGCCAACATCCGCAACCCCGATCTTGAGATCAAGGTCTATGGCCCGGATCCGGCCCTGCAGGGCAAGGACTCGGTGCTGCGCCTGGCAGGCAAGGACGGCGACGAGAACAACCCGAGCCACCTCTTCTCCGGCGAGTGCAAGACCGCCTGCGCCTTCACCTTCCGCAGCAAGAAGGCGATGGCCGACCTCACGGGCCTGGCCCGCATCCGAGTGAACACCAAGATGAGCGGCCTGCACCGGGTCTATCCCATCATCAAGCTGGCCAACGGCGACATGTATATCGGCGACCAGCCTCAGGGCGGCTCGGCGATGCGCGACTGGATCTGGAGCGAGTTCAACATCGCCGGGATCAACTGGATAAAGATCGATCCGGCCACCCTGCTGACCCAAGGCAACGCGGTCGCCAATGTCGACCTGACCAAGGTGGAAGAGATCGGCTTCGCCGACCCGATGCCGTCTTCGGGCCACGGCGCCGGCGGCTGGTTCGACCTGGGCCAGATCGAGGTCTACGCCAAGACGGTCGCACGCTAGGCGGCAGTCTCCAGATTACCGGGGCGCGGAGGGAACGAAGGCGCGTTGACTGTGACGCCGCCTTTCAGTATATCCGCGCCTCCTGAATTTGTGCGCTGGCGAACCCCATCGGGCTTGTCTCCAGCGCCTTCGCTCGTATCAAGGTCCCAAGACCCATGGCTAATACGCCCGGCTCCAAGAAGGCGATCCGCAAGATCGCCCGCCGCACGGAAGTGAACAAGAACCGCCGCTCGCGCGTGCGCACCTTCATCCGCAAGTTCGAGGAAGCTCTGACCGGCGGAAACAAGGTCGCCGCCGAGGCCGCCTTCACCGAGGCGCAATCGGAACTGATGCGCGCCGTCGGCAAGGGCGTCGTCCACAAGAACACCGGCTCGCGCAAGGTCTCGCGCCTGCATGCTCAGATGAAGCGCGCCAGCCTCGCCTGATCGCTTTTAGAAAGCGTCGGCAACGGCGCTGACTGACAAAAAAATTGGAAGCCGGCCGGAGTTTTCTTCGGTCGGTTTTTTTATGCTGAAAAGGCGGTTTTAGCGGCGCCCGGTTAGCGGGAGCGGCACACGCGCTGGGCGAATTTGTCGCGCCCAAAGCGGCAATCCCTTGGATTTCTTGAGCTCTTCAAGAGGCTGTTTCGCCGCATTTCGCGGCCGGTTTTTTAAGGCCCGTCCTCCGTGGACAGACGCCGAAATCCGGATTTCTAAGGCCTTCTATGGGCATCGGAGAGTCAACAGGAATATCTGCCAAATCCGTTAAGAATCCCCGTTGACGGTCCCCCGCCGGTGACTACTGTTTGGGGGGTAACCGCCTTCCATCTTATCACGGATGAACAAAAGGCGGCGACGGGTCCCAGTTGTGGAGCCGGCGGATAACAGCTTGCGTCTATTGAGAAATTTCGGCCGTGCCGCGGGGGCGAGGTCGTAATCGGGGTCGAGGTTCGAACACAAAATGACGGCGGCGGGGCTAGCGGGAACGATGATGGCTGTTCCCCCGGGAGCAGTATGGACCAAAGCGTGCGCGGCGCTGAAAAGCGAGCTCGGCGAGGGCGCGTTCGGCTCGTGGGTCGCCCAGGCCGCGCTGCGTGAAACCGACGGCGGCGGCCTCGTGCTTGTGACCCAGACCGGGATCGCGCGCGACTGGATCCGCCGCAACGCCTGGCGCCGCATTTCCGAACTGTGGGCGCAGCACGATCCGCAGGGCCGCGCGCTGGAACTGAAGTCCCGTTTCGAGCTGGATTCCGAAGCCGTAGGCGCGCCGCCCGTGCAGGCTCTGGCGGCCAAGCCCGCGCCTTCCGCGCCTATCGCCGACGCCGCCAAGACCGCGCGTCCGGCCGGGCTGCAGGACCGCTTCACCCTGGACAGCTTCGTCACAGGCCCGTCCAACGAATTCGCCTTCGCCGTGGCACGCCGCGTGGCCTCCTGGGCCGACGGCCACTTCAACCCGGTGCTGTTCCACGGCCCTTACGGCTTCGGCAAAACTCACCTGCTGAATGCGGTCGCCGCAGAGGCGATGCGGGCGGCGCCCGACAAGAAGGTGGTCTATCTGACCGCCGAACGCTTCCTGTCGACCTTCGTCAACGCGCTGATGAACAAGCAGACCGCAGCCTTCAAGGACGAACTGCGGACCGCCGACCTGCTGCTGATCGACGATGTGCATTTCATCGGCGGCAAGCAGTCCAGCCAGGAAGAGCTGTTCCACACCCTGATGGCCCTGATGGCGGAAGGCCGCCGCGTGGTGCTGACCGCCGATCGGCCGCCGTCGGCCCTGACCGAAGTGGACGCGCGCCTGCGCTCGCACCTGTCGGCGGGGCTGGTCTGCGGCATCGAACCGGCCGACCGCAGCCTTCGCCTGGGCATCCTGGAGCGCAAGCTGCAGCTTCTGGCCCGCCAGCACGACTTCCGCCGTCCGCCCACCGCGCGCCCGGAGGTCCTGGAATTCCTGGCGGACCGCTTCACCGATTCCGTGCGTGAACTGGAGGGAGCCTTGAACACCCTGGTGGCCCGTCTGTCCGAAGCCGTCTGCACCCTCTCCTTGGACGAGGCCCAGGCCATCCTGCGCCCGCACCTGCGCGGCGGAGAGAAACGGGTCACGGTCGACGACATCCAGAAGGCCACGGCCGAGCATTTCGGCCTGAAGCAGGCGGACCTGATCTCCGAGCGCCGCAACCGCGCCATCGCCCGTCCGCGCCAGGCCGCCATGTGGCTGGCCAAGCAGCTGACCACCCGGTCCCTGCCGGACATCGGCCGCCGTTTCGGCGGGCGCGACCACACCACCGTGCTGCACGCCGTGCGCCGGATCGAGGAGCTGAAGGCGGGCGATCCGCAGCTGACCCGCGACCTGGAGACCCTAAGCCGCAAGCTGCGCGGCTAAGGCATCGAATAGCCACTGCCGGGAGGGGATAAACTCGGTATTTGGCGTCGGCTGTCCCCACGGATGGCCGGCGCCTTTTCTTTTCTGCTCCCCGGACGTCATGGCGCGCCGGACCCCCCTTCCCGGCGATGGAAATTGGGCTAATCTCGTCACCCCGCCGCTGGGGGCCAGTACAGTTTCGGCGGCGACGCAGGACCGGACAACGACATGAAGTTCACCATCGAGCGCGCCGCGCTGATCAAGGCGCTGGGCCACGTTCAAAGCGTCGTCGAGCGGCGCAACACCATTCCGATCCTGTCCAATGTGCTGCTGTCGGCCGAGCGGGGGGGCGTGTCCTTTTCCGCGACCGACCTCGACATGGAGATCGTCGACTTCGCCGACGCCCAGGTCGACACGCCCGGCCAGATCACCGCGCCGGCCCACACCCTCTATGAGATCGTCCGCAAGCTGCCCGAGGGCGCCGAGGTGGAACTGCGCTACGCCGGCGACGACCCGCGCCTGCAGATCTCGGCGGGCCGCTCCAAGTTCAACCTGCCGGTGCTGCCGGCGGGCGACTTCCCGGTGATGTCCTCCGACGGCCTGTCCAGCCGCATTACGCTGGAGACCAACGATCTGATCCGGCTGATCGACAAGACGCGCTTCGCCATCTCCACCGAGGAGACGCGCTACTATCTGAACGGCCTCTATCTGCACACGGTCGGCGAGGGCGGGACCGCCCAGCTGCGCGCCGTGGCCACCGACGGCCATCGCCTGGCCCTGGCCGAGATGATCGCGCCGGAAGGCTCGGCGGGCGTGCCGGGCGTGATCGTACCTCGCAAGACCATCCAGGAAGCCCGCCGCCTGCTGGACGACGCCGGCGAAACGGTGGAGCTGCAGGTGTCCGCCTCTAAGATCCGGCTGCAGTTCGGCCGCGCCTCGCTGACCTCCAAGGTGATCGACGGCTCCTTCCCCGACTACATGCGGGTGATCCCGCGCGACAATGACAAGAGCCTGATCGTGGATATCGCCGTGTTCGCCTCGGCGGTGGACCGGGTGGCGACCATCTCGGCGGAGAAGTCGCGTTCGGTGAAGATGGCCATCGAGCCGGGCAAGATTGTGCTGACCGTGCGCAACATGGAGGCCGGCCAGGCGGTCGAGGAGCTTGAGGCGGAATACGACCGCGACAGCTTCGAGATCGGCTTCAACGCCCGCTATCTGCTGGACGTGGCGGGGCAGATCCAGGGTGAGGCCGCCGAGTTCCGCTTCGCCGACCCCGCCTCGCCGACCCTGGTGCTGGATGCGTCCGATCCGGGCGTGCAGTACGTGCTGATGCCGCTGCGGGTGTAAGCAGTATTGGGAGTGACCACCTCCCGAATCCTCACCCTGACGCTCACGGACTTCCGCAGCTACGCCCGCGCGGAGCTGAATACGCTTGGCCGGACGGTATATCTCCACGGGCCCAACGGGGCGGGCAAGACCAACCTGCTGGAGGCTGTGTCCTTCCTGGCCCCTGGACGCGGCCTGCGCGGCGCATCCGCCGCCGAGGCCGGGCGCAGGCTGCCGGGCGAGGCCCAGGGACGCGCCTGGGCGGTTTCGGTCGCCGTTGAAGGCCCGGACGGCGAGACCCGCATCGGCACGGGCACCGAGAGCGCCTCGGCGGCCCGGCGGATCGTACGCATCGAGGGCGAGCCCGCCCCGCCGGGACGGATGGGCGAGCATGTGCGGCCGATCTGGCTGACGCCGCAGCAGGACCGGCTGTTCATGGAGGCCGCCGGGGACCGCCGCCGCTTCTTCGATCGGCTGACCTTCGCCGCCGAGCCGGCCCATGCGGAGGCCGCCACCGCCTATGAGCGGGCCATGCGCGAGCGGCTGCGCCTCCTGACCGACGGACCCTCCGACCCGGCCTGGCTGACGGCGCTGGAGGCCCAGATGGGGCGCTGGGGCGCGGCCATGGCCGCGGCGCGGGCCAGGACGCTGGAGGCTCTGCAGACCGAGATCGACTGCCGCGACGACCGCCCCTTCCCCCAGGCCGACCTCGCCTTGTCCGGTGAGTGGGAAAAGCTGGCGCAGGAGGGGCTGGAGGAGGCCGAAATCGAGGCCCGCCTCACCGCGGCGCTCGCTGCCGTCCGGCCCCGCGACGCCGCCGCCGAGCGCTCCCTGACCGGCCCGCACCGGGGCGATCTTGAGGTCCGTCACCGGACGAAGGACCGCGCCGCCGCCCAATGCTCCACCGGAGAGCAGAAAGCCTTGATCCTCAACCTGGTTCTGGCCCAGGCGGCGCGACTTTCCCGTGCGGAATCCTCACCGAATCCTATATTGTTGCTCGACGAAGTCGCCGCCCACCTGGACCAGGTCCGCCGGGCGGCCCTCTTCGATGAAATCACGGCGCTGGGCCTTCAGGCTTTTCTGACGGGCACCGACGAGGCGCTGTTCCTGGACCTGAAGGGACGGGCTCTGGGCGTCGGCGTAGACGGCGGCTCCCTGAACGTCTCGGACTGAGGACGAATGGCTGAAGATCAAGACGATTCCGAACTGCCCGAAACCGAGTTGACGGGTCCCGAGCTTACTGGCGACGAAGCCGCCGCCCAGGCCCAGGCCGACTACGGCGCGGACTCCATCAAGGTGCTCAAGGGCCTGGACGCGGTGCGCAAGCGCCCGGGCATGTACATCGGCGACACCGACGACGGCTCGGGCCTGCACCACATGGTCTATGAGGTGGTCGACAACGCCATCGACGAGGCCCTGGCCGGCCACGCCT
>CAIYVC010000125.1 GCA_903929535.1 uncultured Caulobacteraceae bacterium | reverse complement strand
GTCCTGGTCGCCCAGCCAGTCGGCGCCCTTGACGGTGTCGTACATATGCCAGCGCCAGTCATCCTGGCTCATGTTGCCGAGCGAACCGGAGATGCCGCCCTGGGCCGCCACGGTGTGCGAGCGGGTCGGGAAGACCTTGGTCACGCAGGCCGTCTTCAGCCCGGCCTGGGCGCAGCCGAGGGCCGCGCGCAGACCCGCGCCGCCGGCGCCGACCACCACCACGTCGAACTTGTGGTCGATGAACTTGTAGCTGTTGTTCATCAGACGACGACTCCAATCAGGGCGATCTTGAGGATGCAGAACACGGCGCAGACGCCGGCCAGGACGCAGACGAAGTAGTTGAGGATCAGCAGCGCCGCCTTGGTGGCATGCTTGTGGATGTAGTCCTCGACCACCTCCTGCATGCCGATGCGCATATGGGTGGCGGCCGCCACGGTCAGCAGGATGGCGAGGATGGCGTTGAGCGGGGCGTGCAGCCAGGCCTGGGCGCCTTCGTAACCGGCGTGGGACAGACGCAGGGCCGAATAGAGGGCCCAGAGACCGAGCGGGACCAGGGCCATGGCCGAGACGCGCTGGGCGATGTAGTGGCTGACGCCGTGCTTGGCCGAGCCCATGCCGCGCGCGCGGCCGAGGGAGGTGCGGTAGCTGGTCATTGGCCAACTCCCAGAAGGGCGATGATCCAGATCAGCACCGCGGAGACGGCGCCGAAGACGATGGCGGCCCAGCCGGTCATGTCGGCGGTCTTGGGCTCGAAGCCCTTGCCGGCGTCCCAGAACAGATGCCGCACGCCGTTGGCCAGGTGATAGAGGAAGGCCACGGTCAGGCCGAACAGGACCAGCAGGCCGATCGGCGAACCCAGCAGGCCCATGTAGGTTTCGTAGGCTGCGCCGCCGCCGGCCAGGGCCAGAACCCAGCCCGCCAGGACCAGAAGGCCGACGTAGAGGGCGATGCCCGAGCCGCGATGGAAGATCGAGGTGGCCATGGTGACGTGCCAGCGCCACACCTGCAGGTGCGGCGACATCGGGCGGTCGGCTGGACCTCGCCCCGTCCCCTTAGCGGCCTCACTCATGGCGACCTTCTCCAAACATGTTGCGGCGCCGTTTTAGCCCCATGACCTAGGCTGTCAACGCGAGGCGGCGGCGATGCGTCATATCCCTATGCGTCGCCCTGTTTTGCAAGGCGGCGCGGCAGATTCGCAACGCTAGGGAGCAGGTTTCGCCTCGGTGGCGAAGTAGGCCAGGGCCAGGAGCGGCAGGCCAGCGCCCAGCAGCGAGGTCCAGGCCCAGCCGCCCTCCGCGTAGCTCCATCCGGCCAGAGCCGAGGAGACGGCGCCGCCGACGAAGAAGGTCGCCATGTAGAGGCCGTTCATGCGCGCCCGCGTCTCGGCGCCCAGGACATAGATGGCGCGTTGGCCGAACACGAGGTTGGCGGTGACGGCGAAGTCCAGCAGCACGCCGCAGAGGGCCAGGACACCGATGCCCAGGGCCGAGTGCTCGGGCGCCAGACGGCTGGCGAGGAAAGCGGCGGCCGCGCCGGCCATGGCTAGGGCCGAGCCGATCCGCGTCAGGCCCCGGTCGGCCCAGCGTCCGGTCAGGGGCGCGGAAACCGCTCCGGTGGCGCCCACCAGGGCGAACAGCGCGACCCCGCCCTGGGACAGGCCGTAGCGCGGACTGGTCAGCAGCAGGGGCGTGGCGGTCCAAAAGACGGAAAAGGCGCCGAACATGCAGGCCTGATAGAGGGCCCGGCGGCGCAGGACCGGGGTGGCGGCCATCAGATGGGCCATCGAGGCCATCAGGGCGCCGTAGCTGGACCGGTGATCAGGGCGGCGCGGCGGCAACAGGCGCGACAGCACCAGAGCCATCGCCAGCATCAGGCCCGATGAGATCAGGAACACCGCCCGCCAGCCGACCAGCTGGGCGATCATGCTGGCCGCCGGACGCGCCAGCATGATGCCGATCATCAGCCCGCCCATGACCTTGCCGACCACCCGGCCGCGCTCGTGCTCGGGGGCCAGGTGCGAGGCGTAGGGCACCAGGATCTGCACCGCCACCGACCCCAGGCCGATCAGGAGGGCGCAGGCCAGGAACAGCGGCGCCTGGGCGGCGAGGCCCGCGCAGACCAGGGCGGCAGCGGACAGCAGCACCATCGAGCGGATCAGCACCCGGTTCTCGATCAGGTCGCCGAGCGGCACCACCAGCAGCAGGCCCAGGCCATAGCCCGCCTGGGTCATGGTCACGATCACCCCGGCGGCGGCGGACGGCAGGCCGAGTGCATGACTGATCGGGCCGGCCAGGGGCTGGGCGTAGTAGATGTTGGCCACGATCAGGCCGCAGGCGGCGGCCAGCAGCGGCGTTAGCCATCGGGGATGGGCGGCCAAAGAAGCGGAATGCGGGCTCAGTCGCGCACCTTGGCCAGATAGGCCGCCGACCGCATTTCCTGCAGACGCGAGGCGGTGCGTTCGAACTCGAAGGCGCCGTCGCCGGAGGGGTAGAGGTCGTCGGGCTCGGCTTCGGCGAGGACAACCAGCTTGGCGTCGGCCTCGTAGAGGCTGTCGATCAGGGTGACGAGGCGGCGCGCCTCGTTGCGCCGGTTCTTGTTGAGGGCCGGAAGGTCCTCAAGGAAGACGGTGTGGAACTGCTGGGCGATGGCCAAATAGTCGGGCGGGCCGAGCGGCTGGACGCAGAGATCGTCGAAGGTGGCCCGCAGCAGGCCCCCCGTGGCGCGGGGGAAGCGGACCTTGCGGCCCAGCACCTCCAGCGTCACCCCGGTCTCGGGCGCGCCGTCCAGCATGTCGGCCCAGAGAGTGTCGAAGCGGGCGCGGCGGGGAGCGTCGGCGGGCTGAAGATAGACCTCCTGCCCACGCAGCCGGTCCTGGCGGAAGTCGACCGGGCCGCGCACCCCGACCACGTCGGTCTTCTGCTTGATCAGGTCGATGAAGGGGACGAACAGCTGGCGGTTGAGGCCGTCCTTGTAGAGGTCCTCGGGCGGGCGGTTGGAGGTGCAGACCAGGGTCACCCCGTCCTCGAACAGGAATTCGAACAGCCGGCCGAGGATCATGGCGTCGGCGATGTCGGTGACCTGCAGTTCGTCGAAGCAGAGCAGGCGCGCCTCGGAGGCCAGCAGCGCCGCCGTCGGACCGATCGGATCGTCGCCCTTGTTGGTCCCGAACACGCGCTTGCGCTCGGCGGCGTCGCCCTTGCGCCACTGGTCGATCAGGCCGTGGACCTGGGCCATGAAGGCGTAAAAGTGGATGCGCCGCTTCTTCTCGACCGGCGCTTCTTCGAAGAACAGGTCCATCAGCATGGACTTGCCCCGGCCCACCGGGCCCCAGAGGTAGACGCCGCGCGGGGCCTTGGGCTTCTTCAGGAAGGTCAGGAAGCCGGGTTCGCCGTGCGAATTGAGCTCGCTTTCCAGCCGGGACAGGGCCTCCACCGCCTGAGCCTGAGCGGCGTCCGGCTTCAGCTCCCCGCGCTCCAGGCGCTGGCTGTAGGCTGTGCGGAGGGTCTGAGCCATCGCGGCCCGAGTTAGCAGGCGCTTACGGCATCGTCATCATTTGATCCGCAAGCTCAACTAAAGCCGTATCAGACCCATGTCAGAACCGCACATCATCGACACCCTGATCGCCGAGCGGGCGCCGCGCCTGACCGGCTCGCGCTTCTGGCCGCTTATCAGACCGCTGGTCTATCCGATCCTGGGCTACGGGACCGCGCGGGCCATGGCCGAAGCGATCGCGCGGATGGGCGGTCGGGCCACCATGGACTACGTCTCCAGCCTGCTAGGCCTGAAGGTCCGGGTGAGGGGCGCCGGGCGCATCCCGCAGTTCGGCAAGCTGGTGATCGTCTGCAACCACCCCACGGGCCTGGCCGACGGGGTGGCGGTGTTCGACGCCCTGAAGGCCGCCCGGCCGGAGGTGATGTTCTTCGCCAATTCCGACGCCCACCGGGTCAATCCGCGCCTCTCGGAGATCTTCATTCCGGTGGAGTGGGTCGAAGCCAAGCGGACCCGCGAGCGGACGCGGGTGACCCTGAAACGGGCGCAGGAGGCGTTCGAGGCGGGACGGGCCCTGGTTGTGTTCCCGGCGGGGCGCATCTCGGTGAAGGAGCACGGCCTGCTGACCGATCCGCCCTGGGCCCCGACCGCGGTGTCGCTGGCGCGCAAATACGGGGCGGCGATCCTGCCGGTGCATGTGGCGGGGCCGCCGTCGCGGCTGTTCAACCTGCTGGACCGGGTGTCGCTGGAGCTGCGCGACATCACCCTGTTCCACGAGTTGCTCAACAAGCACGGCAAGACCTTCAGCGTGACCTGCGGGCCCCTGATCCCGACCGACCGGATCGACGACGACTCCGCTGCCATGACCCTGAAGCTGAAGGCCTATGTCGAGCGTGTGCTGCCGAAGCATCCGGATCAGCCGTTCGCCTGATTCCATCCCGGCCCGAAGAGCGCTAAGCCGGGGCATGACCCTCACCATCTCCCTACCCGATGAGGAAGCCACCACGCGCCTGGGCGCGGCGGTGGCGCATGCGCTGCGGGCCGGCGAGGCCGTCTGCCTGTCCGGGCCGCTGGGCGCGGGCAAGACGACCCTGGCGCGGGGCCTCGTCCGAGCGCTGACCAAGGCGGATGAGGAGGTTCCGAGCCCAACCTTCACGCTGGTTCAATTCTATCCCGCCGAACGCTTCCCCCTGGCCCATTTCGACCTCTACCGCCTCACCCGGGCCGAGGAGGCCTATGAGATCGGGCTGGATGAGGCGCTGGAGGATGGGGCGGCCCTGATCGAGTGGCCCCAGCGGCTGGACGGGCGGCTGCCTGGACACCGACTCGATATAGAGATCGCCATGGAAGGCGGCGGGCGGACCGCGCGCCTGACCCCCCACGGCGCATGGGAAGGCCGGCCGATTGAGTTCTAGTGCTTCAGACCGAGACCAGCTCAAAACCGCCTTCCTGAAGCAGGCGGGGCTGGCCCATGCCGAGCGGTATCCCCTGCCTGGCGACGCCTCGACGCGGCGCTATGAGCGCCTGACCCTGCCCGGCGGCCAGAGCCTGATGCTGATGGACGCCCCGCCCCTGGCCGAGAGCCCGTACTGCGATCCGGCTTGGAGCGCCGAGCAGCGCCTGGCCGCCGGATGGAACGCCACCGCGCGGTTGGCCGCGGGCCGAGTCGACGCCTTCGCCGCAACCGCCGCCTGGCTGCGTGGAGAGGGCCTGTCGGCCCCGGATATCCTGGCTATGGACGCGCCCGCCGGACTGGCGGTGATGGAGGACTTCGGCGAGGGGGTGTTCGCCCGGCTGATCGAGGACGGCCAGGACGAGACCGAGCTCTATTTCGCCGCCATCGACGCCCAGGCCCGGATTCACGCGGCGGCGGCGCCCGAGGTGCTGACAGCGGGCGACGTCTCCTGGCCGTTGCTGCCCTATGACGCCGTGGCGCTGAAGGCCGGGGCGGACCTGTTCGTCGACTGGCAGCCCAAGCTGAGCCCGGCGCTGGACTTCGGCCCCGGCGCCAGGGCCGAGTGGGACGCCCTGTGGACCGATATCGCCGAGGGCGGCGAGGCGGGCGCCTCCGTCTTCGCCCACCGCGACTTCCACGCCGAGAACCTGCTTTGGCTGCCTGAGCGGGCGGGTGCGGCGCGGGTCGGGCTGATCGACTTCCAGGACGCGGTCCTGGCCCATCCGAGCTGGGACCTGCATTCCCTGCTGCAGGACGCCCGGCGCGACGTGTCGCCGGAGCTGGAGACGGCGGCGCTGGACCGCTACTTCGGCCACCGCCCGGCGCTGGACCGCGAGGCCTTCATGGCCGACTACGCCGCCCTGGCCGCGCTGAACGAGGCCCGCATCCTCGGGGTCTTCGCCCGCCTGATCGTGCGCGACGGCAAGCCGCGCTACCGCCAGTTCATGCCGCGCATGTGGCGCCAGCTGGAGCGGAACTTGAAGAATCCGGCGCTCGCGGATCTGAAGCGCTGGTTCGACCGGCATGTGCCTGCGGAGGCCAGAGCATGAGCGCACCCAAGACAGCGATGGTCCTGGCCGCGGGCGTCGGCAGCCGGATGCGGCCTTTGACCGACGACCGGCCCAAGGCGCTGGTGGAGGTCGGGGGCAAGGCTCTGATCGACCATATGCTGGACCGGCTGGCGGACGCCGGGGTGACCGACGCGGTGGTCAACGCCCACCATTTCGGCGAGCGGCTGATCGCCCATGTCGAGGCGCGCCAGACACCCTGGATCATCGTCTCGGACGAGCGTGACCGGCTGCTGGAGACCGGCGGCGGGCTGAAGAAGGCGCGGCCCCTGCTGGGCGAGGACCCGGTGTGGGTGGCCAATATCGATTCCGTCTGGATCGAGGGCGCCAGGCCGGCGCTACAGACCCTGGCCGACGCCTGGGACCCGGAAAGGATGGACGCCTGCCTGCTGCTGGCGCCGATGGACAATCTGCTGGGCCTGGACGGGCCGGGGGACTTCTTCCTGGGCGAGGACGGACGGCTGACCCATCGCGGCAAGGAACCCAGCGCGCCCTACGCCTATATCGGGGTGCAGATCCTCAAGCCGCAGATCGTCGACAATGGGCCGGACGGGCCCTTCTCGGTGTTCGCCAGCTGGATGGAGGCCATGGCCAAGGGCCGCCTCTATGGGGTGGTGATGGACGGCTTCTGGATGCATGTCGGCGACCCCGCCGCGCGGGACCTGGCCGAAGCGCGGCTGACATGAGCGAGGCCGGCCCCTTCTCCGGACCGGGGCCGCGCTGGTTCACCATCCCGGCGCACCGCCCCTTCGTCGAGGACCTGGCCCGAGGCCTGACCCTGGCTTTGCAGCCGCTGGGGCCCGAGGCCCTGTCGCAGGCGATCGTGCTGACCCCGACCCGGCGCGGGGCGCGGGCCCTGGCCGAGGCCTTCCTGACCGTTTCGGGCGGCAAGGCTGTGCTGTTGCCCCAGGTGCGGGCGATCGGCGACCTGGACGAGGGCGAGCCGCCCTTCGAGCCGGGCGACATCGGGCTCGATCTTCTGCCCGCCGTGTCTGGCTACCGCCGCCGGTTCGAACTGGCGCGGCTGGTGAGCGAAAACGCCGGCCTGCTGGAGCGGACCATCGACGCCGCCGGAGCCCTGGAGCTGGCCGACGCCCTGGCGGGCTTTCTCGACAGCCTGCAGATCGAGGAGGCGACGGGCGCCGATATCGAGACCCTGGTGGAGGGCGATCTGGCCCGCCACTGGCGCATCTCCGCCCGCTTCCTGACCCTGGCGCTGGACGCCTGGCCCCGGCGGCTGAAAGAGCTGGGGCTGATGGATGTTGCCGAGCGGCGGGTGAAGCTGCTGCGGCTGCTGGAGCGGCAGTGGACCGACAATCCGCCCACCGTACCGCTGATCGCCGCCGGATCGACCGGCACGGCCCCGGCCACCGCCGACCTGCTGCGCGCCATCGCCGCCGCGCCCCTGGGGGCCGTGGTCTTGCCGGGACTCGACCTGGAATTGGCCGAGGACGCCTGGAACGAGGTCGGCGAACAGCATCCGCAGGGCGCCATGCGACGGCTGCTGGTCAAGGCCGGGGTGGACCGGGGCGCGGTGCGCATCTGGCCGGTCGGGCCGTTGACCGGGGAGGCGCGCGGGCGCTGGCGGCGGCGGCTGATCAACGAGGCTCTGCGGCCCGCCGAGAAGACCGCCGACTGGCGCCAGCAGATCGCCAAGATCCGCGAAGAGGCTGCTGATCAAGGCGAGGACCCTATCGCGCTCGGCCTGGAGGGGCTGACCGTGATCGCCGGGCGCGGCGAGGAGGACTGCGCCGGGATGGCGGCCCTGCTGCTGCGCGAGGCGCTGGAGACGCCGGGCAAGACCGCCGCCCTGGTGACGCCGGACCGAGACTTGGCGCGCCGGGTCTCGGCCAAGCTGGCCCGCTGGGGCGTCGCGGCGGACTCATCGGCCGGCGCGCCGCTGTCGCACTGCCCTGTGGGGGTGCTGATCGGCCTGGTCGCGCGCGCCGCCGTCGATCCCTGCGATCCGGTGCGGCTGCTGGCGATCCTGAAGCATCCCCTGGTCCGGCTGGGACTGGAGGACGCGGCGCGCGAAGCGGCCCTGCGGACATTGGAAGATGACGGCCTGCGCGGCCCGCGCCCCAACGGCTGGGAGGCCCTGGCCGCCAACTTGGCACGAAAGGGCGACCCGGGCGCGGCGGACCTGCTGATCCGGGCGCGGGCGGCCCTCGACCGTGTGGCGCCCTCCGAGGATCGCGTCACCGCGGCAGCGCAGGCGCGGGCTCTGACCGAGGCCGTGGAAGCCCTGGCCCTGGGGCCGGACGGGGGGCTGGGCGCCCTGTGGGCCGGGCCTTCGGGCGAGGCGGCGGGACAGCTTTTGAGCGCTCTGATGGGCGAGAGCGAGGGGCTGCCCGAGACCACGCCGTCCGGCTTCGCCCATCTGGTCGAGGCTTTGATGGCCGGGGCCACGGTGCGTGTGGGCGGAGCGACCCATCCTCGGCTGCGCATTCTCGGGGCCATCGAGGCGCGGCTGATCCGCGCCGACCGGCTGATCCTGGCAGGCCTGGAGGAAGGCGTCTGGCCCCAGGGCGCGCCGATCGACCCCTTCCTGTCGCGGCCCATGCGCAAGGCGCTGGGCCTGCCGCCGCCCGAACGGCGGATCGGCCTATCGGCCCACGACTTCGCCCAGGCCGCCTGCGCCCCGGAGGTGTTCCTGCTGCACAGCGAGCGGCGCGAAGGGGCGCCGGCAGTGGAGTCGCGCTGGCTCTGGCGGCTGAAGACCCTGGCGCGCGGCGCCGGAACCGCCCTGCCCGAGCGCCCGCAGCTGGCCGCCTGGGCCCGCGCCCTGGACGAGCCCGGCGCCTACAGCCCCGTTTCCCGCGCCGAGTTCGCTCCGCCGCTGTCGGCGCGGCCGATCCAGCTGCCGGTGACCCAGGTCGAGGCCCTGACCCGCGACCCCTACGCCGTCTACGCCCGCAATGTGCTGAAGCTGCGGCCCAAGCCCAGGCCGGACGAGCCGATGGAGCAGAAGGCGCGCGGCACCGCCATCCATGAGGCCTTCGAACGGCTGGCCCGCGAATGGCCGCACCTCCAGGCGGAGGCGGCGGGGCCGCGTTTCGCCGCCCTCTACATGGAGGAGCTACGCCGCGCTGGTGCGCCCGAGACGGCCCTTGCCCGTGAAGCGGCCTTGGCGACCGAGGCGGGAGCCTGGATCGCCGACATGGAGGAGCGCCGCCGCGCCGATGGGACCGAGGTGATCGTCGAGAAGACCGGCAAAGCCAGCTTCAAGACCGCCCGGGGCGCCTTCACCGTCACCGCCAAGGCCGACCGTCTGGAGCTGACCGCCGACGGCCGGGTGCATGTGCTGGACTTCAAGACCGGGCCCGAGCCCAGCACGAAGATGGTCGAAGCCGGCTTCTCGCCCCAGCTGACCCTGACCGCCGCCATCATCGCGCGCGGCGGCTTCACTGATCTGGGCCCCCGTCCACCAGGCGATCTGGTCTATGTCCGCATCACCGGGCGCAGTCCGGCAGGCAAGGAGGTGGTCTCGCTGGCCGCCGGTCATGAGAGCGAGGAGGGTTCCGAGAAGGCCTATGCCGGGCTCCAGGACCTCATCGCCCGCTATGAGAACCCCGCCCACCCCTACCGCTCGCGCACCGCGCCGCAGTTCGTGAAGAGCTACGCCAGCGACTACGACCACCTGGCGCGGGTCTATGAGTGGTCCACCAGCGACGACGACGGAGAGGGCGAATGAGCGTCCCCGATCCGCGCCAGGCCCAGCGGCGGGCCTCCGACCCCGCCGCCTCCATCTTCGTCACCGCCAATGCGGGATCGGGCAAGACCACCACCCTGGTGGACCGGGTGGCGCGGCTGCTGCTGGCCGGCGCCATGCCCGAGGCGATACTGTGCGTGACCTACACCAAGGCGGCGGCGGCGGAGATGCAGCGGCGGCTGTTCCAGCGGCTGGGCGGCTGGTCGGTGATGGAGGACGAGGCGCTGGGGCTTGAAATGGCGCAGCTGCAGGGCCGCGCCGCCGCCGAATTCGACTTCGAATACCTGTCGCGCGCCCGCGCCCTGTTCGCCCGAGCGCTGGAGACCCCCGGCGGGCTGAAGATCCAGACCATCCATGCCTTCTGCGAGAAGCTGCTGAAGCGGTTCCCGCTGGAGGCGGCCGTCTCGCCCGGCTTCCGGGTGATGGACGACCCCGCCGCGAACGAGATCGTGGCGGAGGCGCGCGGCAAGGTCGCCGCCGAAGCGATGAAGGGGCCGGGGCCGGTGGCGGACGCCTATGCCCATCTGTCGGTGGCCCTGGCCTATGACGACTTCCAGTCGATGTTCGCCGCCTTCGAGGACCGGCGGGCCGCCATCGACGCCTATGTGAGCCGCTGCGGCGGGCTGGCGGGGATGCCGTCCGATGTGTGGCGGCGCTGCGGCTTTGCGGGCCTGACCTCGGGCGCGGCGATCGAGGCGGAGGCGCTGGAGGGGCTGGACGCCGATCTGTGGTGGGCCTGCGCCGCGCTGCTGACCGCCAGCGGCAAACCGGCGGACGGCAAGTGCGCCGGAGCTCTGATGGAAGTGGCGGCGGCGCTGGAGGCTGGACTGGCCACCTTCCCCGAGGCGCTGGGGGCCCTGTTCACCGAGAAGGGCGCTGGAACGCCCGCCGTATGGGTCGGCAAGACGGCCGCTTTCAAGGAGCGCGAGGATCTGCGCGGGCGGCTGCTGGACCAGCAGGCCATGCTTGAGGAGGCGCGCGGGCAGGCGCGAGCGGCGCGGGTGGCGGAGGACAGCGTCCATGTGCTGATCCTGGCCCAGGTCTATGGACGGGCTTACGAAGCGGCCAAGCACGCCGGGGGGGCGCTGGATTTCGCCGACCTGATCCTGAAGACCTGTGAGCTGCTGAACAGCCGCGCCGACGCGGCCTGGGTGCTGTTCAAGCTGGACGGCGGCATCGACCACATCCTGGTGGACGAGGCCCAGGACACCGCGCCCGAGCAGTGGGAAATCCTGCGCGCCCTGACCTCGGAATTCTTCGCCGGAGCGGGGGCGGTGCGGCTACAGGCGGCGCTGGAGCGGAGCCTGTTCGTGGTCGGCGACGAGAAGCAGTCGATCTACAGTTTCCAGGGCGCGGATCCGGCCCAGTTGCGGGTCGAGACAGGCATGTATCACGAGATGATACAGGGGGCCGGGCGGCGATCGGAGGCCGTGCCGCTGATCACCTCGTTCCGCTCCACGCCTCAGGTCCTGGGGTTCGTCGATGCGGTGTTCGCCGACCCGGAAGAATGGCGCGGGGTGCCGCCGCCCAGCGGCGAGGCGGTGGTGCGCCACCTGACCATCCGCGAGAACCACACCGGCTGCGTCGACATCTGGCCTCTGGAGCGCGAGGAGGCGGGCGAGGAGCGCGACGCCTGGACCGATCCGCTGGACGCCGAGGGACCGCGCAGCGCCAACCGGCGATTAGCGGAACGCATCGCCGCCGAGATCAAGGCCCTGGTGGCGCGGGGCGACGCGGTGATCGAGAAGGGCGAGGCGCGCGGGGCTCACTTTGGCGACGTGCTGATCCTGGTACGGCGGCGGCGGGCGCTGTTCGAGGAAATCCTGCGGGCGCTCAAGCGCTGCGGCGTGCCGGTGGCGGGGGCGGATCGCCTGAGCCTGTCGCAGCACATCGCCTTCGACGATCTGGTCGCCCTGGCGCGCTTCATCCAGTTCCCCGGCGACGACCTGACCCTGGCGGCCCTGCTGAAAAGCCCGTTCCTGGCGCTGGACGAGGCGTCGCTGTTCGCCCTGGCGTATGGGCGCGATACCACGATGTGGGAGCGGCTGCAGGCCAGAGCCTCTGAGCGGGCGGACTGGACGGCGGCCCTGGAGTTCCTTGACCGGGCTCGCGCCGACGCCAAGGGCCGGCGGCCGTTCGACTTCTTCTCGCGCCTGCTGGGGATCGCCAACGGCGAGGGCCGCTCGGTGCGCGCCCGCATCCTGACCCGGCTGGGGTCCGAGGCGCAGGACGTACTGGACGAGTTCCTGGCCCAGGTGCTGGAGGCCGAGCGGCGCGGGGTGGCGGATCTGGAGCAGTTGATCGCCGACTTCGCCAAGCTCGACATCACCGTGAAGCGCGAGATGGAGGGCGCGCGCGGCGAGGTGCGGGTGATGACCGTGCACGGGGCCAAGGGGCTGGAGGCGCCGATCGTCTTCCTGCCGGAGACGACGCTGAAGCGCGGGGCTCGGGGCTCGCCGCTGCTTCAGACGGAGGACGGCGGGTTCCTGTGGGCTGCGTCCGGCAAGCAGGACAGCGAGGCTTCGGCGGCCGCCCGCGAGACACGCGCGCGAAAGGACGAGGAGGAGGCGCAGCGGCTGTTCTACGTCGCCCTGACCCGCGCCCGTGACCGGCTGGTGCTGTGCGGCCGGATCAACGCCCGCGACAAGCTGGAGAATGTGGGCGGCTGGTACGCCGCCGCCGGGGCGGCCTTCGAACGCGAGGAGCTGGCCGGGCAGGTGCGGACCACAGAGGTTCAGGGCATGGCCGTGCGCCGGTTCGGGCCCGATCCAGAGCTGGCCGCCCCCTATCAGCCGAGTGACAAAGCGGCGGAAGCCCTGCCCGCCTGGGCACGGACCGTCGCCGCTCCGGAATCCGCCCTGCGTTACGCCTCGCCCTCGCGGCTGGGAGACGAAGAGGCGGACATGGCCCTGGCGCCGTCGCCGCTGGCGGAAAGCGGGGGGCTGGGGCGCTACCGGCGCGGCGACCTGATCCACAAGCTGCTGCAGCTGCTGCCCGATTTCGCGCCCGCCGAGCGCGCCGACGCCGCCCGGCGGATGCTGGTCCGCGAGCGCGACCTGACCGACGGCCAGCGCGCCGAGATGGCCGCCGCCGCCCTGGGAGTGCTGGAGGATGGGCGGTTCGCCGCCGTGTTCGGACCCGGATCGCGCGCCGAGGTGGCGGTGGCCGGACTGGCGCCGGGACTGGGCCGGATCGGGGCGGTGTCGGGCCGGGTCGACCGGCTGCTGGTGGAGAAGGACCGGGTGCTGGTGGTGGATTTCAAGACCAACCGCCCGGCTCCCGCGAGCATCGAGACGGCCGACCCGGCCTATATCCGGCAGATGGCGGTCTATGCCGCCGTGCTCGGGTCGATCTTCCCGGACCGCCGCATCGAGACCGCGCTGGTGTGGACCGATGGACCCAGGCTGATGCCGATACCAGAAAACTTGACGGCGAATGCGCTCGCCAGACTGGCCCAATCGGTTGATAGCTAAGGTCGGGAGACCTACATCGTTGAGCCTAGAGGGCTTGGCGTGGCCAGGTCCATTTCCCCGATGGGAGCAAAATCCATGAGCACCGTGAAGGTGACCGACGAAAGTTTCGAACGCGACGTCCTGCAGTCCGGCACGCCCGTGCTGGTGGACTTCTGGGCCGAATGGTGCGGGCCCTGCAAGCAGATCGCTCCGGCGCTGGACCAGATCTCCGAAGAGCTGGCCGGGGCGGTGACCATCGCCAAGGTCAATATCGAAGAGAGCCCGACCATCCCCTCGCGCTACGGCGTGCGTGGCATCCCGACGCTGATGCTGTTCCGCGACGGGCAGATGGCCTCGATGAAGGTCGGCGCCATGCCCAAGCAGAAGATCCTGGAGTGGCTTCAGGAAACCGGCGTCCAGGCTCAAACCGCCTAATCAGGTAGGCCAAGTTTCCTCGCTCGCGGCCAGCACTTCGCCGGCCAGGTAGAGCGAGCCACAGATGAGCACATGCGGCGCGCCTTGGGAGCCCAGGGCGCGCCGTACTGCGTCTGGGATGTCGACCGCGATTTCGACGTTCAGCCCTGCCGTTCGCGCGGCGGCGGCGGTCTGTTCGGCGGTGGCGGCGGCGTCCGCGTCGAAGCCGGTGGCGAAGACCGTGGGATCGAGCGCCTTGAAGGCGGCGAAGAAGCCGACCGCGTCCTTGTTGGCCAGGGTCCCCGCGACCAGGGCTAACGGGCGGCCGTCGCGGGCCAGGCCTTCCAGCGTCTGGGCCACCGCCCGCGCGCCATGCGGATTGTGCCCGCCGTCGAGCCAGAGATCGCAGCCGGCAGCCTTGGCCATCGCGCCGTAAGGCCCTGCGGTCAGACGCTGCATACGGGCGGGCCAGACGGCGGACGTGACGCCCTTGGCGATGGCGGCGTCATCGATATCGGGTTTCCAGGCCAGCAACGCGGCAATCGCCAGACCGGCGTTGGCGACCTGGTGCGCGCCGGCCAGGGACGGCGGGGGTAGGTCGAGCAGACGGTCGGAGCCCTGGTAGAGCATCCGACCTCCCTCCTCCCAGGCGTCGAAGTCCTGACCCATGATGGCGAGCGGCGCGTGTAGCCGGGCTGCCTGACGCGCGATCACCTGTTCCGCCGCCTCGGCCTGACGGGCGCTGACCACCGGACGCCCGGCCTTGATGATCCCGGCCTTCTCGCCGGCGATGCCGCCCAGATCGTCGCCGAGGAATTCGCGGTGGTCGTAGTCGACCGGAGCGATCACCGAAACGGCGGGGGCGGCGATGACGTTGGTGGCGTCGAACCGGCCGCCGAGGCCGACCTCCAGAACAAGAAGATCCGCGGGCTCCTCGGCGAAGGCGACCAGGGCCGCGGCGGTGACGATCTCGAAGAAGGTGATCGGCTGGCCGGCGTTGGCCGCCTCGACCCGCGCCAGGACCTCGGCCAAGTGAGTTTCGGTGATCAGGGTCCCGGCCAGACGGATGCGCTCGACGAAGCGGACCAGGTTGGGCGAGGTCAAGACGTGGACCTTCAGGCCCGCCGCCTCGGCAATGCTGCGCAGGAAGGCGCAGGTGGAGCCCTTGCCGTTGGTGCCCGCGACATGGATGACCGGCGGCAGACGGTCCTGAGGGCGGCCGAGCGCCTCGAGCAACCGCTCGATGCGGCCGAGCGACAGGTCGATCTTGATCGGATGCAGGCCGCGCAGCCGCTCCAGCGCGGCGTCGTGGGGGCGCAGGTGGTCGCTCATGAGATGGGCTTGGGCGGCAGGGTGCGCACGAAGGCCGCCGCGCGATGGACCCAGGCCTCCAGGTCCTCGTCGTCCAGGCTGGCAGCGTCCGGGACGGTGGCAAGGCCGATGGCGGTGGCGTTGCGGGTGGGACGGAAGGCCTGGGCCTCGCCCGCCGCGATGGCCGCGCTCACGCCGTCCTGGCCCAGCCGGACGTAGATCTCCTCGTCGCGGACGCAGACGCACATGTGGCCGTGGAACATGAAGGCGATACCGCCGAACATGCGGACCTCGCGCACCGGACCAATCGGCTGGAAGATGTCGCGCAGGCGCTCAGCCAGGACCGCGTCGAAGGCCATCTTCCCTAAGCCGCCACGCTCCGGCGGCCCATCATCAGGGTTTCCAGGATCGAACCAAGCACGGCGCGAAGCTCGCTGCGGGGCACGACGCGATCGACCATGCCCTTTTCCAGCAGGTATTCAGAGCGCTGGAAGCCCGGCGGCAGGGTCTCGCGGATGGTCTCCTCGATCACTCGGGGACCGGCGAAGCCGATCATGGCGCCCGGCTCGGCCAGATGGATGTCGCCCAGCATGGCGTAAGAGGCGGTGACGCCGCCGGTGGTGGGGTCGGTCAGCACCACGATATAGGGCAGGCGGGCCTTCTTCAGGTCCTGGATGGCCAGGGTGGTGCGCGCCATCTGCATCAGGGAGAGGGCGCCCTCCTGCATCCGGGCGCCGCCTGCGGCGGTGAAGATGACGAGGGGGCTGGAGCGTTTCACGGCGGCTTCGGCGGCGGCGATGAAGCCCTCGCCCGCGGCCATGCCCAGCGATCCGCCCATGAAGGCGAAGTCCTGAACCAGGACCACCGTGGGCACCCCGCCGACCTTGCCGTGGGCCAGCGCCATGGCGTCGCTCTCGCCGGTGGCGGACCGGGCCGATTTCAGGCGGTCGACATAGGCGCGGTCGTCGACGAATTTCAGCGGATCGTCGGCCACCGTCGGGGTCGGCAGGTCCTTATAGGCGCCGTCGTCGAAGGTGTAGGCGAAGCGAAGCTTGGGCCGAATGCGCATGTGCCGTCCGCCCGGCGTGACCCACAGGGCCGCCTCCAGGTCGGGGCGATAGATCATCTCGCCGTTGTCTGGGTCCTTGACCCACAGGTTCTCCGGCGTGGGTTTGCCGGCAGCTGGCTTGGCCACCAGGTTGCGTACGCCGGGAGCGAACTTCGACAGCCAGCCGCCGCGGGCGGGCTTGGCCGCTGGAGCGGGCGCAGCGGCGGGAGCCGGGGCAGCGGCGGCCTTCTGAGCAGCTTTAGGGGCGGCAGGCTTGGCGGCCTTGGGCGGTTTGGTGGGAGTCTTGGCCATGTTCACGCCTTGTGGGGTCAGGAACGTCGCGAGTCGCGCACAGCCTGAGCCAGCGCCTGGGCCGTGGCCAGAACTTTCGGGACCGGCGATTGGTTCGCCTCCAGCGCCTGGGCGATCTGCTCGACCAGGACCGAACCCACCACCACGCCATCGGCGACCTTGGCCACGGCGGCGGCGCGCTCGGGGGTCTTGATGCCGAAGCCTACGGCGACAGGCAGGCCGGAAGCGGCGCGCAGCCGCTCCACGGCGGGGCGCACGGCGTCGGCGTCGGCTTCCTTGACCCCGGTCACGCCGGCCACGGAGACGTAGTAGAGGAAGCCCGTGGCGCCCTTGACCAGGGTCTTCAACCGTTCGTCGTCGGTGGTCGGGGCGGCCAGCCAGATGCGCGACAGGGCTTCCGTCTTCAGGGCGGCGTCGAGATCCTCGGAATCCTCTGGCGGCGCATCGACGATGATCAGGCCATCGGCGCCGGCCTCGGCGGCCTCGGCGGCGAAGCGCGCGTAGCCGCGCGACAACACGGGGTTCAGATAACCCATCAGGATGATCGGGGTCACGGCGTCGCCGGCGCGGAAGGCGCGCACGGTTTCCAGAACGTCGCTAGTCTTGGTCCCGGCCTTCAGCGAGCGCTGGGCGGCGCGCTGGATCGGCGGGCCCTCCGCCATCGGATCGGAGAAGGGCATGCCGACTTCGATGATGTCGGCGCCGGCGCCCGGCAGGCCCTTGATGATCTCAAGGGCGGTCTTCAGATCGGGATCGCCGGCCATGACATAGGCGATGAAGGCGGCGCGGCCCTCGGCCTTGCACCGGGCGAAACAGGCTTCGATACGCTGCTGGGTCACGCTCAGACTTCCGAAATCTTGCGGCCGAGGGCCGCGGCGACGGTGCCGACATCCTTGTCGCCGCGTCCGGAGAGGCACAGGGCGATAACCCCGCCCTTGCCGATCTCGCGGGCCAGTTCGCCGACCTTGGCGATGGCGTGGGCGGATTCCAGGGCCGGGATGATGCCTTCCACCTCGGCGGTCAGCTGGAAGGCGGCCAGGGCCTCCTGGTCGGTGCAGGTGCGGTACTCGGCGCGGCCGACGTCGTGCAGCCAGGAGTGCTCGGGGCCGATGCCGGGATAGTCGAGGCCGGCGGAGATGGAGTGCGCGTCCAGGATCTGACCGTCGTCATCCTGGAGCAGGTAGGTCTTATTGCCGTGCAGGACCCCCGGGCGGCCGCCGGTGATCGAGGCGGCGTGTTCCTTGTCGAGGCCATGACCGGAGGCTTCGACCCCGATCAGGCGGACCTTTTCGTCGTTCAGGAAGGGGTGGAACATGCCGATGGCGTTGGAGCCGCCGCCGACGCAGGCGATCACCGCGTCCGGCAGACGGCCTTCGGCCTCCAGCACCTGGGCGCGGGTCTCGGACCCGATCACCGACTGGAAGTCGCGGACCATGGCCGGATAGGGGTGCGGACCGGCGGCGGTGCCGATCATATAGTAGGTGTCGGCGACATTGGTGACCCAGTCGCGCAGGGCTTCGTTCATGGCGTCCTTGAGGGTCGCCGCGCCGCTGGTGACGGGGCGCACTTCGGTGCCCAGCAGGTTCATGCGGAACACGTTGGGCTTCTGCCGCTCGACGTCCACCGCGCCCATGTAGACGAAACAGGGCAGGCCGAAGCGGGCGCAGACGGTGGCGGAGGCGACGCCGTGCTGGCCGGCGCCGGTCTCGGCGATGATGCGGGTCTTGCCCATGCGGCGGGCCAGCAGGATCTGGCCCATGCAGTTGTTGATCTTGTGCGCGCCGGTGTGATTCAGCTCCTCGCGCTTGAAGTAGATCTTGGCCCCGCCGAACTTCTCGGTCAGCCGCTCGGCGAAATACAGCGGCGAGGGGCGCCCGACGTAGTGGGTCAGGTAGCCGTTGAGCTCGGCCTGGAAGCTGGGGTCCGCCTTGGCCGCCGCATAGGCCCGGTCCAGCTCCAGGATCAGGGGCATCAGGGTTTCGGCGACATAGCGCCCGCCGAACTGGCCGAAGCGGCCCTGGGCGTCGGGATAGGCGGAATAGTCGTTGGGAATAGACTGGGCGGTCATGCGCGAAAGAGTCCTCGATTTGGCTGCAACGCCTTGGCCAATCAGGCCCGGCTGACGGCCGAAAGGAAGGCCGTGATGAGGTCGGGGTCCTTTACGCCGGGGCCGCGCTCCACGCCAGAGGAAACGTCCACCAGGGGCGCGCGCGACAGCCTGACCGCCTCGGCCACGTTCCAGGGATCGAGCCCTCCGGCCAGGAACCAGGGGCGGGCGAGCTTGACGTCGTCCAGCAGGGTCCAGTCGAAGACGACGCCGTTGCCGCCGGGAAGGTCCGCGTCCTTGGGCGGTTTGGCGTCGAACATCAGGTGGTCGGCGGCGCCCTCATAGGCACAGGCGGCGGCGATGTCGGAGCGGTCATGGACCCCGATGACCTTGATGATCGGCAGGCCGGTGCGGGCGGCGATGGCGGCGACGCGGGCGGGGGTCTCGGCGCCGTGCAGCTGGATCAGATCGGGGGTGAAGGCGGCCAGGATGGCGTCGAGCTCGCCGTCGGCGGGGTCGACCACCAGGGCCACGCCCTGGACCGCGGTGCGGACGAGCGGCGCGGTCAGCCGCGCGGCTTCCTCGGGCAGGACATAGCGCGGGCTTTTGGCGAAGAAGTTCATGCCGACATAGGCCGCGCCGCCGAGGGCGGCGGCGGCCACCGCCTCGGGCGTCTTCAGACCACAGATCTTGGCTTGGGTCGCAGGCATGGCCCCGGATTAGGGGGTGCGGGGGCCCTATTGCAAGGGGTCGGCTACTTCTTCAACGCGTCGCGGATTTCCATCAGCAGCGCCTCGGTGGCGGTGGGGGCCGGCGGCGCGGCCGGGGCTTCGGCTTCCTGGCGGCGCAGGTTGTTGATCAGCTTGACCAGCAGGAAGACCACCGCAGCGACGATCAGGAACTGGATCAGGGTGTTGATGAAGGCCCCGTACTGGATCGCCACGGCGGCCTTCTTGGCGGCGGGGTTCTCGGGCTTGAGCACCCATTCCAGCTTGGCGAAGTCCACGCCCGAGGTCAGCAGGCCGATCGGCGGCATGATCACCTGGTCGACCAGGCTCTTGACGATGCTGTTGAAGGCCGCACCGATGATCACGCCGACGGCGAGGTCGACGACGTTGCCGCGCGAGATGAATTCGCGAAATTCCTTGAAGACGCTCATGAGACTGCTCCGTTTGGACGGATTGGGCCTCAAAACCGGCTCAGGCTCAAGCAGCGGAGAGTTGAATCCGGCCTTCGGCCAGATTGACGACCGCGCCTAAATCTGGCGTCCTGCCCGTTAAGACATAACAGGGAGAAAACGACGATGAGCAGGAAGACCAAAGCCGGCGTTATCGGCGCCATCACCGCCATGGCGGCGGCCGTCCCCGCAGTGGCCCCGGCCCAGACCTTCGCCGATCTGCTGCAGCCGATCCCCAACGCGGTGGAACGCCTGAAGCTGGCCGACGCGCAGGACGCCCAGCTGATCCGCACGCGGATGCAGGCGGCGGACCATCACCATCATGCCGCCGCGGCCAAGAAGCCGGCGGCCGATCACCACCACCACGCCGCCGCAGCCAAGAAGCCGGCGGCCGATCATCATCACCACGCCCAGACCTCCAAGGGAGCGGCGGATCACCACCACCACGCCGCCGCGGCCAAGAAGCCCGCCGGGACCTGAGTTCAGGTTCAGTCTTAAGATCGAAAAGCCCCGCTTCGGCGGGGCTTTTTACGTTTGGGGGTCGCGGGCCTTGGCCGCGCGTGACAGGTGGCGATAGGTGCCATCGAACACGGTGTTGCTGTCCGACACCCAGCGCGTGCCCGCCGAGAGGGTGTCGCGGGCCTCATGCATGCGGCGGGCCATGAGCTCGCGCTCGGCGGCCTCTTCCTCGGACATGGGCTCCAGCGCGATCTCGGCTTCGACGGGCAGGATCATGGCCTGGACGAAGGGCTCGCCGTGGCGGAAGACGTGGGTCACGCCGGGGGGCGGCGCCTTGAAGATGATGAAGAAGATCATCGGCCACCATTCGGTGCGCAGCATCGCGGGCACCGCCAGGGGCGTTTCGTTGGACAGGTCGACGAAGTAGCGGGGATGGGCGTCCATGCGCACCCCCCAGCCGGGCGGGCACTTCAGGTCCAGCGCGATCTGATAGGAGTAGAACTCATCGCCGAAGGGGCGGAAGGGCGGCCAGTTCATGCCGTTTTCCGGATCGGGTCCCCAGTCGGCCTCCAGCGAGACCTTGCCGTCCAGCGTGCGGACGCGCAGCTCCTGCTCGAACGGATAGAGGATCTCGATTCCGTACTTGGCGCCTTCGGAGAAGGGCTGGCAGTGCCAGGGCTGCTGGTGGGAGCCGTCCGCGCGCGGCTTCGCATCGCCGCCCCAACCGGGCACCGGCATCTGGGTCGGACGAGGCGGCAGGCCAGGTCCAAGGATGCGGTAGGTGACTAGCGGCATGGCACCACTCAGCTATCGGCGTTCAACACGCGCTCATGCAGCGAAGCGATAGCGCAAACATAAAGAAGGGTGAATGCCGACCTAGTCGGCGTTCAGCCTTTCACGCAGCTCTTTGCCGCTCTTGAAGAAGGGCACGGCCTTGGCGCGGACCGAAACGGTTTCGCCGGTGCGGGGGTTGCGGCCCGAGCGGGCCGGGCGGCCGCGCACGGAGAAGGCGCCAAGCCGCGCAGCTCGACCCGGCCGCCGTCTTCCAGCGCTTGAGTCATGCTGTCCAGGATCACGCCGACGACCCGTTCCACATCCTTTTGCGTCAGATGCGGATTTTCAGCGGCCAGTTTGGCGATCAATTCCGACTTGATCATCGATAAGCCCCAATTTCCCCGCGCGGACCATGTCCGAGTATCGGTGCGCTTTCAAGGGGTTGCGTGTCGGAAACCAGACAGATTCATGGGCTCGCTTCTGAATCCGTTCACGGCGCCGCATCGGCAAGCAAAACGCCCCGCCCGGATACTCCGGACGGGGCATTCTTTTAGTGCGCTACCGCTGCGCTGCTTGAGCGCAGAAGCATCTATTCCTTATTAGCCTTCTCGCGCATCGCGGCGCCGAGGATATCGCCCAGCGAGGCGCCGGAGTCCGAAGACCCGAACTTCTCGATGGCTTCCTTGTCCTCGGCCATTTCCAGCGCCTTGACCGACAGGGAGACGCGGCGAGCGCCCTTGTCGATGTTGGTGATGGAGGCGTCGATGCGGTCGCCGACGGCGAAGCGTTCGGCGCGCTGCTCGGACCGGTCGCGCGACAGGTCGGCCTTGCGGATGAAGGCGGTGACCGGCGCGTCGTCGTCGCCGAACTTCACCTCGATGCCGCCCGAGGTGATCTCGGTGACGGTGACGGTGACGGTCTGGCCCTTGCGGTAGGTCTCATTGGCCAGCGGATCGCCGCCCAGCTGCTTGATGCCGAGGGAGATGCGCTCCTTCTCGACGTCCACATCCAGGACCTTGGCCTTGACCATGTCGCCCTTCTTGTAGCGGGCGACCGCTTCTTCGCCGGCCACGGCCCAGTCGATATCCGACAGGTGCACCATGCCGTCGATGTCGTTGTCCAGGCCGATGAACAGACCGAATTCGGTGGTGTTCTTGACCTCGCCTTCGACGGTCGAACCGACCGGGTGCTGTTCGACGAACTGCTCCCAGGGGTTGGCCATGGCCTGCTTGAGACCGAGCGAGACGCGGCGCTTGGAGGCGTCGACGTCCAGCACGACCACTTCGACTTCCTGCGAGGTCGAGACGATCTTGCCGGGGTGGACGTTCTTCTTGGTCCAGGACATCTCGGACACGTGCACCAAGCCTTCGACGCCAGCCTCCAGCTCCACGAAGGCGCCGTAGTCGGTGATGTTGGTGATGCGGCCGGTGAAGCGCGAGCCCACCGGGTACTTCTCTTCCACGCCGTCCCAGGGGTCGGACTGGAGCTGCTTCATGCCCAGCGAGATGCGCTGGGTGTCGGGGTTGATCTTGACGATCTGCACCTTGACGGTGTCGCCCACAGCCAGGACTTGGCTGGGGTGAGACACGCGCTTCCAGCTCATGTCGGTGACGTGCAGCAGGCCGTCGATGCCGCCCAGGTCCACGAACGCGCCGTAATCGGTGATGTTCTTGACCACGCCTTCGCGGATTTCACCCTCTTGCAGCTGGCTGACCAGCTCGGTGCGCTGTTCGGCGCGGGCTTCTTCCAGGATGGCGCGGCGCGAGACCACGATGTTGCCGCGCGGGCGGTCCATCTTGAGGATGGCGAAGGGCTGTTCCTTGCCCATCAGCGGACCGACGTCGCGCACGGGGCGGATGTCGACCTGCGAGCCCGGCAGGAAGGCCGAGGCGCCGCCCAGATCGACGGTGAAGCCGCCTTTGACGCGGCCGACGATCGAACCCATGACCGGCTCGTTCTTGCCGAACACGCCTTCGAGGCGCGTCCAGGCTTCTTCGCGGCGAGCCTTTTCGCGGCTGATGACCGCTTCGCCCAGGGCGTTCTCGACGCGCTCGAGGTAGACCTCGACGTTGTCGCCGACCTTGATGTCGGCCGGCTTGCCTTCGGCGTCGGCGAATTCCTTCACCGAGATCCGACCTTCGGTCTTCAGACCGACGTCGATGATCGCGAAATCCTTTTCGATCGCGACAACGATGCCCTTGACCACGGAGCCTTCGACGAAGTCGCGGCCACCCATGGCCTCGTCGAGAAGAGCCGCGAAATCGTCGCGGGTCGGGGTCATGCTCATATCATCAGCCATATGGCTATTCCGTCTTTCAATGCGAGGCGCGGGCGCACGCGTGCGGCCCGGGGCGATCGCTCTAGGGGTTTTATGGGAGTCCGGGCCGGTGGGTTCGGTGAGAACAGGGCGCCCGACGTCGACCGAGAGTGGCGTGTTTGGATTGCCGACTAAGCTTTCGCCCAGTTGGCTCGCGCCGTCTCGACGATGCGACGGGCCGCATCGGCGGCCTGCTCTATACTCAAAACGGAGGTGTCCAGCAAGACGGCGTCGTCCGCCTTGACCAGAGGCGCGGCGGCGCGGCCGGAATCCCGTTCGTCCCTGAGGCGGATGTCGGCCAGGATATCGGCCAGAGCCACGCTCTCGCCCTGGCCGCTAAGCTGCTTCCAGCGGCGCTCGGCGCGGACCTCGGGACTGGCGGTAACGAACAGCTTGGCCGGAGCTTCTGGGGCGATGATGGTGCCGATATCGCGTCCGTCCAGGACGGCGCCGGACCCTTGGGCGGCGAAATCCCTCTGGAACCTGAGCAGGGCGGCGCGGACCCCGGTGAACACCGCCGCCTGACTGGCCAGCTCGCCCGCCGCGCGGGTGCGCAATTCGGGATCGTCCAACAGGGCGGGATCAAGGGCTTGAGCCGCCGCCGTGGCCGAGGCTTCGCCGACGCCGCCCGCTTGACGCTGCGCGGACACGCCGACGGCGCGGTAGAGCAGGCCGGTGTCGAGGTAGGGCAGGCCGTAGAGGGTGGCGAGGCCTTGAGCGACGGTGCCCTTACCCGAGGCGGCGGGGCCGTCGACGGCGATGACGAAGCCGCTCATCAGCCTTCCTCGATCTGCGCGCCTAGGGTCTTCATCAGGGACTGGAAGGTCGGGAAACTGGTGGCGATCATGCCGGGCTCGTCGACGGTGACGGCCTCGCGGGCGGCCATGCCGAGCACCAGATGGGCCATGGCGATGCGGTGGTCGCCGTGGGTGGTCACCACACCGCCGCCCTGGGGCGCGACCCCGGTTCCGGTGACGATCATGGCCTCGGGCTCCTCGGCGACCTCGACCCCGCAGGCCTTCAGCCCGGTGGCCATCAGGGCGATGCGATCGCTCTCCTTGACCCGCATCTCGCCGATGCCGCGCATGGCGGTGCCGCCGCTTGCGAAGGCCGCGGCCACGGCCAGGATCGGATATTCGTCGATCATCGAGGGCGCGCGCTCAGGCGGGACCTCGACGCCTTTCAGCGGGCCGAAGCGGGCGGTCAGGTCGCCGACCGGCTCACCGCTCTCCTCGCGGGCGTTCTCGACGACGAGGTCCGCGCCCATCTCCTTGAGGGTCTCGAACAGGCCGGCGCGCAGGGGATTGAGCAGCACGCCCTCCACCGTCACCTCTGAGCCCGGGGTGATCAGGGCGGCGACAATCAGGAAGGCGGCGGAGGACGGATCGCCCGGCACGCGGACATGGGTCCCCTTCAGGGGCTGGCCGCCGGCCAGACGGATGCGCCTGCCCTGCCCTTCGGGCGTGATGTCGAGCTTGGCGCCGAAGGCGGTGAGCATGCGCTCGGTGTGATCGCGGGTCGCTTCCGGCTCGATCACCTCGGTGACGCCATCGGCGTTGACCCCGGCCAGCAGCACGGCGGACTTCACCTGGGCCGAGGGCACCGGCAGTCGGTAGGAGATGGCCTTCAGCGAACCGCCGGTCAGGGTCAGGGGCAGGCGGTCCTCGATCTTGCCCTCCCAGCGGGCGCCCATCTGGCCGAGCGGGGTCAGCACCCGCTTCATCGGGCGGGACTGCAGCGACGAGTCGCCGGTGAACTGCACGGAAATCGGGAAGCCGGCCGCCGCGCCCATCAAAAGGCGCACGCCGGTGCCCGAGTTGCCGCAGTCGATGATCTCGATCGGCTGGTCGAACACGCCCTTGCCGGTGACGGTCCAGTGGTCGTTGTCGTCGCGGGTCACCTTGGCGTCGAAGGCGGCGACCGCTTCGGCGGTGGCCAGCACGTCGTCGCTCTGCAGCAGACCGTCGATATGGGTCACGCCCTCGGCCAGCGCCCCGAGGATCAGGGCGCGGTGGGAAATCGACTTATCGCCGGGCGCCCGGACGCGGCCTTTGAGGGGACCACGGGGGCGCGCGGTCAGCGTGGCCGCGCTCATTACAGGGGAGCCTCCGGTTTGAAGGGGTTTGCTTTTGACAGCGGCCTAACCGCGTGGCAAGGGAGCCGCCGCTTCAGCACACATATCCAGAGGTCCGATCCGTTGGCCAATCCCGAACTCGGCGCCAAACAGATTTGCCCCAATTGCCAGGCCAAATTCTACGACCTTGGCCGGCGTCCGGCAGTTTGCCCCAAGTGTTCCACGTCGTTCGATCCCGAAGAGGCGGTGCGCAACCGCCGCATCCGCGCCCGCACGGCGGTCCCGGCCGACTATGAGGCCGACGACGAAAAGCCGGTGAAGCCCGTCGATCCGGATGTCGAGGGCTTCGAGGACGAACCCGATCAAACCCCGGAAATCGACGACGAGGCCGCGGCCGAGCCGATCGAGACCGACGACGACACCGACACCGGCGACACGCCGGCCGCCCCCGACGGCGACCTTGGCGTGGACTTCGCCGAGGAAGAGGTCGAGGACGACGCTGAAGACGACGCGGTGCCCTTCCTCGAAGACGAGGACGAGGACTTCGTCGACGAAGAGATCGAAATCCCGGGCGAGGACGAGGGCTAAGGCTCAAGTCTGGAACTAGCGCCCGCCGTGAAAACGGCGGGCGGCGGGCCTTCAAAAGCCTGCAAAAATCGCTGCGGAAAGCCGCTTGATCGCCCGGATCATTCGGCATAGGTTCCGCCGCCTCGCGGGACCCCTCGGGTCCGGCGGCATCCCAAGACGCGTGGGGCTATAGCTCAGTTGGTAGAGCGCTTGAATGGCATTCAAGAGGTCAGCGGTTCGACTCCGCTTAGCTCCACCATAAAGGCCCTGGCGGAAACGCCGGGGCCTTTTCCATTTAGGGCGCTATCGCTGATTTTAGGCGCTGCCGCTTCGCTGCTTGAGCGCAGTGCTGCTTCAGCGCGGTCTTCCTAGGCGCTACCGCTTCGCTGCTTTAGCGCAGTCTTGACGATCCCCCCGAAAACATCGGCATTTGCGGCGGTGATGGACCAGGCGAAGACCCGCGACATCGATGTGCTGGTGGTCGGGGGCGGCAACGCCGCCCTGTGCGCCGCCGTGACCGCGCGGCGGGCGGGCGCCAGCGTGCTGGTGCTGGAACACGCCCCGCGCCATTTCCGGGGCGGCAACAGCCGCCACACCCGCAACCTGCGCGCCCTGCACGCCGAACCGACCGAGGTGCTGACCGACAGCTATCTTGAGGAGGAGTACTGGCAGGACCTGCTCAGGGTCACCGGCGGTGAGACCGACGAGGGCCTGGCGCGGATGACGATCCGCGCCAGCCGGGCGGCGCTGGATTTCATGGACGGGTGCGGCGTGCGCTTTCAGCCGGCCCTGTCGGGCACCTTGAGCCTCAGCCGGACCAACGCCTTCTTCCTCGGCGGCGGCAAGGCCCTGGTCAACGCATACTACGCGACCGCGGAGGCCCTGGGGGTCGAGGTGGCCTATGGCGCGGAAGTGCGCCAGATCACGCTGGACGGCGGCAAGGTGACCTCGGTCGAAGCGGTCAAGGATGGTGAGCCGCTGACGGTGCGGGCCAAGGCGGTGGTGGCGGCCTCGGGCGGCTTCCAGGCCAATCTGGAGTGGCTGGCGCGGGCCTGGGGCCCGGCGGCCCACAACTTCCTGATCCGGGGCACCCCCTACGCCAAGGGCGTGGTGCTGGAGAACCTGCTGGCGCAGGGCGCGGCGCCGGTGGGCGATCCGACCCAGTGTCATGCGGTGGCCATCGACGCGCGCGCGCCCAAGTTCGACGGCGGCATCGTCACGCGGCTGGACTGCGTGCCCTTCTCGGTGGTGGTCAACCGCGACGCCAAGCGGTTCTACGACGAGGGCCAGGACGTCTGGCCCAAGCGCTACGCCATCTGGGGGCGGCTGGTGGCCCAGCAGAGCGATCAGATCGCCTGGTCGATCTTCGACGCCAAGGCCGAGGAACTGTTCATGCCCTCGGTGTTCCCGGCGATCCGTGCGGGCTCGATCGGCGAACTGGCGGCCAAGCTCGGCCTCGACAGGGCGACGCTGGAGGCGACCATCGCCGACTACAACGCAGCGGTGCGGCCCGGCGCCTTCAACCCGACCTCCATCGACGACGGCTGCGCCACCGAAGGGCTGGAGCCACCCAAGACGCATTGGGCCCGCGCCATCGATACGGCCCCGTTCAGCGCCTATCCCCTGCGCCCCGGCATCACCTTCACCTATCTGGGCCTGAAAACGGACGAGATGGCGCGGGTGCAGCTTCAGAGCGGCGGCGGGGCCAAGAACCTGTGGGCGGCGGGGGAGATCATGGCCGGCAACATTCTCGGCAAGGGCTATCTGGCGGGGTTCGGCATGACCATCGGCACGGTGTTCGGCCGGATCGCCGGAGCGGAGGCGGCGCGCCATGCCCTCGGCTGAGGTCCTTCCGGAAGCCCGGCGGCAGATGGAGATCTGCAACGCCTGCCGCTACTGCGAGGGCTATTGCGCGGTGTTCCCGGCGATGATGCGCCGGCGCGAGTTCACCGACGCCGACCTCGACTACCTGGCCAACCTTTGCCACGGCTGCCGCGCCTGTTTCCCCGCCTGCCAGTACGCCCCGCCGCACGAATTCGCGGTCAATGTGCCCCAGGCCCTGTCGGCGCTGCGGGCTGACAGCTACGCGCGCTATGCCTGGCCGGGGCCGCTGGCGGCGCTCTACCGGAAGAACGGCGTCGTGGTGGCGGCTGCGACCAGCCTCGGCATCGCCCTGGTGTTCGGTCTGATGCTAGCCCTGCGGCCGGAAGCTCTGTCCACGCCCGCGACCGGCGAAGGCGCCTTCTATGCGGTGATCCCGTGGGCGGTGATGGCGGGGACGGCGGGCGTGGCGGCAGCCTTCTCGCTCCTCGCCCTGACGATAGGCGCGGTGCGCTTCTGGCGGGGGACCGGCGGCGGCGTGGCCAAGGGCGGGGCTGCCGCCCAGGCGGCGCACGCGGTCCTGACCCTGCGCTATCTGGGCGGCGGGCATGGCGGACAGGACGGCTGCAACGATACCGGCGAACGGTTCAGCCAGAAGCGGCGGCGCTTCCACCACCTGCTGTTCTACGGCTTTGGCCTCTGCTTCGCTTCCACGACCATCGCCTTCGGCTACGACCACTATCTGCACTGGGCGGCGCCCTATCCGCTGACCAGCCTGCCGGTGCTGTGCGGGACGCTGGGCGGGATCGGCATGACCCTGGGCTGCGCGGGCCTTCTGTGGCTGAAGCGGATCGAGGATCCGGCGCCCACGGCCAAGGCCGTGCTGGGATCGGAATACGCCCTGCTTTGGCTGCTGCTGGCGGCGGCGGCTACGGGCCTGCTGCTCATGGCCGTGCGCGAAACGGCGCTGATGGGAAGCCTGCTGGCCCTGCACCTGGGGGTGATCCTGTCGTTCCTGGTGCTCGCGCCCTATAGCAAGATGGTCCACGGCCTGTATCGTGGGCTGGCGCTGCTGCGGTCCGCGACCGAGGAACGCAACGACCAATAGAGCCGGGCTAACCGGCGCTGGGGGAAACCATGCTGACGGCCGCCGAACGCCGCGCCAAGACCGCCGCCGTCATCCGCGTCTCGAGCGGCAACTTCATCGAGATGTATGACTTCATGGTCTACGGCTACTACGCCAAGGCCATCGGCGACGCCTTCTTCCCCTCCAAGGACCCCTTCGCCTCCCTGATGCTGTCGCTGGCGACCTTCGGCGTCGGCTATCTGATGCGGCCGCTCGGGGCCATCATCCTGGGCGCCTACATCGACCGCCACGGCCGTCGCAAAGGGCTGTTGCTGACCCTGGGACTTATGGCCATCGGCAGCGCCACCGTCGCCTTTACCCCCGGCTACGCGTCCATCGGCATCGCCGCCCCCCTGATCGTGGTGGCCGGACGGCTGCTGCAGGGGCTGTCGGCGGGCGTGGAGCTGGGCGGGGTGTCGGTCTATCTGGCCGAGATCGCCACGCCAGGCCACAGGGGCTTCTACACGTCCTTCCAATCCGGCAGCCAGCAGGTGGCGGTGATGTTCGCCGCCCTGATCGGGGTGGCCCTGGCCTTGACCGTCTCGGCGCCGGACATGAGCGCCTGGGGCTGGCGCGTGCCGCTGGTGATCGGGTGTCTGGTGATCCCGGTGGTGCTGTGGCTGCGCCGCTCGCTGGAGGAGACCGAGGTGTTCAAGCGCCGCCGCACCCAGCTCAAGGCCGCCGAGCTGCTAGCCATCGTCGCCAAGAACTGGACCGTGGTGGGCATCGGCATGCTGATGTCGGTCTTCACCACCACCGCCTTCTACCTGATCACCGCCTACACCCCGACCTTCGGCCGCGAGGCGCTGCATCTGAGCGCAATGGAGGTGATGCTGGTGACCCTGTTCGTAGGGGCCTCCAACTTCATCTGGCTGCCCATCGGCGGAGCCTTGTCGGACCGGTTCGGGCGGCAGGTCCTGCTCTATTGCGTGCCCATCGTCGCCATCCTCGGCGTCTATCCGGTGATGAACTGGCTGGTGGCCGCGCCGACCTTCGGCAAGCTGCTGACCGCCGAGCTGTTCGTCTCGCTGATGTTCGGCCTCTACAACGGGGCGATGGTGGCGCGCTTGACCGAGATGGTGGAGCCGCGCGTGCGCACCGCCGCCTTCGCCCTGGCCTTCAGCTTGGCCACCGCCATCTTCGGCGGCTTCACCCCGGCCATCGCCACCTATCTGATCCACGCCACGGGCAATAAGGCGGCCCCGGCCCTGTGGCTGATGCTGGGCGCGGCGATCAGCCTGCTGGGCGCCTTCCTCGGCCGCAACATCAACAAGGGCGTGCCGGACAGCTTCGAGATCGACGCCTAGCTAGCCCCTACCTGTCTTTAGGCCCGCATTCCCTGAGGCTCGGGTTGTAGCCGAGGCCGGCCATGACGCCGGTGGAATCGTCGTGGGACGAGGACGAGGGGATGCCGCCGCGGGTGTAGAGCTTCTTGCAGCGTTCCTGACGCTCGAACTCCGCCAGCTTGGCCTTGGCGAAGTTGAGGGCGAGCGGCTCGGCCGCGTGGGCCCGCTCGGCCAGCTTCTGATCGCAGGCCGCGCGCTGCTGATCGTTCAGATGGAAGCTCAGAGGGTCGTCGCAGCCCGCCCGCGCGGTGAGGCTGGGCAGCAGGCCCTTGGGTCCGCCGATATCGCCGGGATTGACCGCGTCGGGAGCGGACGGCGCGGGCGCCTGCGGGATCGTCGCCGGGGACGGCGCGGCGAGGACAGGGCGCGGACGCACGACCGGACCGGGGGCGACACGTTCAGGCGTGCGCGACGGCGCGGGCGTGGGCCGGGTCACAGGGTCGATGGGCGCGGGCCGCAGCAGACTAATCTCGATTGGCCGGTCCTCCACGGGCGGGGCGACCACGCGCAGGCCCGCCACCATGGCGGCGAGGAACAGGACGTGCAGGATCAGGGAGACGGCCGAGGCCCCGGCCGCGCGCTTCCGATGTCTTTTCGGCAGAGACAATAACCACGCCCTACAGCCCCCGCTGAACAGGACGCGAGGCGCCGGTTGCCAAGGGCGGGACGCCTCACCATCTAAGCCTAGCGAACCAGTCGGCGCCGAAATTGGGCCGAGCTGGACGCAATTGGCGAAGTCGCTTCCAGCGAGGGCTTCAGGTGAACCGGACGACGATCTTTTTCGACAGCCCCTTCCTGCTCGGGTTCGAGCGGACGCGCGATCTCGTCGAGCGGGCGACCAAGGCGGCGGCCGAGAGCTATCCGCCCTACAACGTCGAGGACCGCGGCGACGGCAATATCCGCATCACCCTGGCGGTGGCGGGCTTCTCGCCGAACCAGCTCGAGGTGACCGTCGAGGACAACCAGCTGGTGATCGCCGGCAAGCGTGACGCGGAGGCCAAGGCCCCCATCGATCCGTCCGCCTTCCTCCACCGGGGCATCGCCGCCCGCGCCTTCCTGCGCAGCTTCGTGCTGGCGGACGGAATGGAGGTCTCCGGCGCCCTGCTGGAACACGGCCTGCTGCACATCGATGTGTCGCGAGTCCCGCCCGCCAAGCTTGTGAAGCGTATCGCCATCCACTCGGCCGGCTGAACCGGCGGCCGATCAGTGCGTTGATTTTTTTAGGAGGTGGTCGTCATGACACCGATACTGACATCCGAAGCTTTCGCCGCCCTGGGCGCCCCGGACCTGGTCTACGTCCGTCCGATCACGGCCAAGGAAGTGCTCGCGTCCACGCCGGTCGATGAAATCGAGGGCATCGAGTTCGATTCCGTCCAGACCTTTTACGCGGTGCACCGCGCCGACGGCGAACGCCTCGCCGTGATGGTCGATCGCGAATCCGCCATGGCTGCGGCGATCGCGCACGAACTGGCTCCCGTTTCCGTTCATTGAGTTTCGCGCTAGCGCGCTGCTTGAGCGCGGGGACGGGCATTCCTGTTTCCGCGTGAGGCGCCTACCATCGGGGCGTGAGTCGCGCCCGCACCCTGATCGCCTATGAATTCTTCGCCGGCGGCGGCATGGCCCGCGCCGGACTGGGCGAAGGCTGGTCGACCGCCTTCGCCAACGATTTAGACCCTCTCAAAGCCAAGACCTACCGCGCCAACTGGCCGGGCGACGACCTCGTGGAGGGCGACGTCTGGGCGTTGGACGCCGCGCGGCTGCCTGGGCGGGCCGATCTGGCCTGGGCGTCCTCGCCCTGTCAGGACTTCAGCCTGGCCGGTGGACGGGCGGGGCTGAAGGGCGGACGGTCGTCGGCCTTCTGGGGCTTCTGGAAGCTGATCGAGGCCCTGGCGGGCGAAGGCCGCGCACCCCGCGCCCTAGTGATCGAGAACGTCTCTGGTCTGCTGAGCTCTCACGGCGGAGCGGATTTCGCGGCGCTCGGCGAGGCTGTAGCGGCCCAAGGCTATCGGTTCGGCGCGCTGGAGATAGACGCGGCGGCCTTCCTGCCCCAGTCACGCCCTAGGGTGTTCATCATCGCGACGCGCGAGCCGCCCCCGCCGGGCCTGATCGGCGACAGCGCCTTCCATACGCCCGCGGTGCGCCAAGCCCACGCCGCCCTGCCCGCCGCCCTGAAGGCGAAGTGGCTGTGGTGGTCGCCGGGCGCCGCGCCCCGGCGCAACACCGAGCTTGCGGCTCTGCTGGAGCCCGACGCCGCCGTGGTCTGGCACAGGCCCGACCAGACCCAGCATCTGCTGTCGCTGATGGCCCCCCTGCACCAGGCCAAGGTCGAGCAGGCCCGCGCGTCCGGCGCCCGGCAGGTCGGGGCGGTGTTCCGCCGCACCCGCATCGAGAACGGCAAAAGCCAGCAGCGGGCGGAGGTGCGCTTCGACGGCGTGGCCGGCTGCCTGCGCACCCCGCGCGGCGGCTCCTCGCGCCAGATTTTGCTGATCGCGGAAGGTGGGCAGGTGCGCACCCGTCTGCTGTCAGGGCGCGAGGGGGCGCGGCTGATGGGGCTCCACGACGACTACCGCCTGCCGAAGTCCGCCAACGGCGCCTTGCATGTGGTGGGCGACGGGGTGGCGGTCCCGGTCGTGCGGTTCCTGGCAGAGCGTTTGCTGGAGCCGCTTCTGAACGGGGCCTCGCGCATCGCCGCCGAGTAAATCCCACTGCGCCCCTAGAGAAGCTGACGTGACGGCGCGCGCCCGCGCGGCTAGGTTGCGGGCCAACGATCAGCACCCTTCAGAGGTCGCGCTATGGACTCCCCCTACGACGCCAGCCGCAACAAGCGCTCGGGCCGCGGCAAGATTTTCGACTCCATCATCGACACCATCGGCGACACCCCGCTGGTACGCCTGCCGAACTTGACGCGGGCCTTGAAGCCGAAAGGCGAGGTGCTGGCCAAGCTGGAGTTCTTCAACCCCCTGGCCAGCGTCAAGGACCGCATCGGCGTGGCCATGATCGAGAGCCTGGAAGCGCGCGGCGTGCTGAAGAAGGGCTCGACCATCATCGAGCCGACCTCGGGCAACACCGGCATCGCCCTGGCCTTCGTGGCCGCCTCCAAGGGCTACCCGCTGATCCTGGTCATGCCCGAGAGCATGTCGATGGAGCGGCGCAAGATGCTGGTCCTGCTGGGCGCGCGGCTGGAGCTGACGCCCGCGGAAAAGGGCATGCGCGGCGCCGTGGGCCGGGCTCAGGAGCTGCTGGCGGAAATCCCCGGTTCGGTGATGCCGCAGCAGTTCGAGAACGCCGCCAACCCGCTGATCCACCGGGTCTCGACCGCCGAGGAAATCTGGAACGACACCAAGGGCGCGGTCGACGCGGTGGTCTCGGGCGTGGGCACCGGCGGCACCATCACCGGGGTCGGCCAGGCGCTGAAGGCCAAGAAGCCGTCGCTGAAGATGGTGGCGGTAGAGCCGGAAATGTCGGCCGTGCTGTCGGGCGGCCCGCCCGGTCCGCACAAGATCCAGGGCATCGGCGCGGGCTTCGTGCCGGGCATCCTGGACCGGGGGGTGATCGACGAGATCGTCCTGGTCAACAACGACGAGAGCTTCGAGATGGCCCGGCGCGTGGCGCGCGAGGAGGGCATCCCGGTGGGGATTTCGTCCGGCGCGGCGATCAGCGCGGCTTTCCGCCTGGCCGCGACCGATGAATACGCCGGCAAGATGATCGTCGCGATCATCCCCAGCTTCGCCGAACGCTATCTGTCGACGGCCCTGTTCGACGGGCTCTAGCCCGGCCGTGACCGATGTCTTCAGCCCGGAGAAGCGCTCATCGGTGATGCGCCGGGTGAAGAGCAAGGACACCTCGCCCGAACTGAAGGTCCGACGCCTGCTGACCTGGATGGGCGTCGGCTACCGGCTGCACCGCAAGGACCTGCCGGGAAAGCCCGACGTCGTGATGGCGGGGCGCAAGCTGGCCATCTTCGTCCACGGCTGCTTCTGGCACGGCCACGACTGCGCGCGAGGGGCGCGGGTGCCTAAGGCCAACCGGGACTACTGGGAGAGCAAGGTCGGGCGCAACCGGGCGCGGGACGTGGAGCACCGGACCGCGCTCGAGGCGCGGGGCTGGCGGGTGCTGACGCTGTGGGAGTGCGAGCTGAAGGACGAAGACGCGCTGGAGGCGACGCTAGGCCGCGAGGTCCTCGCCCCTTAGCGCCCGTTCGATCAGGTCCACGGTCTCGGCCACGCCGTAGATGGCGACGAAGGATCCGAAGCGGGGGCCCTGGCTCTGACCCAGCAGCACCTCGTAGAGGGCGGTAAACCACAGACGCAGGGGCTCGAAGCCGGCGTCCTTGCCCGCGGCATAGACCTCGTTCTGGATCAGCTCGGCGTCCTGGCAGCCGGCCGGCAGGGCCTTCAGCCGGGCCAGCAGGTCCTGCATCGCCGCCCGCTCCTGGTCGGTGGGGGCGCGGAACACCTTATTGGGGCGGACGAAGTCCTCGTAATAGTTGATCGCGCCCGCCGCCAGCTTGGCCAGCAGGGGCTGGGTCTCGGCGGTCGCGCCGGGGATGTAGCGCGAGATGAAGCCCCACAGGATGTCCTGGTTGGAGGCGTTGGCCGCCGAAGTCAGGTTCAGCAGCAGGGAGAAGGACACCGGCGAGGATTGCGCGGGCGGGGCGCCGGCGTGGACGTGCCAAACCGGGTTGTCGACCGGATTGGGGACGGGCTTGGGCGCCTCGCCCGGGACTGGCTCGGGCTTCGGCCGGTTCAGGGCCTCCAGCTGCTGCAGATATTCGTCGGTCGCCTTGGGGATGACGTCGAAGAACAGCCGCTTGGCCGATTTGGGCGACTGGAACATGTAGTAGGCCAGGCTCTCCGGCGCGCCGTAGCGCAGCCAGTCCTCCATGGTCAGGCCATTGCCCTTGGACTTGGATATCTTCTGGTTGTTCTCGTCGAGGAACAGCTCGTAGTTGAAGCCCTCGGGGGGCTCGCCGCCGAGGATGTGGCAGATCTTGGCGGAGGCCTTGACCGAGTCGATCAGGTCCTTGCCGGCCATCTCGTAGTCGATGCCCAGAGCGGTCCAGCGCATAGCCCAGTCGGGCTTCCACTGCATCTTGACCCGGCCGCCGGTGACCATGACCTCGGTCAGCTCGCCGTCCTCGTCGCGGAAGGTGATGGTGCCCTTGCCGGGATTGCGCTCCAGCGTCGGGACCTGCAGCACCCGCCCGGTCTTGGGGCTGATCGGCAGGAAGGGCGAATAGGAGGCGCGGCGCTCTTCGCCGAGCGTCGGCAGCATGACCTCCTGGATGGCGTCGAACTTCTGCAGCGCCCAAAGCAGGGTCGTGTCGAACAGGCCGCCCTTGTAGCAGTCGGTTGAGGACAGGAATTCGTACTCGAAGCCGAAGCTGTCGAGGAAGGCGCGCAGGCGGGCGTTGTTGTGGGCGCCGAAGCTGGGGTACTCGCCGAACGGGTCGCGCACCACCGTCAGGGGCTTGCCCAGATCCTCTTCCAGGACCGCCTTGTTCTCGATGTTGTCCGGCACCTTGCGCAGGCCGTCCATGTCATCCGAGAAGCACAGCAGCCGGGTCGGGATGGCGTCGTCGGTCAGGGCGCGGAAGGCGGCGCGGACCATGGTGGTGCGGGCGACCTCGCCGAAGGTGCCGATGTGGGGCAGGCCGGACGGGCCGTAGCCGGTCTCGAACCGCACCGGGCGGCCCAGCGCCTTCAGTTCCTTCACCGCCTCGTCGGTCTTGCCGGCGTTGATCAGGGTCGAGGCGAGGTCGCGCTCGGCGTCAGTCTCCAGCCCGTAGGTCAGGATGCGGGCGAGGAGATTGCGCGCCTGCTCAAACGGCCAGGACTTGGCGTCGCGCGCGTGATGGGAAAGGCCTTGGAACATGGCCGACGGGTTACAGGAGGCGGACGTCTCGGGCAACCTCAGGGCCAGTTCTCAGGGCCGGTCGCGGAGCCAGCGGATGGTGCGGGGCTCGGAGTCGCCGGAGAGCTTCAGCGCCGCCTTGATCGTGTCGAGGTCCTTGGCCGCGCAGGCGGTCCCGACCAGGGTCAGGCCGGGATAGGTCTTGTAGGCGCCCGCCTTGGCGGTGAAGGCGCCGTCCTTCAGCTGGGCGGGCTGGACGGGGCCGCAGCGGGGCTGGATCACCTTGGCCTCGACGATGCGGGCGGCGGCGTCGGTCTTGACCACGGTCAGGGCCGCATAGGTCCAGCCGAACATGGGGTTGTCGGCTGTCTGCGGCGGACGGATGCGGGGATCGGCGAAGACGTCGGCGCTGAAGTGGCTCTGAGCCAAGACCTGCAGCCCGGGCTGGGCCGGGTCGGCCTCGGTCAGGCGCACCGTCTGGGCCAGGAGCCGGTTCTGGCGCGAGACCAGCCACCACTGTCCGCGCTGATACTCCGCCCCGGCGGCGCATTCCGGCCAGCGGAAGGTCGGCTGGCGGATATCGAATTGGCAGGCGGGGTCCTGATAGCCAGCCAGCTGCCAGAGGCCGGGGCGCAGCTCCGGATCGCCCTGCTCGCGCGCCTCGGAGATCAGGGGCGTACGCGAATAGACCTGATCGCAGGCCCCCAAGGTCAGGGCGGCGAAGGCGAGCATGAGGAAGCGCATGGCGTCAGCCTAGCAGGCTGACCTTGCAACGTCCCCCTCCTGGCAGCATTTGGATCGCATGGCGCTGCTGAAGCCGGAAGCCCTGCTCTGTCCCAAGCCCGAGGGCCTCTACTGCCCGCCGGGGGACTTCTACATCGACCCAGTGCGGCCGGTGGATCGGGCTATCATCACCCATGGCCATTCCGACCACGCCCGCGCCGGCCACGGGGTCGCGGTGGCGACGCCCGAGACGCTCGGCATCATGGCGGTGCGCTACGGCGAGGACTTCGCCGGTCAGGCCCAGGCTCTGCCCTATGGCGAGACGATCACGCGCAACGGGGTGGAGCTGTCGTTCGCCCCCGCCGGCCACATCCTCGGCTCGGCCCAGGCGGTGGTGCGGTGGAAGGGCATGACCATCGTCGTTTCGGGCGACTATAAGAGGAGCCGCGACCCCACCTGCCCGCCGTTCGAGCCGGTGCCCTGCGACGTCTTCGTCAGCGAGGCGACCTTCGGCCTGCCGGTGTTCTGCTTTCCCGACCCGGCGGAGGTGGTGGCCACCTTGCTTCATTCCGTCGCCCAATTCCCCGAGCGCTCGCACATCGTCGGGGTCTATGCCCTGGGCAAGGCGCAGCGGCTGATCGCCCTGCTGCGCGAGGGCGGCTGGGACAGGCCGATCTATGTGCATGGGGCGCTGGAGCGGCTCTGCGCCCTGTACGAACAGCACGGCGTGGCGCTGGGGCCGCTGCTTCCAGCCACCACGGCAAAAAAGAGCGATTTCGAAGGCCAGATCGTGCTGGCGCCACCCTCGGCCATCGCCGACCGCTGGGCGCGGCGGTTCCCCGATCCGGTGACGGCGTTCGCCTCCGGCTGGATGCGGGTGCGCGCCCGGGCGCGGCAGAGGGCGGTGGAGCTGCCGCTGATCCTGTCCGACCACGCCGACTGGAACGAGCTGACCGCCACGGTCGCGGAGCTGCGCCCGCAGGAGCTGTGGATCACCCACGGCCGCGAGGAGGCCCTGGCGCGCTGGGCCGAACTGAACGGGATCGCGGCGCGTCCGCTGACGCTGGTGGGATATGAGGACGAGGAAGAGGCGTAGGAACGCCTCTAGATCGCCCCGTTCGCCGTGCTAGCGTGCCGCCCTTCTTCTGGAGCCTGCCTATGAAGCGTATCGCCGCCTGCCTCGCCGCCGCCCTTATGCTTGCCCCGGCCGTGCAGGCGCAGACCCCGGCTCCGGGCTCCGCCGCCTCGATCGTCGTGCCGCCGCTGAAGTACGAGACGCGGACCCTGCCCAACGGGCTGAAGGTGGTCACGGCGCTGGATCACACCGCCCCGGTGGCGACTGTCCAGGTCTTCTACGGGGTCGGCTCCAAGGACGATCCGGAGGGCCGCTCGGGCTTCGCGCATCTGTTCGAACACATGATGTTCAAGGCCACCAAGGACATGCCGGCGGAGTACATGGACCGGCTGACCGAGGATGTGGGCGGCATGAACAACGCCTCCACCGCCGACGACTACACCAACTACTACGGTGTCGTTCCGGCCAACCACATCGAGCGGCTGCTGTGGGCCGAGGCGGAGCGGATGAGCTCGCTGTCGGTGGACGAGGCCAACTTCAAGTCCGAGCGGGCGGTGGTCGAGGAAGAGCTGCGCCAGCGGGTGCTGGCCGACCCCTACGGGCGCTTCGAGTCCCTGGCGATCCCGCAGAACTCCTTCACCGCCCACCCATATAAGCGCCCCGGCATCGGCTCGATCGCCGATCTGGACGCCGCGAGCCTCCAGGACGTGCGCGCCTTTCACGCTACCTATTACCGGCCCGACAACGCCCTGCTGATCGTGGTCGGCGATTTCGATCCCAAGGTGCTGGACGCCTGGATCGACCGCTACTTCGCACCGATCAAGGCCCCCGCCGGCGCAGTGCCGCGGGTTACCGTCAAGGAACCGCCGCGCACCGGGGCGCGCACCGTGACCACCTACGGGCCCAACGTGCCCCTGCCCGCCGTGGCCATCACCTGGCTGGCCCCCGCCGCCTCCGACGCCGACGATGCGGCCCTGACGGTGCTGGACGCCATCCTGACCGGCGGCGACTCCGCGCGGCTGAACGAGAGCCTCGTCTACCGCCAGCAGCTGGTGCAGAACGTCTTCTCCGCCGACGACACCCGCCAGCAGCCGGGGCTGTTCTACGTCGGCGCCATCATGGCCGACGGCAAGACGCCCGATCAGGGCGAGAAGGCCCTGCTGCTCGAACTGGCCAAGGTGCGCGACGCCGCCGTCAGCGCCGCCGAACTGGACAAGGCCAAGACCGGCCTGATCGCCCGCGCCATCCGCTCGCGCGAGACCGTGGACGGGCGCGGCTACGCCATCGGCAACGCCCAATGGGTCGAGGGCGACGTCAGCCGGGTCAATGACGACATCGGCAAACTGCAGGCCGTCACCATCGCCGACGTGCAGCGGGTAGCCCGCAAGTATCTGCCCGAGGACCGCCGGGTGACCATCCGCTACGTCTCGGAAAAGGAGCGCCCGAAAGGCGAGGGCGCCGCCGAGGGCGTCGCCAGCCCGTCCAAGCCCTCCGCCCCGGTCGCCGCCAAGGAACCGAACGTGGCCACGCCCCCGCCCGCCGTCTCCGCCGGCGGCCTGACCCAGCCCCCCGCGCCGGGCGCGCCGGTGAGCCCGGTGCTGCCGGTGGCGTCTGAACGGACGCTGCCCAACGGCCTGCGGGTGATCGTGGCCCATTCCACCGCCCTGCCCCTGGTCACCGCCCAGCTGACCGTGAAGGCGGGCGGCGCCGCCGATCCTGCGGGCAAGGCCGGGTTGGCCGATGTGACCGCTTCGCTGCTGACGCAGGGCGCCGGAGCCCGCTCGGCCACCGACATCGCCCAGGACGTCGAGGCGCTGGGCGCCCGGCTGGACGCCAACGGCGCCTGGGACGGCAGCCGCACCGATCTGGGCTCCCTGACCGGCAAGCTGCCCGCCGCCATGGCCATCATGGCCGATGTGGTGAGGAAGCCGACCTTCGCCCAGGACGAGCTGGACCGGCTGCGCGCCCGCACCCTGGACAGTCTGCAGGTGCAGCTACAGGAGCCCGGCGTCCTGGCCCGCTACGCCGCAGCCGAGGCCGTGTTCGCCGGAACGCCCTACGGCCATGTCCTCACCGGCACGCCCAAGTCGCTGAAGGCCATTACCCGCGAGGACGTGATCACCTTCCACCGCGCCTGGTACCGGCCCGACAACGCCACCCTGGTGCTGACCGGGGACATCACGCCCGAGGCCGGGTTCGCCCTGGCGCAGAAGGCGTTCGGCGACTGGGCCAAGCCCGCCGCGCCCCTGCCCGTCGCTCAAAGCGCCGAGCCGTCGGCCAAGCCGCGGGTGATCGTCATCGACCTGCCCGGCACCGGCCAGGCGGCGGTGAACCTCTATCTGCAGGCGATCAAGCGGACTGACCCGCGATACTACAAGGTGCTGGTGTCCAACGCCGTGCTGGGCGGCGGCTATTCCGCCCGGCTGAACGAGGAGGTGCGGGTCAAGCGCGGCCTCAGCTACGGCGCCAATTCGGTGCTGGACGCCCGCCACGGGGTCGGTCCGATGGCCGCCTCGTCCCAGACCAAGAACGAGTCCGCCGCCGAGGTGGTGGATGTGATGCTCAAGGAGCTGGACGGGCTGAAGACCTCACCCCCCGACGCCGCAGAACTGGCCGCGCGCCAGGCGACCCTGACCGGCGGTTTCGGCCGCAACGTCGCCACGACCACGGGCCTGGCCACCTATCTGTCGGGCCTCGCCCTGCAGGGCGTCGATCTGAAGGAAATCAATCGCTATGCGCCCAGCGTCCAGGCGGTGACCGCCGCCGAGGTGCGGGCCACGGCCACGGAGCTGATGGACCCCAAGGGCGTCACCATCGTGGTCGCCGGAGACGCCAAGATGTTCCTGCCGGCGCTGAAGGCGAAATATCCGCAGGCCGAGGTGATCGAGGCCGACAAGCTGAACCTGGACAGCGCGTCGCTGCGCTAGGCTTCGGCCTTGGCCTGTTTGCGCAGGTCGCTGGCCCGAGTCTTCTCGCTCTCGGACTTGAGCTGGCCGCAGGCGGCGAGGATGTCGCGGCCGCGCGGGGTGCGGATCGGGGAGGCGTAGCCGGCGCGGTTGATGATGGCGGCGAACTTCTCGATCGTGCCCCAGTCGGAGCAGGCGTAGGGGCTGCCGGGCCAAGGGTTGAACGGGATCAGGTTGATCTTGGCCGGGATGCCCTTGAGCAGGCTGACCAGCGCCTTGGCCTCAGCGGGGCTGTCGTTGATCCCCTTCAGCATGACGTATTCGAAGGTGACGCGGCGGGCGTTGCTGAGGCCCGGATAGGCCTTGATGGCGGCCAGCAGCTCCTGGATCGGATAGCGGCGGTTGAGCGGCACCAGTTCGTCGCGCAGGGCGTCGTTGGTGGCGTGCAGGGAGATGGCCAGCATGGCCTGGGTCAGCTCGCCCGCGCGGGGGATCTCGGGGACCACGCCGGAGGTCGAGATGGTGATCCGCCGCCGCGAGATGGCGGTGCCCTCGTTGTCGGAAATGATCTCGATGGCGTCCGCGACGCTGTCCAGATTGTAGAGCGGCTCGCCCATGCCCATGAAGACGATGTTGCTGAGCTGGCGCTCGCCGGCGGGCGAGGGCCATTCGCCGAGGTCGTCCCGCGCGATCTGCACCTGGGCCATGATCTCGGCGGCGGTCAGATTGCGCACCAGGGGCTGGGTGCCGGTGTGGCAGAAGGTGCAGTTGAGGGTGCAGCCGACCTGGCTGGAGACGCACAGAGCCCCGGCGCGGCCCACGCCCGGAATAAACACCGTCTCGGCCTCGACGCCGGGCGAGAAGCGGATCAGCCATTTGCGGGTGCCATCGCGGCTGACCTGACGCTCCACCACCTCGGGGCGGCCGAGCGAGAAGTCGCGCTCCAGCACGGCGCGCACGTCCTTGCCGATATCGGTCATCGGGCCGAACTCGGTGACGCCGAAGTTGTGGATCCAGCGCCAGATCTGGTTCGTGCGCATGCGCGCCTTGTCCGGGCCGACCGCGCCGTGCTCGACGAGAGCGGCCTGCATCTGGGCGCGGGTCATCCCCGACAGGTTGGGCGAGCCCTGCGGCGCGGCTAGAGCCGGGCGCTTGAGATCGAGGGTGACGCCCAAGACCTGTGTTCCTTCTGCGAATGACGGCGAGCCATAGCAGATGGGAGGTTAAGGGACAAAAACCAGTGCTGTACGGGCGTCAGGCCTTAGGCCGCTGGATCTGGGGACCGAGGTTCATCATCACCTCGCGGGCGTCGAGCGCCCGGCCGTCGGAGGGTCGGGGGCCGTGGCCCAGGGCGATCTCGGCGGAAACCTCATAGCGGCTGAACTCCTGCACGGAGGCGGGTCCGTATGGACTGCCCCAGCCGCCGCCCCAACCCGGACCCCAGGGTCCGCCCCAGCCGCCGCCCCAGGCGCCCCATCCGCCCCAGCCCACGCGGCCGCGGAATCGCCAGTTGGGACTCCAGCCGAAACCGTAGTCCGGGTCGATGAAGGCCTGGCTCTTCTTGTCGGTGTGGCGGTCGGTGGTGGTGAACCAGTCGAAGCCCTGGCTGACAGTCAGTTCCGCCGCCCGGTAGAGCAGGTAGCGCTCGGTCGTCTCACGCGAAGTCAGGTCGTTGCCGGAGAAGACCACGCGGAAGTGGTCGGCGTTGAGCTTGGTGTCGCTGTAGCCGCCGGTCTCGGTGTCGCCGATCTTGAGCGGCTGATAGGGGGTGGCGGTTTCGCAGGCGGCGAGGCCGGCGAAGGCGACGGTCGCGGCGAGGGCGATAAGGGCGCGTTTCATGGGCCGCTCCGGGCAAATGCAAATAGTTCGGCGGACAATACAGCAAAACACCGTGGCGGAAGTTGGGTTGCCGCGCACGGTCTTTGTTTCCGGGCCGACGTTGGACATCGCCAATGTTTCCGAAAACTTGGTTCGCCGAGTTCGGGGCTGCTAGAGGCGGGTGACGATCAGCACCGCCGCGGCGGTCAGCACCACGGCCACGGCAATGGAGAAGCCTCGGCGGAAACGGGCGTCGGTCATGCGCGAAGCCAGGGCCGCGCCGCCGAAGCCGTAGGCGAGGACGGCGGCGACATCGAGCGCCACGGTGGCCACGGCGAACATCACGAACTGCGCCGCCAGGGGGCGCTTGAAGTCCAGGAAGGGCGGCAGGACCGCGCCGAAGAAGAGCAGAATCTTCGGGTTGGTGATCTGCACCGTGAAGGCGTCCCAGTAGGCGGAGCGGTCCGGCTTGATCGCGGCGTGGCCGAGACCGCCGTGCGGGGCGAAACCCGACTTCAGGGCGCCGTAGGCCAGCCACACCAGATAGGCCGCGCCCACGACGATGAGGGCCTGGACCGCCTTGGGGAAGGCCAGGGCCAGGGCGCCGAGGCCAAGCGCGGCGGCCACGTACCAGATCAGGGTGGCGGTGTTCATGCCCAGCACCCCCATCAGCACCGCCTTCTTGCCCCGGCTCATGCCGTTGGCCACGGCGAACAGATTGGCCGGGCCCGGGGTGATGGCGAGGATGGCCATGGCGCCGAGGAAGGTCAGGTAGCGGGCGGGATCGACGGGCAGGGTCATGAGTGCACGATAGCAGCCGGAGGTGGAACGGACAGAGCAGGCGCGCGTTCGGTTCACACTGGCCGCGTCTAGAGCGGCCAAAACCCATACGATTGGATTAGACCATGAAGATTCTGATGATCTCCGCCGCCGCCCTGACTCTGATGGGCGCGGCCACCGCCGCCTCTGCAGGCCCCGTCGCGGGCGCCGCCATCGGCGCGGGCTCGGGCCTGTTGATCGCCGGACCTCCGGGCGCGGTCGTCGGCGGCGTCGCCGGGGCCGTGGTCGGCAGCCGCCATCACCGCGTGGTGGTGCATCACAGTCGCGCCTGGTACCGCCATCACCGCCACTAGGCCGCGCTCAAGCAGCCGCGAGGCGATAGCGCAAGCTTAGAGCCTACTCGGGAGCCGCCCGGCGATCGCGCTTGGCGGCGACCCGCAGGCGCAGGGCGTTGAGCTTGATGAAGCCCGCCGCGTCGCGGTGGTCATAGGCCACCTTGCCCTCTTCAAAGGTGACCAGCTCCTGGTCGTAGAGCGAATAGGGGCTAGTGCGGCCAATGATCGAGACATTGCCCTTGTAGAGCTTGATCGTGACTTGGCCGGTGACCAGTTCCTGGCTCTTGTCGATCAGGGCCTGCAGCATGATGCGCTCGGGCGAGAACCAGAAGCCGTTGTAGATCAGCTCCGCATAGCGGGGCATCAGCTCGTCCTTCAGGTGGCCGGCGCCGCGGTCCAACGTGATCGACTCGATGCCGCGGTGGGCGCCCAGCAGGATGGTGCCGCCGGGGGTCTCGTAGACGCCGCGCGACTTCATCCCGACATAGCGGTTTTCCACCAGATCCAGACGCCCGACGCCCGAGTCATGGCCGAGCTGGTTCAGCTTGGTGAGCAGGGCCGCCGGAGACAGGCGCTGGCCGTCGATGGCCACCGGATCGCCGCGCTCGAAATCCATGGTGAAGACGACCGGCGTGTCGGGCGCATCCTCGGGCGCGATGGTGCGCTGATAGACGAATTCCGGCGCCTCGACCGCCGGGTCCTCCAGCACCTTGCCCTCGGAGGAGGAGTGCAGAAGGTTGGCGTCGACCGAGAAGGGGCTCTCGCCGCGCTTGTCCTTGGCGATCGGGATTTGGTTTTCCTCGGCGAAGGCGATCAGCTGCTCGCGGCTGACGAAGTCCCACTCGCGCCAGGGGGCGATCACCCGGATGTCGGGCTCCAGCGCGTAGTAGCCGACCTCGAAGCGGACCTGGTCGTTGCCCTTGCCGGTGGCCCCGTGACAGACGGCGTCGGCGCCGACTTTGCGGGCGATGTCGATCTGGGTCTTGGCGATCAGCGGGCGGGCGATGGAGGTTCCCAGCAGGTACTGGCCTTCGTAGACGGTGTTGGCGCGGAACATCGGGAAGACGTAGTCGCGCACGAATTCCTCGCGCAGGTCCTCGATGAAGATGTTCTCGGGCTTGATGCCCAGCAGCAGGGCCTTCTTGCGCGCGGGCTCCAGCTCCTCGCCCTGGCCGAGATCGGCGGTGAAGGTGACCACCTCGCAGTTGTAGGTCTGCTGCAGCCACTTCAGGATGATCGAGGTGTCCAGGCCGCCGGAATAGGCCAGGACGACTTTCTTGACGGGCTGGGCGCTGCTGGCGGCCATGGGCTTTACCTTTAGGCGGGCGGAGAGAAGACAGGCTGGCGCGTTAAAAGGCGGATTGGCGCGCCGTTCAACCCTGAACGTGTCGCAAACGCAGAAACGCTGGCGCGCCGGGCGGCCTCATGGCTTGCTTGGAGCCGTTCGACCACGGAGCATCCGGACGCATGAGATCGACACTGGCCGCCGCCGCCCTCGCCCTGACCTGCTGCCTCGGCGGCGGGACGGTGTGGGCCAAGCCGGTCACGGTCAAGATCGTCGCCTTCAACGACTTCCACGGCAACCTGGCGCCGCCGCGTCAGAGCATAACCGCGCCTCTACCTGGGGGCGGGACCGCCGCCGTGCCCGCCGGAGGAGCCGCCTATCTGGTCTCGGCCATCAAGCGGCTGGAGGCCAGGAGCCCCAACCATGTGACCGTGGCCGCCGGGGACCTGATCGGCGCCTCGCCCCTGCTTTCGGCCCTGTTCCTCGACGAGCCGAGCATCGAGGCCATGAACCTGGCCGGGCTGGATTTCAGCGCGGTGGGTAACCACGAACTGGACCGCAGCCGCCCCGAACTGCAGCGGCTGGCCCACGGCGGCTGCCAGAAGCTGACAACGAAACAGCCCTGCGCGGTAGACAAGGACTTCACGGGCGCGAACTTCCACTACCTGACGGCCAACATCCTGACCGAGACCGGCGCGCCGCTTTTTGACCCCTACGCCATCCGCACGTTCGGCAAGGGCAAGGGGCGCGTCCGCGTCGCCTTCATCGGCCTGACTCTGAAGAGCGCGCCGGAGATCGTGTCGCCGTCGGGGGTGGCGGGCCTCAGCTTCAAGGACGAGGCGGACACGGTAAACGCCCTAGTCCCCAAGCTGCGCAAGGCAGGCGCCGACGCCATCGTACTGCTGATCCACCAGGGCGGGGTGACCACGGTGGGCTACAACGACAAGAGCTGCGCGGGCTTCACGGGCGCGATCCTGCCGATCCTAGACCGGCTCGACAGCCGGGTGGACGTGGTCCTGTCGGGCCATACGCATGAGGCCTATGTCTGCGATTACGGTCGCATCAATCCGAACAAGCCCTTCCTGCTGACCAGCGCGGGGCTCAACGGCAAGCTCCTGACCGACGTCACCCTGACCATCGACCCCGCGCATCATCGCGTGACCGGCAAGCGGGCCGACAATGTGATCGTCCAGGGCGAGGCCTATACGGGCAACCGGGGACCTGTGCCCCTGCAGCCGACCTTTCCGGTCTTCCCCGCCGATCCCGCCGCCGCCGCCCTGGTCGCCCGCTACGCCGCCGCCGCCGCCCCCTTGGCTTCGCAGACCGCCGGGCATCTGACCGGGGCGGCGACGCGGGTCGAGACGCTGGGCCGCGAGACCGTGATCGGAGACCTGGTGGCTGATGCCGAGCTGGCCGCGACCCGCGATACCAAGATGGGCGGCGCTCAGATCGCCATGATCAACGCCGGCGGAGTGCGGGCCGAACTGATCCCCGGCGCGGGCGGCGCGGTCGCCTACGATCAGCTGTTCACCGTCCAGCCGTTCGGCGACGCCCTGATCGTGGTCAGCCTGACCGGACGGCAGATCAAGGACGCTCTGGAGGCGGAGTTTCCGGGCGCCAACGGCCAGCCCGGCACCATCGACTCCCTGATGGTCTCCTCCGGCGCCCGCTACAGTTTCGACGCGGCCCGGCCGGTGGGACAGCGGATCGTGGCGCTGACGCTGGACGGCAAGCCGGTGGAGGACGCCACGGCTTACCGGGTGACGCTGAACACCTTCCTGGCGCAGGGCGGCGGGGGCTTTGAAGCCTTGGCCAAGGGGACCCAGCCGCTGGGCGGACCCCAGGATATCGACGCCCTGCAGGCCTATCTCAGCGGCGCCCCGGTGACGCCGCCGACGCCGGACCGGGTCACGAACCTCAGCGCTAGACCGTGACCTGAGCGCCCAGCTCGACCACGCGGCCGGGCGGGATCTTGAAGAATTCGGTTGGATTGGCGGCGTTCTTCATCAGGTAGATGAACACCTTGTCCTGCCACAGCGGCATGCCCGAGTGAGCCGAGGGCACCACCGAACGGCGGCCCAGGAAGAAGGAGGTCGACATGATGTCGAACTTCAGCCCGTGCTTGCGGCAGAGCGCCAGCGCCTTGGGCAGGTTCGGGCTTTCCATGAAGCCGTAGAAGACCACCACCTTCTTGAAGTCGTCGTTGATGGCCTCGATGGTCAGGCGGGCGTCGTCATCGACCCGCGGCGTCTCGGCGGTGCGCACCGTCAGGATCACGTTCTTCTCGTGCAGCACCTTGTTGTGCTTGAGATTATGCATCAGGGCGACGGGCGCCATGTCCGGATCGGAAGTCAGGAAGATGGCTGCGCCGGGCACCCGGTGGGGCGCGCGGGCGCGAAGGATCTCGATCAGCTCGTCCAGGCGGACGCTGTCGCGGCGGGCCTTCTCGGTGAGGATGTGGGCGCCGCGAGTCCAGGTCCACATCATCAGCACCAGCACCAGGCCGAACACCAGCGGCAACCAGGCGCCGTCGGGGATCTTGAGCAGATTGGAGGAGATGAACACCAGGTCCAGAAGGCCCAGCGGCACGATCAGGCAGAGCGTGCGCGCGGTCGACCAATGGAAGAATTTACGCAGGACCACAAAGGCCAGCAGGGTGTCCACGAACATCGAGCCGGTCACGGCGATGCCGTAGGCCGAGGCCAGGCGGGTGGAGCTGCGGAACATGAACAGCAGAGCCAGGACGCCGAACATCAGCAGCTGATTGACCGAGGGCACGAAGATCTGGCCGGCCTGGGTCTCGGAGGTACGCTTGATCTCGATGCGGGGCAGAAGACCCAGCTGCACGGCCTGCTGGGTCATGGAGAAGGCGCCGGTGATCACCGCCTGGCTGGCGATGACGGCGGCGGCGGTGGCCAGCAGCAGGACCGGCCAGTAAACCGCCTGAGGCACCATGCGGTAGAAGGGGTCGACGGCGGTTGCCGGGTGGTCCAGCACCATGGCGCCCTGGCCCAGATAGTTCAGCGCCAGGCTGGGGAAGACCAAGACGAGCCAGGCGGCGCGGATCGGGGCTTTGCCGAAGTGGCCCATGTCGGCGTAGAGCGCCTCGGCGCCGGTCACCGCCAGGAAGACGCTGCCCAGGATGACGAAGCCGATGAAGCCGTTCTCCAGCAGGAAGCGCACGCCGTAATAGGGGCTGAAGGCGCGCAAAATCGACCAGTCGTCCATCAGATGATAGACGCCCAGCGCCGCCAGGGTCAGGAACCACAGGGTGGTGATCGGCCCGAACAGGGTGGCGATCTTCTGCGTCCCGCGCGACTGCACCATGAAGATAATGATCAGGATGAAGGCTGAAAGCGGCAGGACGTAGGGCCTGAGCGCATGGCCGATGCCCGGCGCGTCCTTCAGGCCCTCGATGGCGCCCATGACTGAGATGGCGGGGGTGATCATGCCGTCGCCGTAGAACAGCGAGGCGCCGACAACGCCGAGGAAGAAGACGGTGGTGGACCGGCGGCCCAGAGCCCGCTGCGCCAGGGCCATCAGGGCCAGGGTGCCGCCCTCGCCCTTGTTGTCGGCCCGCATCAGGAAGATGACGTACTTGACCGTGACGATCAGGGTCAGGGCCCACAGCACCAGCGAGACCACCCCCAGCACCGAGAGCTCGATATTGTCGGTGGTGCGGGCGTGCGATAGCGCCTCGCGCATGGCATAGAGGGGGCTGGTGCCGATGTCGCCGAACACCACGCCGATGGCGCCAAGAGCCATGGTCGCGAAGCCCTGCGAACCGTGGCCGCCGTGGCCGGTGTCGGGGGTCTTGTCGGTTGTATGGTGACCTGCGGCGCCGGTCGCCGCAGTGGCCTCCGCCGATGGAATAGGCTCGGCTTCTTCAGCCATTCAAACTCTCCGGGGAAGTCCGTGGAATTGATCCGGTCGGACGGCCCACTCGATTGCAGGCGGCGCCAATACTCCCTTTCCTCGCCCCCTTCAATCGCTGGCGCGAAGACGAGTTCAATGGGCGCTCGATTTGGCGCTCAATACAGGGCCCGGCCAAGCAAATCCGGCAACAAACCATTGAAGAAAAGGCCGCAGACATTACCTTGAGCACAGATGTCCGATAGCCAAAGATTTCCTGTGGCGGCCCATGTGCTGGCCTATCTCGCCCACAAGGGCGCGTTCTCGCCGCCGGCCGCGGTGTCGAGCGCGGCTCTGGCCGCGTCGGTGCCCACCAATCCGGTGGTGGTGCGGCGGGTGACGGCGATGCTGGCCCGCGCCGGGCTGATCTGCACCCGCACGGGCGCGGGCGGCGGGGCCTGGCTGACCCGGGCGCCGGAAACCATCACGCTTGATCTGGTGCTGCGCTCGGTGAACGGCTGCGCTCACCTGGGCGTGCCGACGCTGGGGGCCAAGGGCTGCCCGGTCAGCGAACACATCCCCCGCGCCGTGGCCGCCGCCATCAAGGCCGCCGACACCGCCGCCGCAGACCGGCTGTCGCACGTGACCGTCGCCGACCTGCTCGAGGGCGCCGGCGCCTCGGCGGCCGCCTGAGCCAGACCCGCAGACTCTGCCTGATCACCGGCGCCTCCGCCGGCATCGGCGAAGCCTTCGCCCGCGTCTATGCCGCCAACGGCTATGACGTCGCCCTGACCGCGCGGCGGACCGAGCGGCTGGAGGCCCTGGCGCGCGACATTCAGGGCCGGTTCGGGGTGCAGGCCCTGACCTTCACCGCCGATCTCGCGGAACCCGGCGCCATTGAACGTCTCGTCGCCGCCATCGCCGCCGAGGGCCGCACGGTCGACGCCCTGGTCAACAACGCCGGCTACGGCCTGCCGGGGACCTACATCCGCACCGACTGGCGCGAGCAGCAGGCGTTTCTCCAGGTGCTCGTGACAGCCGTATGCGAACTGACCCACCGCCTGGCCCCCGGCATGGCCGAGCGCGGCTTTGGCCGGGTGATCAATGTGGCCTCGGTGGCGGGCCTGGTCCCGGCCATGCCCAGCCATACGCTTTACGGCCCGGCCAAGAGCTTCGTGGTCAAGTTCTCGCAGAGCCTGCATCTGGAGATGCTGGGCAAGGGGGTGCATGTCACCGCGCTCTGCCCCGGCCTGACCTATTCGGAATTCCACGACGTCAACGGAATGCGCGCCCAGATGGGCCGCATCCCCCAGCTGATGTGGCAGGACGCCGAGACCGTGGCCCGGGCGGGGTTCGCAGCCGTGGAGGCCAATCGGCCCATGTGCATCACCGGCTGGCCCAACCGGGTGATCGTCGCCCTGGCGCGACTTCTTCCTGAGGATGTGGTGATGAGGATCGCCAGGCGGGCGGCGCGCCGACTCCGTTAGTCAATGTGATCAGGGCTCACGAAGGCCCGGCGCGGAAATCGATTGTCGGGCTCGCGGCGGCGCCTACCCTGATAGCTGCCGATTCCGAGGAGCCGCCCGTGTCCGACCCCCGCCTGATCCTGCCGCTGGACCTGCCCACCCGCGCCGAGGCCGAGGCCATGGTCGACCGGCTGGGAGACGCCGTGTCGTTCTACAAGATCGGGCTGCAGCTGCTGGCGACCGAGGGCATGGCCATGGCCAAGGCGCTGAAGGCCTCGGGCCGCAGCCTGTTCCTGGACTGGAAGCTGCACGACATCGGGGCGACCGTGGAAAAGGCGACCGCCGCCATCGCCGCAACCGGGACCTGCGATCTGCTGACCGTCCACGCCGAGCCACAGGTGATGCAGGCGGCGGTCAAGGGCCGAGGCGGGGCTTCGGAAGTGAAAATCCTGGGCGTGACGGTGCTGACCAGCCTCAGCGAGGACGACCTGAAGGACCTGGGCTATGGGCTGGGCGTCGCCGCCCTGGTCGAGCGGCGCATCCGCCAGGCCATCGACGCCGGCGCCGACGGAGTGGTGGCCAGCCCGCACGAGGCGGCGCTCGCCCGGCGCATCGGGGGCCCTGATTTCCTGGTGGTGACGCCCGGTGTGCGGCCCGACTGGTCGGGCAAGGACGATCAGGCCCGCGCCTCGACCCCCGCAGCCGCGCTCAAGAACGGCGCCAGCCATCTGGTCTGCGGCCGCCCGATCACCGCAGCGCCCAATCCGCGCGAGGCGGCGCTGCGGATCGTTCAGGAAATGGCCTAGCGCTCAAGCAGCGAAGCGTTAGCGCAAAGAAAAAGACTAAAAATCCACCGCCAGGCCCTTACGCTCCCAGTCGCCGTAACGGGTGGGTTCGGGGCCCTTGGGGCCGCCGACTTCGTGGGCGGCCTGGACCTTGGCTTCGGCGGCGCGGCGCTCGGCGGCTTCCTGCAGGGCGCGCTCCGCGGCGGGCGTCAGAGGCTTGCCGGGGGCGGCGCCGGGGATGGGGCTGTCTTCGCTCATGCCGCAGACATAGGTCCTGCGGGCGGCCCCGTGAAGGGTCAGGCGGGCGGGCCTTCGCGGAAGGCGCTTTCAGCCACCGTCATGTTTTCCAGCAGGTGATCCAGGTCCTGCGGCAGCTTGATTTCGCTGTAGGGGCCGACCTCGGCCACCGTCTGCTCGATGCGGGGCAGGAAGGCGCTGTACTGGCGCCAAGCGGGCTGGCCGTCGCGCACATCCTTGAGCGGACCCGCCGGCGGGTCCCACAGGGTCATGGACTTCAGCTCGTCGCGCGCCTTGGTCAGCACCGGCAGCATGGCCAGCAGGAACAGGAAGTGGGGCGTGGCGTGGGCCGTGTATTCGGCGCGCACCCGGCCGTGCCAGAGGCGGAAAAGGCTGAAATACGCAGTCTTGCCCCACGTTCCCTGAGGCAGCCAGCCGGCCTTTTCGTCGATCAGGGCCTGGGCCGAGACAGGGTCGGCGGGCGGGAATTGCGCGATGGGATGCTCAGAAGCCGGAGCACTATGCGCGGGGCGGGTCTGGAACATTCAGACGTCACAGGGAAGCTTGGCCACCCCCTGTGGCCACCCGCCGGTTATCGCCCAAGAGTCCTAATCGATGCTGAATCCGTCGACCGCCCGACCAAAGCGGCGCTCGACTGGAGGCCCCGCCTGGGACAAAAGGGGGCCATGAAGTTCCTCGACCAGTGCAAGATCTATATCCGCTCGGGCGACGGCGGCGGCGGATCGGTGTCGTTCCGGCGCGAGAAGTTCGTCGAATACGGCGGTCCGGACGGCGGCGACGGCGGCCGGGGCGGAGACGTGTGGATCGTGGCGGTCAACGGGCTCAACACCCTGATCGACTTCCGCTACCAGCAGCATTTCAAGGCCGACACCGGCGTCCACGGCATGGGCCGCAACCGCGCGGGCCATAACGGCGAGGACATCATCCTCAAGGTTCCGGTGGGCACCCAGGTGTTCGAGGAGGACCGCGAGACCCTGATCGTCGATCTGGACCACGCGGGCATGCGCTTCATGCTGGCGCGCGGCGGCAACGGCGGCTTCGGCAACGCCTATTTCAAGGGCCCGATCAACCAGGCCCCGCGCCATGCCAACCCCGGCCTGGCCGGCCAGGAACGCTGGCTGTGGCTGCGACTCAAGCTTATCGCAGATGTGGGCCTGGTGGGCCTGCCCAACGCGGGCAAGTCGACCTTCCTGGCCGCCACCTCCGCCGCCAAGCCTAAGATCGCCGACTATCCCTTCACCACCTTGACCCCCAACCTGGGCGTGGTCGACCTGTCGCCCCAGGAACGGTTCGTGCTGGCCGACATCCCCGGCATCATCGAGGGGGCGTCGGAGGGCGCGGGGCTGGGCGTCAAGTTCCTGGGCCATGTGGAGCGCACCGCCGTGCTGATCCACCTGATCGACGGGACCCAGGAGAACCTGGGCGAAGCCTGGGCCACCATCCGGGGCGAGCTTGAAGCTTACGGCGAGGGGCTGGAGGACAAGTCCGAGATCGTCGCCCTGAACAAGATCGACGCCCTGACGCCCGAGGCGCGCGACGCGGCGGTGGCCGAGGTCGAGGCCGCCTGCGGTCACAAGGTGATGCGGGTGTCCGGCGTTTCCGGCGAGGGCGTGGTCGATCTGCTGCGCGCCGCCTTCAACGAAGTGCAGGCCCGCCGCGCCGAGGAAGGCCAGGCGCCCCGCACCGACGACATCGACGAGGAACGCGCGCCCGAGGGCGGGTGGCGTCCGTGACCTCGCTCGCGACCGCCCGCCGCATCGTGCTGAAGGTCGGCTCGGCCCTGGTGGTCGATAGCGAGACCGGAGAGCCGGACCGCGCCTGGCTGGGCGCGCTGGTCGCCGACGCCGCGCGGCTGAGCAAACGCGGGCAGCAGTTCCTGATCGTCTCCTCCGGCGCCGTGGCGCTGGGCCGCAAGCGCCTGGGGCTGGGCCGCCGCGCCCTGACCCTGCCGGAAAAGCAGGCGGCGGCCGCCGCCGGACAGGGCCTGTTGATGCGCGCCTGGGAAGAAGCCTTCGAGCCTCACGGATTGCAGGCTGCCCAGGTGCTGCTGACCCGCGACGACACCGAGACGCGCGGACGCTGGCTGAACGCCAAGGCGACCATGGAGACCCTGCTGGCCCTGGGCGTGGCGCCCATCGTCAACGAGAACGACACGGTGGCCACCGAGGAAATCCGCTACGGCGACAACGACCGGCTGGCGGCCCGCGTGGCCCAGATGATCGGGGCGGACCTTCTGGTGCTGCTGTCGGACGTCGACGGCCTCTACACAGCCGATCCGCGCAAGGACACGGGCGCCACGCGCATCGCGGTGATCTCCGAACTCACCGCCGAGATCGAAGCCATGGCCGGGGGCTCCAACGCCGAGGCCGGGGTCGGCACCGGCGGCATGGCCACCAAGCTGACCGCCGCCCGCATCGCGCAAGGCGCGGGCTGCGCGACGCTGATCACGCTCGGCCGCCGCCCCGCACCACTCCAGGCCGTGGAAGACGGCGCCGCCGCCACCCTGATCGAGCCCTCGCAGAGCGCCTCGGCGGCCTACAAGCAGTGGATCGCCGGATCCCTGGCGCCCCAGGGCTCGCTGACCATCGACGCGGGGGCGGTCACCGCGCTGAAGGCGGGCAAGAGCCTGCTGCCGGCGGGGGTGCGCAAGGTCGAGGGCCGGTTCGGCAAGGGCGACGCGGTGCTGGTGCTGGACCCCGCCGGGCGCGAGGTCGGGCGGGGCCTCACGCGCTACGACGCGGCGGAGGCCGAGCGGATCATGGGCCTGCGCTCGGACGCCATCGAGGGGGTGCTGGGCTACACCGAAGGCGCCACCCTGATTCACGCCGACGATCTGGCGCTGGCGGGAAAGCGCGCCCAGGCTTAGGCCCCCATTGAGCAAAAGCTCCGCCGGCGCCATTTCCTAACTGTCTTGAACCCCTTAATGACCACGCGATGACAGCTGCGCTTGAAAAGCTGACGGTCGGGATGCCGATCCCGTTTGGCGGAAACCGTATCGCAACGGTCTCCGCCGACCTCGCCGCGCGCTTTGAAGCCGGCGACAGCCTGGTGGTGGTGCAGGACAGCGGCGCCCTGCTGCACATTCCCGCCGCCGTGCAGGCGATCGCGCAGGACGCGGTGGGCCGAGCGCATGACGCCTTCGAGGCGATGAGCCGGGTCTCGGACGAGCAGATCAGCGCCTTCTTCGCCGCCTTCGCCGCCAACCTCGCCTCGGACGACCGCTGGCGCTCCATCGCCATCGCCAACGCCTATGACGTGGACAAGGCGCGCGCGGCGGGCCGCTCCACCACCCGGCTGACCGCCGACGAGAAGATGCGCCAGGGCATGATCGAGGGCCTGGAAGGCTGGCGCGACACGCCGTCCGGGCGCGGCAAGGTGCTGGAACGGGTCGAGCATGCGGGTTGGAGTGTCGAACAGACCGCCGCGCCGCTAGGGGTGGTCGCCTTCGTGTTCGAGGGCCGGCCCAATGTGTTCGCCGACGCCACCGGCGTGCTGCGCTCGGGCAATACCGTGGTTTTCCGCATCGGCTCGGACGCGCTCGGCACCGCCCAGGCCATCGTCGAGCACGCCCTGGCTCCGGCCCTGGCCGCCGCAGGCCTGCCTGAAGGCGCCGCGTCTCTGGTAGAAAGTCCCGAACGCTCGGCTGGCTGGGCCATGTTCTCGGACCGCCGCCTGGCCCTGGCCGTGGCGCGCGGGTCCGGACCGGCGGTGGCGCAGCTGGGCGCGGTGGCGCGCCAAGCGGGCGTGCCGGTGAGCCTGCACGGGACCGGCGGGGCCTGGCTGGTGGCAGACGCGACCGCTGATGCGGCCCGCTTCGAGGCCGTGGTCGAGGCGTCGCTGGACCGCAAGGTCTGCAACACCCTGAACGTCTGCTGCATCGTGACCGAGCGGGCGGGTGAATTGGTCCCCCTTTTCCTGGCCGCCCTGGAGCGGGCCGGACAGTCGCGCGGCCATGGCTGCAAGCTGCATGTGCTGGAGGGCGGGCAGACCCTGCTGCCGCCCGGCTGGCTCGACCGGACAGCCAGGATCCGCCGCGCCGAGGGCGACGTTGAAGAGGTCCGCGCCGAGGTCCTGCCGGAGGAGCAGCTCGGCCACGAATGGGAGTGGGAGGAGACGCCGGAGGTCAGTCTGGCCGTAGTCGGCTCCGTGCAGGAGGCCATCGCCCTCTTCAACCGCTACAGCCCTCAGTTCGACGCCAGCCTGATCTCGCAGGACCCCGCCGCCCACGACGCCTTCTATGCGGCGATCAACGCACCCTTCGTCGGCGACGGCTTCACCCGCTGGGTGGACGGTCAGTACGCCCTGAACCGGCCCGAGCTGGGCCTGTCCAACTGGGAGCACGGACGGCTGTTCGCCCGCTCGGGCATCTTGTCGGGCGACGGGGTGTTCACGGTCAGGAGCCGCGTGCACCAGTCCGATCCGAAACTGCGCCGCTGATGTGGATCGCCGGCGCCGCCAGACGCGTACCGACCGCCGGACGGCCCTCGGGCCTGCGCCTGGGCTTCACGCTTTTGCCCGGCATGCGGGTGGGACTGTTCGGCGGCTCGTTTAATCCGGCCCATGACGGCCACGCCCACGTCGCCGAGACGGCGCTGAAGCGGCTGCAGCTGGACCGGGTGGTCTGGTTTGTGTCGCCGCAGAACCCGCTGAAGCCGGCGGAAGATAGCGCCAGCCTGGCCGTGCGCATGAAGGGCGCCCGGCAGGAGGCGCGCGGTCCGTCGATGATCGTGACCAACGCCGAAAGCCGGATCGGGTCGCGCTACACCATCGACCTGCTGCGGATCATGAAGGTGCGCTTCCCCGGGGTGAAGTTCGTCTGGATCATGGGGGCGGACAACCTGGACAGCCTGCACAGCTGGCGCGGCTGGGTGAACATCATGCGCGAAATGCCGGTGGCGGTGATCGCCCGGCCCGGCGCCGAGATCAAAAGCCGCTTCTCCGCCGCCGCCCGCCGTTTCGCCTTCGCCAAGGTCCCCTCGCGCGAGGCCCGGCTGCTGGCCGGACGGGCGCCGCCGGCCTGGGTCTATCTGCGCGCGCCGCTCAATTTCACGTCGTCCACGGCGCTCAGGGCAAGGCTGCGCAAGGCGTCCCTGAAAACACCCTGATGAATTCGGCCGCTTTTGTGCTATGGAAGGCTTGATGTTGGAGCCCGTCGGGCGGCGAAACCGGTACCCACTTTCGCCTGACGCGCTCTAGCGACAGAGGAGTTTCCACGCTGAACCGTCCACCCGCGCCCAGTGCGCCTGTACCGAATGAAGCGCCCGCGAGCGCATCTTCGGAAGACCCCCAGCAGACCACCACCGGGTCGCTGGAAGAGATGATCCTGCACCGCCTCGACGAGGATAAGGCCCAGGACATCGTCATGATCGACCTCAAGGATAAGAGCTCCGTCGCCGACACCATGATCGTGGCCTCCGGCCGCTCGCACCGTCACGTCGGCGCCCTGGCCGACCACCTGTTGCGTGCGCTGAAGGAAGCGGGCGCGGGCAAGGCGCGGGTCGAGGGTCTGCCGCACTGCGACTGGGTGCTGATCGACGCGGGGGACATCATCATCCACCTGTTCCGCCCCGAAGTGCGCAGCTTCTACAACATCGAGAAGATCTGGTCGGTGGAGCCGCCTGCGCGGTCGGTCGCCAACTGAAGATCACGATCCTGGCCATCGGGCGCCTGGGCCGCACGGCTGAAGCGGGCCTGGTCAAGGACTACGCCGAGCGGGCCACCGCGTCCGGACGCGCCCTGGGGCTGGGGCCGGTCGATATCGTCGAGCTTGAGAGCCGAAAGCCCGGCAAGGCCGCCGAAGGCGAGCTTTTGCTCGAGCATCTGGCCGATGCGCACGTGATCGCCTGCGACGAACGCGGCAAGACCCATCCCTCCCGCGCCTTCGCCACCCGCATCGCCAGGCTGCGCGACGACGGGGTGCGCAAACTGGTGATCGTGATCGGCGGCGCCGACGGCCATTCGCCCGAGCTGCTGGCCAGGGCCGACGAGACCCTCGCCTTCGGTCCCCAGACCTGGCCCCACGCTCTGGCGCGGGTGATGCTTGCCGAACAGGTCTACCGCGCGGTCACCATCCTGCAGGGCAGCCCGTATCACCGGGACTAGGCTGGGCCGCGCTCAAGCAGCGAAGCGTTAGCGCGGAAAATGAAGCAGGGTGTCGGCGCGGGCCACAGTCGTGCGTCCTTGGCAGGAAGCCCTAGAGGAAAACCCCCGATGCAGAAGATCAGCACCTTCCTGTGGTTCGACGGCCAGGCCGAGCCGGCCGCCAACTTCTATGTCTCGATCTTCAAGAATTCGAGGATCAAGGCGATCAGCCGCAATAGCGAGAACGCTCCCGGCCCGACAGGCGAGGTGCTGGTGGTGGAGTTCGAACTGGACGGCATGACGTTCCACGCCATGAACGGCGGACCCGGCCACCCCTTCTCCGACGCCATATCGCTTATGGTCTATTGCGACGATCAGGCCGAGGTCGACCACCTGTGGGACAACCTCACGTCGGACGGCGGCAGGCCTGTCGCCTGCGGCTGGCTGACCGACAAGTACGGCGTGTCGTGGCAGATCACGCCCAAGGCGCTGATGGAGATGATCAAGGACCCGGACAAGGCCAAGGTCGGCAAGGTGATGGGCGCCATGATGCAGATGGTGAAGCTCGACATCGCCAAACTGAAAGCGGCGTACGACAGCTAGTCCGAGAAGTCGCCGAACAATAGGTCCGGCGCGGCGCTGTTGTGGCGCGAAGGAACCCAGCGGACGAAGCCGAACGACGACGCCCTGACCTGGCCGAAGCCGACCGCGGGGTCGCTGTGGTCGCCTCCGAGCGGGCCGCGCCAGTCGAGCTCGGCGGTGTCCGCGTTGTCGTCGGCCACATACATCGAGCGCAGGGCCGCGAAGGGCCCGCCGGAGACCGGCGGATCGAGGGTGACGGCGGCGCTGAGCTGTTGGTGATCCAGCTGTTTGATCGTGACGTCCGCCGCGCCGCCCTTCTCGAAGGCGACGTGGAACGCCATCCGCCTGGGGTCGAAGCGCACCGACTTGATGCGCACGAAGGGCCGCCCTTCCTCCTCCACCGGCCCGATCAGGAAGGAGGACCCATAAACCGAGCCGCCGAACTGGGGCAGCGGCAGGGGACGAAGCCGCCAGTAGCCGTCCATGGCGTGCAGCACCAGGGCCTCCTGCACGTCGGCACCGTGCTTCACGAACAGCTGGATCAGGTGGAAGCCGCCGTCTTTGCGCCCGGCCACCTCGACCGCGACCTGCTGCTCGCGCCAGTAACCGCCGTAGGTGATCCCCATCAGCTTCACATGGGAGTCTTCGTAGAGAACCACCGGCTCGCGCGGCTTGAACTTGATGTCCTTGGCGCCGCTGATGCCGCAGTTGGTGAAGTCGGCCTTGTAGGCGTTCTCGGTCAGCTTCGGCCCATAGATCGGCTGGCGGGCGGTGACGGTGAAGTGGCGCAGGCCCGGCCCGGTCATCACCGCATAGACGTTGTCCTCCTCCGCGCAGAGGGTCTTCACGCCCTTATCCTGGACCGTCACGATAACGGGGGCGGCGATGGCGGGCGCCGATCCGATGAGCAGGGCGGCGGACAGGCAGGCCTGAATCAGTCTCTTCATGGCGCCGATCCTGTGGCCCCGGCCCGCGCGCCGCCCTCTGCCCTTAGCGTTTTATGCGCCGATCCCCTATATGCTGCCGTCATGAGCCGTCCGTTCCTCAAGATGAACGGCGCGGGCAACGACTTCGTGGTGGTCGAGGCCCGCAGCCAGCCCTTCGCGCCGAACCCGGCGCAGGTCCGCGCGATCGCCGATCGCGCGGGGCCGTCGGGCTGCGACCAGCTGATCGCTATCGAGCCCTCGAAGACCGCCGACGCCTTCATGCGCATCTGGAACGCCCAGGGCGGCCAGGTCGACGCCTGCGGCAACGCCACCCGCTGTGTCGGCTGGCTGCTGCTGGAGGAGGGCAAGAAGGATCAGGCGGTGATTGAGACCAACGCCGGCATGCTGGGCGTGGAGCGGGCAGGCGACCTGCGGGTGCGCATCGACATGGGCCGTCCGCAGCTGGAGTGGTTCCAGATCCCCCTGTCCCAGCCGATGGATACGGTGAGCCTCGATCTGTTCGCCGAGCCGGACCTGGCCAACCCCGGCGCGGTCAACATGGGCAATCCACACGTGGTTTTCTTCGTCGCCGACGCGGAAACCTTCCCAGTGGAGCAGACCGGCCCGCGCATCGAATACCATTCGCTGTTCCCCCAGCAGGTCAATGTCGGCTTCGCCGAGATCAAGTCGCCCGACCGCATGCGTCTGCGGGTCTGGGAGCGGGGCGCGGGGCTGACCAAGGCCTGCGGCACCGGCGCCTGCGCGGCGGTGGTGGCGGCGGCGCGGCGCGGCCTGACCGGGCGCAAGGTGACTGTGGAGATGGACGGCGGCGACCTCGTGATCGAATGGCGCGAGAGCGACGATCACGTGCTGATGACCGGCCCGGTCGAATTCGAATTCAAGGGCGTGCTTGAGACAGCGGAAGCATGAGCCAGGCCCTGGTCCTGGAGCGTCCGCGCGCTTCCGACGTCGATATCGTCACATTCGGCTGCCGCCTGAACGCCTATGAGAGCGAGGCCATCCGCGCGCGGGCCGCCGAGGACGGGCTGCAGGACGCGGTGGTGTTCAACACCTGCGCCGTCACCGGCGAGGCGGTGCGCCAGGCCCGCCAGGCGATCCGCAAGGCGCGGCGCGAGCGCCCCGGCGCCCGGCTGATCGTCACCGGCTGCGCCGCGCAGATCGATCCGAACGCCTTCGCCGCCATGCCCGAGGTCGATCTGGTGCTCGGCAACGCCGAGAAGGCGGCGCCGGGGGCGTATCAGCCCACAGAGGCTCGGGTGCGGGTCAACGACATCTTCTCGGTCAAGGAGAACGCCGGCCACCTGATCGACGGGCTGACGGACCGGGCGCGGGCCTATGTCGAGGTGCAGAACGGCTGCGACCACCGCTGCACCTTCTGCGTCATCCCCTACGGCCGGGGCAATTCGCGGTCCGCCGCCGCCGGGGAGGTGGTGGAGCAGGTGCGCCGCCTGTCCGCCCAGGGCTACCGCGAGGTGGTGCTGACCGGGGTGGACATCACCTCCTGGGGCGCCGACCTGCCCGGCGCGCCGACTCTGGGTCAGCTGGTGGCGCGGATATTGAAGCTGGCGCCCGAACTGCCCCGGTTGCGGCTGTCGTCGATCGACGCCGCCGAGATCGACCCCGACCTGATGCGCTGCCTGGCCACCGAAGCGCGGCTGCAGCCGCACCTGCATCTCAGCCTGCAGGCCGGCGACGATATGATCCTGAAGCGGATGAAGCGCCGCCATACGCGCCAGCAGAGCCTGGACCTGATCGCCGCGGTGCGCGCTGTGCGCCCGGACACCGCCTTCGGCGCCGACCTGATCGCCGGCTTCCCGACCGAGACCGAGGAGATGTTCGACAACACCCTGCGGCTGGTCGACGAAGCGGGCCTTTCCTATCTGCACGTCTTTCCGTTCAGCGCCCGCCCCGGCACGCCCGCCGCCAAGATGCCGCCGGTGAGCGGCAAGGTGGTCAAGGCCCGGGCCGAGCGGCTGCGCGCCCGGGGCGACGAGGCCCTGACCCGGCATCTTGAGCGCAAGGTTGGGCTGACGTTCAGCGGCCTGGTGGAACGGCCCGGTCTGGCGCGGGCGGAGGATTTCACCGAGATCGCCTTCACCGGCGAGGCCGAGCCCGGTTCGATCCTGGCTCTGCGCGTCACCGGCCACGATGGCCGCAAAGCCCAAGCCGTCCTCGCCTGACCCAATGACTGACGCGACCGAAGAGAAACGCGGGTGGTTCAGCCGCCTGACCCAGGGCCTGACCCGCACCTCCAAACAGATGACCGAGCAGGTCGTCTCGGTGTTCACCAAGGTCAAGCTCGACCAGGCGGCGCTGGACCAGCTGGAAGACCTGCTGATCGAGGCCGACCTCGGGCCCCAGGCGGCGGCGCGCGTCGCCGAAGCCTTCGGCCGGAGCCGGTTCGGACGGGAAGCCTCCGAAATCGAGATCAAGGAAAGCCTGGCCGAGGCCATCGCCGCTGAACTGGCGCCGCACGAAGGCGCGTTCGAGCCCATGTCCAGTCCGCACAAACCCTATGTGGTGCTGTTCGTGGGGGTGAACGGATCGGGCAAGACCACGACGCTGGGCAAGATCGCCGCCGACCTGAAGGGGCGCGGGGCCAAGGTGATGATCGCCGCGGGCGACACCTTCCGCGCCGCCGCCATCGAGCAGCTCAAGGTGTGGGGTGAGCGGGCCGGGGTTCCGGTGATCGCCAAGCATATCGGCGCGGACGCCGCCGGTCTGGTGTTCGAAGCCCTGGAGAAGGCGCGGACGGACGATATCGACGTGCTGCTGGTCGACACGGCGGGACGGCTGCAGAACAAGACGGCGCTGATGGACGAGCTGGCTAAGGTGGTGCGGGTGCTGAAGAAGCTGGATCCCACCGCGCCGCACGAGACCCTGCTGGTGCTGGACGCCACGGTCGGGCGCAATGCGCTTTCGCAAGTCGAAGCTTTCGACCGCACGGCGGGGGTCACCGGCGTGGTGATGACCAAGCTCGACGGTACGGCGCGCGGCGGGGTGCTGGTGCCGGTGGCGGAAGCCTCGCACGCTCCGATCAAGCTGATCGGCGTCGGCGAAGGGATCGCCGACCTGCAGCCGTTCAACGCGCGCGGTTTCGCCCGCTCTCTGGTTGGGCTAGAGGCGGAGTGACATGACCCAGACCCCTCCGTCCTCCTCCGATGCCAAGGCCCTGCCCGCCAACGATTCGCACTGGCTGCGCGCCGCGGTGGATTTCGGCGCCCTGGTGGCGTTCGGCGTGGCCTTCTTCGTCACCCACGACCTGCTCAAGGCCACCTGGGCCATCGTCGGTGGGTCCTTCATCGCCATCCTGGTCGGGCTGGTGGTGGAAAAGCGCATCGCCCCCCTGCCTCTGATCGTCGGTGTGTTCGGCCTGGTGTTCGGCGGGCTGACACTGGTCACCGGCAACACGGACTATCTGAAGATGGAGGGCTCCTTCCTCTATCTGGGGCTGGGTCTGGGCCTGCTGGCCGGGGCCAAGCTGGGCATGAACCCGCTGAAGGAGCTGCTCGGTTCGGCCCTGCACATGCACGATCCCGCCTGGCGCACCCTGACCTACCGCTACGCCATCTTCTTCCTGGTGCTGGGCGTGGCCAACGAAGTGGTCCGCCGGGTGGCGCCCGATACCGTCTGGGCCAGCGTCAAGATCGCCAAGTTCGTGGTCTCGATCCTGTTCTCCCTGACCCAGGTCCCGTTCCTGATGAAGCACGCCTATGAGCCGGGCGAGGCGAAAGACGGCGCCTAGACGCTTTCACAGCGCCTTCACAGTCCACGGATGGTCTGTCGTCAAACCGACGCGTAAGGTCGCTAAGGTCCGCCGACCTTCACGGGGGAAAGGCCTATGGCGAAAGCTTTGCATGCCGGCGACGCGGCTCTTGACCGCTCGCCCAGTCATCTTCTGCACCGCGCCCTGCAACTGGCCCTGGACATCTACGCCGAGGAGATCGGCGCAGGTTCGGTGACCCAGCGTCAGTATGCGGTGCTGAGCGCCGTGGCCGCCAAGGAGGGCTGCACCCAGTCTGATCTGGTGCGCGCCACCGGCATCGACCGGTCAACCCTGGCCGAGCTGGTCGCGAGGCTGATCGGCAAGGGCATGCTGGGCCGCGAACGCTCCACCCTGGACGCCCGCGCCAACACCGTGCGCCTGACTCCCGAAGGCCGGCTGGCGGTGGCGGAAGCCGCCCCCAAGGTGGCCAAGGCCGACGAGCGCATCCTGGCCCTGATGCCCGCGGGCAAGCGCGACGCCTTCATCAAGACCCTGCGCGACATGGCCAAGACGGTCGCCGAACCTGACGCCGAACCGAAAAAGGCGAAGAAGGCCAAGGCGGAAAAGCCTGAGAAGGCCGACAAGAAGAAGAAAAAGAAGAAGGCCAAGAAGACCAAGGCCGACGAGGCGCCGGCCGCCTAGCTACACCTTGATGTCGACGTAGGAACCGGGCCGCTTGTAGCCCATGGGCTTCTCTTCGGGGATCGGCTCGGTGCGCACTCGTGTGACGACGGGCTCGATCGCCCGGCTCTGCGACGCCTGCACCGCCGGAACCTGAGCCGTCTGGACCGGAGCCGCCGGCGCCGAAGCCGGGGCCGCGGCGCCCAAAGCCTGCTGGAAGAAGGCCCGCTGGGCCGCGCGCGCATCGGTGGACGGCTGGGCGCGCGCGGGCGTCCGGTCGGGGGCGATGACGGGCGGACTAAAGGGGCGGATTTCGGGCGGCATGGTTAACGAAGGGTCACCAAACATGGTTTCCCAAAGCTTAACGTGCTTCGTTCAAGCCAGGAACTAGGGCTTCATCGCCTTGATCTGCTTGGTCAGGGTGGCGACGTCGACGTCGGTAATCCCGCCGACCCGCTTGCCCACGACCATGCCCTTGGCGTCGACGATGAAGGTTTCCGGGGCCCCGGTGATGCCGAAGTCGATGGCCGTCGCGTCATTGCCCACCAGCACCAGGGCGAAGGGGTTGCCGGTCTTGCCGAGGAAGGCGTGGGTGTTCTCGGGCCTGTCCATCCAGCTGACGCCGACGATCTGCACGCCGTTCTGCTTCAGCTTCATCAGCTGCGGGCCTTCAACGGCGCAGGGGGCGCACCACGAGCCGAACACATTGACCAGCCCAGGACCGTTCAGGGCGCCGGAGATGCGGATCGGCTGACCGCCGTCCAGCGGGGGCAGCGAGGCGGTGGGCAGGGGTTTGCCGATCAGGGCGTTGGGCTGCACCTGCGGGTCGTGATGCAGGCCGTAGCCGGCGAACAGCAGGCCCAGGGCCACGATCACAACAATGGGGATGAAGGGCAGGATGCGCTTCATGAGCGGGTCTTCTTCTTGTCCGCCAGGGCCTCGCGGCGGGCCGCCTCGCTCTTCCAATGGCGGGCGCGCAGCAGGGTGTCGGCCACCAGGCCCCCGATCACCAGAGCGCTGATGGCGTAGGCGGGCACGATGTAGCCGGCGTATTTGCCGAATTCGAGATTAGGCACTAGCGGGCTCCCTGCACGGCCAGGGCGCCGGCGCGGCGCCGCCAGATCTCACCCCGCACCCGGACCATCCACAGGGCCCCGAAGGCGGCGAAGTAGGAGAAGCTCATCAAAGCGAGTGGCCAAAGATAGACCACCGAAGCCTTGGGGCCGCCGGAGGTGAACAGGGTTTCGCCCTGATGCAGGCTGTTCCACCACACCACCGAGTAGTGGACGATCGGCAGGTTGACCGCCCCGACCAGAGCCAGGATGCCGGCGGCGCGGGCCGCCTTGGCCTCGTCGTCGATAGCCGCCTGCAGGGCCATGTAGCCGACGTAGAACAGGAACAGGACCAGGAAGGACGTCAGCCGCGCGTCCCAAACCCACCAGGCGCCCCACATCGGCCGGCCCCAGAAGGAGCCGGTGATCAGGCCCAGGAAGGTGAAGGCGGCGCCCAGGGGCGCTACGGCGCGGGCCGCGGCATCGGCCAGGGAGTGGCGGAACACCAGGCCGAAGAAGGCCGATCCGGCCAGGCAGCCATGGCCATCATGCCGGTGAACACCGCCGGCAGGTGGATGAACATGATCCGGACGGTGGCGCCCTGCTGGTAGTCGTCCGGCACGGCGAAGCCGAGCCAGAGGCCGCCGAGCGCCAGGACAACGGCCACGAGGGCCAGAACAGGCGCGGCCCAGCCGGAAAAGCCGAGAAACCGCTGCGGATTGGCCAGCGCCGTGATTATTCCCATGACTTGCAGATAAAGCGCGGCGGTTGCCCCGGCAAGTTGTCGTCTTTGTATGCGCTATCGCTTCGCTGCTTTAGCGCGTCACGAGAGAGCGTTCCTGCACGCCGCGGCCATGGCGAAGGGGCCGAGCGCGACGGCGGCGAGGCTGTAGGCGCCCAGCAGCAGGAAGCCCGGCTGCCAGTTGAGCCCGCCGGCCATGGCGGCCATGGCGCCGCCGCCGAGGATGATGGGCGGGACAAACAGGGGCAGGACGATCACCGCGATCAGCACCCCGCCCCGGCGGCTGCCGAGGCTGAGGGCCGCGCCGATGCCGCCGACGAAGGCGAAGCCCAGGCCGCCGAGCGCCGCGCTGGCCAGGGTCAGGGGGATCAGCCGGGTGTCGGCCCCCAGAGCCGTCGCCGCGATAGGGGTGAACAGGGCCAGCGGCAGGCCGGTGGAGACCCACTGCGCCAGGCATTTGGTCGCCGACACGATCTCCAGGGGAACCGGGCCCAGGGTCAGAAGATCGAGCGCGCCGTCCTCGTAGTCGCGCTCGAACAGGCGTTCGAGGGACAACAGGGACGCCAGAGCCAGGGCCAGCCAGGCCGAGCCCGGGGCCACCGCCGCCAGCCGCTGGGGCGAGGAGCCGACCGCCAGGGGCAGCAGGGTGGCGACGCAGGCGTAGAAGGCCACCGCCACGATCGGGCCGCCGCCCTTGCCCCAGGCCATGGCCAGTTCGCGCCTGAACAGGGTCCAGAACCCGCTCATCCGCCGACTTCCAGCGAAAGCGTGCCGATGGGCAGGGGATCGTGCACGGCGGCCAGGATCATGCCGCCGCCGGCTAGGTGGGCCTGCATCATCAGGCCGAAGGCGGTGCGGTGGGCGGCGTCCAGCGGCGCAAGGGGCTCGTCCAGCAGCCACAGCGGGCGCGGGCTGGCGATCAGCCGGGCCAGGGACAGGCGGCGGCGCTGGCCCGCCGAGAGCTTGCGCACCTCAAGATCGGCGATGACGTCCAGATCCAGAGCCTCGCGCGCCTTGGCGATGCCGCCGGGGGTCGCTCCGGTCCAGCGGGCCTGGAACAGGAATTCGTCCTCGGCCACCCGATTGGACTTCAGCCCGTCCTGGTGCCCGGCCATGTGCAGACCGCCGGCGCGGGCCTCTTCGGGCTCCAGCGGGCCGGAGGCGCCCTTGAAATGGATATTCCCCTCGGCGGGGCGCAGGAAGCCGGCGATGGCGCGCAGCAGCGAGGTCTTGCCCGCGCCGTTGCGGCCCGTGAGCGACATGGCCTGGCCCGACTGCAGCGAGAAATTCAGCCCCTCGAACAGCAGCCGGTCGCCGCGCACGATCGCCAAGTTTTCGACCTGCACCTGACGGATCATGAGGCGCACGCGCAAAAGGGGGCCAAGCGCGGCTGTATGCGCGCACGCCGCGCATGGACGAGGACCCTCGCGGCGGCTATGAAACGCGCGGCCGCGCGGGCCCACCGCTGCGCAGGACCGGACGCTGTGTGTCCGATCTGTTTCGCGCGCGATCCCGCGACCGGATTTCGGGCGGCCCTAAACAGACAGAGGATCCTCATTCCATGCCGTCTATCGACAGCCTGCACACTCGCAAAGACCTAAAGGTCGGCAACAACTCTTACCAGTATTACAGCCTGCGCGCGGCGGAAGCCGCCGGCCTGACCGGCATTTCGCGCCTGCCCGTCTCGATGAAGGTGCTGCTGGAGAACCTTCTGCGCAACGAAGACGGCGATTCGGTCTCCGAAACCGACCTGAAAGCGGTCGCCAACTGGCTGGAGAACAAGGGCAAGGTCGAGCACGAGATCTCGTTCCGCCCGGCGCGGGTGCTGATGCAGGACTTCACCGGCGTGCCCGCCGTGGTCGATCTGGCCGCCATGCGCGACGCCATGACCAAGCTCGGCGCCGACGCCGAGAAGATCAATCCCCTGACCCCCGTCGATCTGGTCATCGACCACTCGGTGATGGTGGACAACTTCGGCACCGCCAAGTCGTTCGAGCAGAACGTGGCCAAGGAGTATGAGCGCAACCTCGAGCGCTACAACTTCCTGCGCTGGGGCTCGTCAGCCTTCAACAACTTCCGCGTGGTGCCCCCGGGCACCGGCATCTGTCACCAGGTGAACCTGGAATACCTGGCCCAGACGGTCTGGCTGAACGGCGACGTCGCCTATCCGGACACCGTGGTCGGCACCGACAGCCACACCACCATGATCAACGGCCTGGCGGTGCTGGGCTGGG
>CAIYVC010000124.1 GCA_903929535.1 uncultured Caulobacteraceae bacterium | reverse complement strand
TGACAGGCCGGCGCTCTAACCAACTGAGCTACATCCGCAAAGCAGGGCCCGGAAAACCGGCTGCGTGAGGCGGGTGACATAGGTCGCGCTGCGCGGGCCTGTCAACACGAAACCGCCCCTCGTGGAGGCTCATGGCTGCAATCTCTATGCAAAGCCATTGCACCATCAACAAAAGCTGTCGCAACTTCGGGAAAACCGTCTATGCCCCTTGGAACCGCCGGGAACCATGGGCTAAAACGCGGCGCGATTCCGCTACGAGGCTTTGATGAACGCCTTTCTTCTGCAGTACCTGCCGATCGTGATCTTCCTGGGCATCGCCCTGGTCATCGGCATCGGGTTCCTGGTCGCCGCCGCGGTGATCGCGCCCAAGGCGCCAGACCCGGAAAAGCTGTCGGCCTATGAGTGCGGTTTCAACGCCTTCGACGACGCCCGCATGAAGTTCGACGTGCGCTTCTATCTGGTCACCCTGCTGTTCATCGTCTTCGACCTGGAAGTGTCGTTCCTGTTTCCCTGGGCGGTGACTCTGATGAAGCTGCCCCACGGCGGCCAGGTCGCGGTGTTCGGCAGCATGGTGCTGTTCCTGTTCGATCTGACCCTCGGCTATATCTACGTGTGGAAGAGGGGAGCCCTGGAATGGGAATAGTTCCTGCGGGCTCCGCCGGCCGTTCGTCGGTCGAGGGCTACGATCCCAAGATGCACGATCCCTTCTTCGATGGGGTCACCGACAAGCTGGCCGACAAGGGATTCGTCATCGCCGCGGCCGACGACCTGATTACCTGGGCGCGCACCGGCTCGCTGATGTGGATGACCTTCGGCCTGGCCTGCTGCGCCGTGGAGATGATGCACTCGGCCATGCCGCGCTATGACCTGGAGCGGTTCGGCTTCGCGCCCCGCGCCAGCCCGCGCCAGAGCGACGTGATGATCGTCGCCGGCACCCTGACCAACAAGATGGCTCCCGCTCTGCGCAAGGTCTACGACCAGATGCCCGAGCCCCGCTACGTCATCTCGATGGGCTCCTGCGCCAACGGCGGCGGCTACTACCACTACAGCTACAGCGTCGTGCGCGGCTGCGACCGGATCGTGCCGGTCGACATCTATGTGCCGGGCTGTCCGCCTACCGCCGAGGCCCTGGTCTATGGCGTGCTGCAGCTGCAGAAGAAAATCCGCCGGACGGGGACTATCGAGCGATGACCGACGTCGTTCCTGAAAACGAAGCCCCGGTAGAGCTGCCGCCGCTGGTCAAGCTGGGCCAGCTGATCCAGGCCAATTCCAATGGCGGGATCTATGGCTTCAAGGTCGAGTACGGCGAGCTGACCCTGCTGGCGGTGCGCGAGCGCATCTGCGAGGTCTTGGCCCAGCTGCGCGACGATCCGGACTGCCGCTTCCATCAGCTGGTGGACATCTGCGGCGTCGACTATCCCGAGCGCGAGCGCCGGTTCGACGTGGTCTATCACCTGCTGTCGATGATCAAGAACCACCGGGTCCGCGTGAAGGTGCAGACCGACGAGGACACGCCCGTTCCCACGGCCACCGCCGTGTTCCTGGCCGCCGACTGGTTCGAGCGCGAAGCGTTCGACATGTACGGCATCTTCTTCGACGGCCACCCGGATCTGCGCCGCCTGCTGACCGACTACGGCTTCCACGGCTATCCGCTGCGCAAAGACTTCCCCATGACCGGCTATGTCGAGGTTCGCTACGACGACGAGCTGAAGCGGGTGGTCTACGAGCCGGTCAAGCTGACCCAGGAATTCCGTCAGTTCGACTTCCTGTCCCCCTGGGAAGGGGCGCGCAACGCCCTGCCCGGGACCGGCTATCACTACACCCTGCCGGGTGACGAGAAGGCGACCAAGTAGCCATGGCGCAAGATCACGCAGACGTCCCGGCCAAGCTGGCCGAACGCACCGTCGAAGAGGGCGGTTACCTGGCCGAGCCGGCGGTGGCGGGCGAGGTTCCTGTCCGCAAGTTCAACATCAACTTCGGGCCTCAGCACCCGGCCGCGCACGGCGTTCTGCGCCTGGTGCTGGAGCTGGACGGTGAAATGGTCGAGCGGGTCGATCCGCACATCGGCCTGCTGCATCGCGGCACCGAGAAGCTGATGGAGGCTCGCACCTACCTTCAGAACACGCCCTATTTCGACCGCCTCGATTACGTCGCACCGATGAACCAGGAACACGCCTGGTGTCTGGCCATCGAGAAGCTGGTCGGGGTCGATGTGCCGCGCCGCGCCTCGATCATCCGCGTGCTGTTCAGCGAGATCGGCCGCATCCTGAACCACCTGCTCAACGTCACCACCCAGGCGATGGACGTCGGCGCCCTGACGCCGCCCCTGTGGGGTTTCGAAGAGCGTGAGAAGCTGATGATCTTCTACGACCGCGCCTCGGGCGCGCGTCTGCACGCCAACTATTTCCGCCCCGGCGGCGTCCGTCAGGACCTGCCCGAAGCGCTGATCGCCGACATCGGGACCTGGGCCAAGGCCTTCCCCAAGGTGCTCGACGACATCGAGGGCCTGATCACCGAAAACCGCATCTTCAAGCAGCGCAACGTCGACATCGGCATCGTCTCGCGTGACGAGGCCATCGACTGGGGCTTCTCCGGCGTGATGGTGCGCGGCTCGGGCATCCCCTGGGGACCTGCGCCGCAACCAGCCGTACGAATGCTATTCGGAGATGAAGTTCGACATCCCGCTGGGCAAGAACGGCGACTGCTACGATCGCTACCTCTGCCGCATGCAGGAAATGCGCGAGTCCACCAACATCATCCTGCAATGCGTCGAGCTGCTGGGCTCCAACCCCGGTCCCGTGCTGTCGGAAGACGGCAAGGTCACCGCGCCGCGCCGCGGGCAGATGAAGCAGTCGATGGAAGCGCTGATCCACCACTTCAAGCTGTTCACCGAGGGCTTCCACGTCCCGGCGGGCGAGGCCTACGCTTTCGTCGAGGCGCCCAAGGGCGAGTTCGGCGTCTATCTGGTGGCCGACGGCACCAACAAACCCTACCGCGCCAAGATCCGCGCGCCGGGCTTCCCGCACCTGCAGGCGATGGACTGGATGAACCGCGGCCACATGCTGGCCGACGTCTCCGCCATCCTCGGGTCGCTGGACATCGTTTTCGGGGAGATCGACCGGTGAGCGTTCGCCGTCTTGCCAAAGAGCAGCCCGCGTCCTGGGACTTCGCGCCCGACACGCTGGAAAAGGCCAACTGGTGGATCGCCAAGTATCCCGCCGAGCGCAAGCAGTCGGCGGTGATCCCGATCCTGTGGCTGATCCAGAAGCAGGACGGCTGGGTCAGCGAGCCCGCGATCCGCAAGCTGGCGCAGATGCTTGAGATGCCGGTGATCCGGGTGCTCGAGGTCGTGACCTTCTACACCATGTTCCAACTGGAGCCGGTGGGCTCGGCGGCCCTGATCCAGGTCTGCGGCACCACGCCCTGCGCGCTTCGCGGCGCCAACGCCCTGATGGACCTCTGCGCCGCCAAGATCGGCCCCAAGGACCACCTGTCGGCGGACGGCCTCTTCACCTGGCAGGAAGTGGAATGCCTGGGGGCCTGCGTGAACGCGCCGATGGCCCAGATCAACGACTACTATTACGAGGACCTGACGCCCGAGACGCTCGGCCAGATCATCGACGACTTCAAGGCGGGCAAGTCGCCCAAGCCCGGCTCCTACGCCGGTCGCCACACCTCCGAGCCCGCCGGCGGGGCCCTGACCCTGACCGACCCCAGCCTGTATGACGGTTCGCGGGCCAAGAAGCTGAAGAATATCCCCAACGCGCCGGAGCCTGCATGAGCGCCGCCGCTGTGAACAAGTCCGTCCCTGCCGGCATGAGCGAAGCCGAGCTGGCCGTCCAGAAGAAGCGCTACCGCGGCGTGCTGCTGGCCTCGGTCGTCTGCGTCTTCACCGCATTCGGCGGCATCTATGGTCATCTGACACTGCATCAGGCTTGGGGCCTGCCGCTGTTCGCCCTGGCCATGATCGCCGGGTTCGGCACGCAAATCGCTTTCATCGTCGGTCTGGTGAAAGCCAACCGCGCCGATAAGGGAGCCTGAGCCTCATGGTCGGCATCCTCGAAGACAAAGACCGCATCTTCACCAACCTCTACGGCCTGCAGGACTGGGGCCTTGAGGGCGCCAAGAAGCGCGGCGCCTGGAACGGCACCAAGGATATCCTGGACCTGGGCCGTCAGTGGATCATCGACAACACCAAGGCCTCGGGCCTGCGCGGCCGCGGCGGCGCCGGGTTCTCAACGGGCCTCAAGTGGTCGTTCATGCCGAAAGAGGTGAGGGAAGGGCGTCCCCACTACCTGGTGGTCAACGCCGACGAGTCCGAGCCCGGCACCTGCAAGGACCGCGAGATCATGCGCCATGATCCGCACCTGTTCATCGAGGGCTGCCTGGTGGCCTCCTTCGCGATGCAGGCGCACGCCTGCTACATCTATATCCGCGGCGAATATGTGCGCGAGCGCGAGGTCATGGAGGCGGCGGTCAAGCAGGCCTACGAGGCCAAGCTGATCGGCAAGAAGAATGTCCATGGCTGGGACTTCGACGTCTACATCCACCACGGCGCCGGGGCCTATATCTGCGGCGAAGAGACGGCGCTGCTGGAGAGCCTTGAAGGCAAGAAGGGTCAGCCCCGGCTGAAGCCTCCGTTCCCGGCGGGCGCGGGCCTGTACGGCTGCCCGACGACGGTCAACAACGTGGAATCCATCGCCGTGGTCCCGACCATCCTGCGCCGCGGCGCGGAGTGGTTCGCCGGCTTCGGGCGGCCCAACAACACCGGCACCAAGCTGTTCTGCATCTCCGGCCACGTCGAGCGGCCGTGCAATGTGGAAGAGGCGATGTCGATCCCCTTCCGCCAGCTGCTGGAAGACCATTGCGGCGGCGTGCGCGGCGGCTGGGGCAATCTGAAGGCGGTGATCCCGGGCGGCTCGTCCGTGCGGATGATCCCGGCGGAGATGTGCGAAGACCTGCCGATGGACTTCGACGCCCTGTCGGCCCTGAAGTCAGGCCTGGGCACCGCGGCGGTGATCGTGATGGACAAGTCCACCGACCTGATCAAGGCGATCGCCCGCATCAGCTACTTCTACAAGCACGAGAGCTGCGGCCAGTGCACGCCCTGCCGTGAAGGCACCGGCTGGATGTGGCGGGTGATGGAGCGGATGGCCAAGGGCGAAGCCGATCCCAAGGAAATCGACACCCTCCTTGAAGTCACCACCCAGATCGAAGGCCACACCATCTGCGCGCTGGGCGACGCGGCCGCCTGGCCGATCCAGGGCCTGATCCGCCACTTCCGCCCCGAGATCGAGGCCCGCATCGCCAACTACCGCAGCGGCAAGCCCCATATCCAGGGCCACACCCTGGCGGCTGAATAGAAATGCGTACGCCGCTGCCCATCATCGCCTGGTGCGCCTTTCACGCTCTGCGGGTCGTGGCGCGGATCGTCATGTTCGCGGGCCTGATGCCGCAGCAACCGGCCAACGCCGCCTCCATCGGCCTGCTGACCGCGAGCGTGATGCTGAGCGCCCTGGCGATCATGGGTCTGTGGAGCATGCGCCGCTGGGGCGCGCTGCTGCTGATCGGACTTGAGGTTGCGGCGGTGTTGATGACGGCCGTGAGCGGTCAGATGCCGTTCGGCGGCCATGCCGGCCAAGCGGTGTCGGTGGTCTGGATCGTCCTGCTGGCGGCCAGCGTCGCCTACTACTGGAAGCAAATGTCCTGGAATGTCTTTGGACCGTCCGTCACGGCGGGCGAAGGGAAGCGGTATGCCTAAAGCCAAGGTCAACGGCGTCGAGGTCGAGTTCGAACCCGGGATGACGGTTCTGCAGGTTGCGGAACTGGCCGGGGAGGAGATCCCGCGTTTCTGCTACCACGAGCGCCTGTCCATCGCGGGCAACTGCCGCATGTGCCTGGTCGAAGTGAAGCCCGGCCCGCCCAAGCCGCAGGCCTCCTGCGCCCTGCCAGCGGCGGAAAACCAGGAGATCTTCACCGCCTCGCCGATGGTCAAGAAGGGGCGCGAAGGCGTGCTGGAGTTCCTGCTGATCAACCACCCGCTGGACTGCCCGATCTGCGATCAGGGCGGCGAATGCGACCTGCAGGACGAGACCCTCGGCTACGGCCGTGACGACAGCCGCTATCACGAGAACAAGCGGGCGGTCGAAGAGAAGTACATGGGGCCGCTGGTCAAGACGGTGATGACCCGCTGTATCCAGTGCACGAGGTGTGTGCGTTACGTCACTGAAATCGCTGGTGTTCCTGAAATCGGCATGATCTCGCGCGGCGAGGACGCCGAGATCACCACCTATCTGGAAAAGGCCATCAATTCGGAGATGACCGGCAACGTCGTCGATCTCTGCCCGGTTGGCGCCCTGACCCACAAGCCCTGGGCCTTCAACTACCGCCCATGGGAACTGAAGAAGACCGAGACCGTCGACGTGATGGACGCCGTGGGCGCCAACATCCGCGTCGATGCGCGCGGCGCCGAGGTGATGCGGGTGCTGCCCCGGGTCAACGAGGCCATCAACGAAGAGTGGATCGACGACAAGACCCGCTACGCGGTAGATGGCCTGATGCGTCAGCGCCTTGACCAGCCCTATATCCGCAAGAACAAGAAGCTGGTTCCCGCCACCTGGGGCGAGGCGTTCGACGCCATCGCCGCCAAGGTCAAGAAGAGCTCGCCCGACCGTCTGGGTGTGATCGCCGGCGACCTGCAGGACGCCGAGTCGATGAAGGCGGCGCTGGACCTGTTCACCGCCCTGGGCTCGGCCAATGTCGACTGCCGTCAGGACGGTAGCGTCCTGGGCGCCGGCCCGCGCGAGAGCTGGCTGTTCAACACCACCATCGCCGGTCTGGAACAGGCCGACGCCATCATGCTGATCGGGACCAACCCGCGGCTTGAGGCGCCTCTGGTCAACGCCCGCCTGCGCAAGCATTGGCTCGCTACCGGCGTGCGTATCGGCGTCTGCGGCGACAACGCCGACCTCAACTTCAGCTATCACCACATCGGCGCGGGCGCGGCCAGCCTGCAGAAGGTGTTCGACGATCACGCCAAGATCGCTGCCCAGAAGCCGGCCTTCATCGTCGGCTCGGGGGTTCTAGCCCGCGAGGACGGCGAAGCCATCCTGAATATGATCGGGCAGGGCGCCGCCAAGTTCGGCTTGGTCAAGGACGGCTGGAACGGCTTCAACGTCCTGCACACCGCCGCCTCGCGCGTCGGCGGCCTGGACATGGGCTTCGTGCCCGGCAAGGGCGGCCTGACCGCCAAGGCGATGGTCAAGAAGGGCGCGCTGGACGTGCTGTTCCTGCTGGGCGCCGACGAGATCGATACGGCCGACAGCGACGCCTTCGTCGTCTACCTCGGCACCCACGGCGACAACGGCGCGCACAAGGCGGACGTGATCCTGCCCGGCGCCGCCTACACCGAGAAGGCCGGCATCTATGTGAACATGGAAGGCCGCGTGCAGCTTGCTAATCGAGCGATCTTCCCCAAGGGCGAGGCCCGCGAGGACTGGGCCATCCTGCGGGCGCTGTCCGACCGCCTGGGCGCCACGCTGCCCTACGACAGCCTCACGGCCCTGCGCCGCAAGCTGATCGCCGACCATCCGACCTTCGGCCAGGTCGACTACGCGCCCGGCTCGCAGCCCGCGGCGCTGGACCTCGGCAAGCTGGGCAAGAAGGGCAAGGTCTCCGACGCGCCCTTCACCAGCCCGGTGAGCGATTTCTACCAGACCAACCCGATCGCGCGCGCCAGCGTGACCATGGCGGAGTGCTCCGCCCTGGCCGCCTCGCTGCGCGCCCAGCCGGTCGCCGCGGAGTAGATGATGACCTCTGGCGGCATTGCATTCACGACCCCGCTGATCTGGGGCCTTCTGACCCTCGGTCAGATCCTGGTGGTGACGGTCTGCGTCCTGATCTCGGTGGCGTTCCTGATCCTGTTCGACCGGAAGGTCTGGGCGGCGGTTCAGTGGCGCAAGGGCCCCAACGTGGTGGGTCCGTTCGGCCTGCTGCAATCCTTCGCCGACCTTCTGAAGTTCGTGTTCAAGGAGCTGATCATCCCGGCGGGCGCCGATAAGGCGGTCTTCCTGCTGGCCCCGATCATCAGCGTGGTGTTCGCCTTCGGCGGCTGGGCGGTAATCCCGTTCGCGCCGGGCTGGACGGTGTCCAACATCAACGTCGGCGTGCTCTACATGCTCGCGGTGTCGTCGCTGGGCGTCTACGGCATCATCATGGGCGGCTGGGCGTCCAACTCGAAGTATCCCTTCCTGGGCGCCCTGCGCTCGGCGGCGCAGATGGTGTCTTACGAGGTCTCCATCGGCTTCATCCTGATCACGGTCATCCTGCTGTGCGGCTCGATGAACCTGTCGACCATCGTCAATCACCAGGACGGCGGCTTCTGGCATTGGCACGCCTTCGCCTTCCCGACGATCGTGGTCATGTTCCCCATGATGGTGATGTTCTTCATCTCCTTCCTGGCCGAGACTAACCGCCCGCCGTTCGACCTTCCGGAAGCCGAATCCGAACTCGTGGCCGGCTATCAGGTGGAATATTCCTCCACCGCCTACCTGCTGCTGATGCTGGCCGAGTATTCCAACATCGTCCTGATGTGCGCGCTGATGTCGGTGCTGTTCTTCGGCGGCTGGCACGCGCCGTTCCCCGAAGGCTTCCTGGCCTCCTGGCCGCCGATCGTGGCGAGCCTGTGGGGCTTGATGTGGATGGCG